>VBAI01000026.1 GCA_005882295.1 Candidatus Segetimicrobium genomatis | reverse complement strand
CACCCCGTAGGTCGCATCCGTCACCCACTTCCACAGGTTGAACGCGAGAAACACGACGGTCACGACGCCTGCCACGGTGATCAATGGCACGCCGGCGACCTTGTAGCGCGCCACCGGAGAGGCCCCGTACAGACGGGGGCGGCGCCACGGCAGGATCGTAGCGGCGACCACACTGCCGAGGTACGTCACGGCGATGACCAGTGTCGCGTCCAGCGTGTACGTGGCGAATCCCGGGTAGTAGGAGTAGAGCGCGCTTACCACGATGGACGGCGCCACCATCAGCAGCAGCGCGCCGGTTGGCACGTGGCTGCGCGGCGACACCTGGGCGGCCCATTCCGGCAGGACGCGGTCAAACGCCGCCGCGAAGATGACGCGGGTGGAGGAGAGGAAGACCGTCCCCGACCATCCCCAGAACCACAAGCTCATCAACCCCAGCACGATGACCTGGAAGATGCGGCTGTCGACCAACCAGCCCGCGAGCAACGCTGGGTAGGGCCACAGGGGGACGGCCAGTTTGGGCGCTGTATCCGGCGTGTAAATCGTGGCCCAGTAGTTGGAGTTCGCCGCCAGGTAGAACTCCCACCCCATTGTCTTCGCGACCAGGAGGAAAAAGACCACGGACAGCGCGACCGTGATCCACAGTCCCCAGAACATGCCGCCGACGACCCGCCGGTAGTCACTGGCGCCGCGCACTTCCCCATAGAGGGTGGCTCCCCAGTTGGGCCACAGCAGGTAAAAAACGACCATGGGAATGAGCAGGATGCTGGGACCCAACGGCATGGCGCCGAAGGGAGGCGGCGTGAACCCGTACTTGCGCGATGCCTCGATCGTTTGCGCGTAGGCGTCCCCCGACGCCCCAAAGAGACGCGCCGCTTCGCGATTGAACGCCTGCTGGAACTGCCCCTGGGTGCCGATCAGCAGCAGGAGGAGGACCACCCCCAGGGCGACGATGCCGCCCCAGAAGCAGAACTTCTGAATCCTGGCATACCCCTCCATGCCGATGGCGATGTAGTAGCTGACAAAGGCCACCAGGATCAAGGAGCTGACGAAAATCCCGCTGGGCGTGCTGAACCACTGGGCCAGATCGCCCCGCCCCACTGTAGCCAGCAGCGGAGCGAAGAACTGCACGGAGAGGATGTTCCCGTAGATCGGCACCCAGTGCCAGAGGATGAACCACCACCCCGTCACCGCCAGGACGAACGCGATGCCGCCGCCCAGGATGCGGCTCTGCCAGACGTAGTCACCTCCGGCCCGAGGCATCGTGGCGATCAGGCCGCCGTAGACGAGTACCAGGAACGTGACAAAGATCCCGGTGATGATCGCGGCCGGCAGCAGGTGTCCCTGGGGGACGAAGGGCGCGAACGACATGATGTACATCCCCAGGGTGACGAAGTTCACGGAGAAAAATGCGTAGACGAATGCGTCGAAGGCCGACCAGGCCCGGACCAAGCCTGTTGCTTTGCGGACAAAATACCCCGCGGCGTCGCCCATCTGCGTCTCCTCTCAGCCCGACACGAGGGTGTACGTGCGTACACCCCGCCGGGCATCGATCTCGATCACGCTGCCCTGCAGAGTCCCAGACTCATAAGAGCTACCAGGGTTGATGGCCAGCGTCCTGCCGAGCCGGGCGACGCCCTTGGCTTCGTGGATGTGGCCGTGCAGGGAGAGGATTGGTTGATACCGCATAATCGCATCGCGCACGGCCGTCGACCCCACCGGCTGCAGCAGCTGGCCGGCGTGGCGGGGGCGCAGCTCGCTGTCGAGCGCGGGGGCTTCATCCAGCTTCGATCCGTACGGAGGACAGTGCAGATTGAAAATGGTCTGTCCGGGATCGCGCACGCCGTCCGCCATGTGGGCAATGCGAGAGGCAAGTTGCGCTTCAGAACATTCGCGGTAGGTCTCCCACGGGGTGGGATTGGACCATCCGGTGGAGATCATCTCGATGCCGTCCACGTCGACGACGCGCCCCTCGGCCAGCTCCACGACCCTCGAGTCGGTGATGACCTCATCGGTCTCCGGCCGGTCGTCGTTCCCCGGGCACACGAAACACCGGATGGGTTTCCCGCTCAGCTTCTCCCTGGCCAGGGTCATCCAGCGTTCCAGCGTGGAGCGCATCTGTTCCTGGAAGAGCCGGTCCACCGCCTGCGGATTGGCTTGAAGCTCCGCCATCTGGTCCGGGTCCACCCGCACGGCGTAGTATCCGTGCCCGGCGATGCGGCGCTCCATCTGTTGCACCTCGTCTGCCGACGCCAGCACGTAGCGGTGCTCTTGCAGCACCACCTCGTAGCGGCTCTTTGCGCCCACCAGCGGGATGAGCGCCTTGCCGGTCATGTCCCCGCCCAAGATCAGCACGCTGACGTCGTAAAACTCCGGTGCATTCAGGAACTTTTTCCAGCACACTTCGGAGCCGTGGAGATCGGTGGCGAAGAAGATCCTGGTCATCAGGCGAACAGTTCGCGGAAAAGAGACGATTCCTCTGCGTGCCGCGCCGGATCCGCATCAGAAGGAGACGACACTGAGGAGTCGAAGGCTGGGCCAGACATTTTATGAGGGGAGAGACGTAGATGCCCACAGGCGACCTCTATGACTATCGCCTTGTTCATTCCATGCGTTATCTGAAGTCTCCGTTGTTCCCGGTCTTCCGGCGGCTGGGGGCCACCTCGTTCCTCTGGTACAACCACATCCTCCATGCGGTTGATTTCGAGGGCCAGACCAAAGACCAGGAATACTGGGCGATTCGCAACGGCGCGACGCTGTGGGACGTTGGGGTGGAGCGGCCCGTGGAAATCGACGGGCCGGGGGGATTTGCCCTCATGGACCTGCTCACGCCGCGCGACATGCGCAAGTGTGCGATCGGCCAATGCAAGTACACGCTGATCTGCGACGAGAATGGCTGTGTCGTCAACGATCCGGTGGTGCTGCGCCTGGGGGAGAACCGGTTCTGGCTCTGTCCATCCGACAGTGACGTGCACCTGTGGGCGAAGGGTGTGGCCGTCGGCGCGGGGTTACGGGCCACGGTGAAGCTCGCCGATGTCTACCCTGTGCAGGTCCAGGGTCCAAAATCTCCTGACATCCTGCTGGCCCTCGTCGGCGACCGTATCAAGACGCTGCGCTACTACTGGTGGATGGAAGCCGAATTCCCGGGCCGCATCCCGGTGATCATCACCCGCACCGGTTGGACCGGCGAGGTGGGGTATGAGGTGTTCTGCCTGGACAATACGCGCGTGGAGGAGATGGTCACGCTCATCCTGGCGCGCGGGAAGCCCCTCGGCCTCATCCCCGCCGGCCCGAACCACGCCCGCCGCATTGAGGCCGGCATTCTCAATAATCAGTCTGACATGGATCTGACGACCAACTTGTACGAACTGGGGCTGGAGTGGCAAATCGAGCCCAAGCAGCGGTTCATCGGCAAGGAAGCCCTGGAGCGAATCCGGCGGGACGGGATCAAGCGCAGGCTGGTGGGATTCGAGGTGGACGGCGAGCCGGCCCAGCACGAGTTCGAAGGCCCCTGGGTCGTCTATAAGGACGGCACGTCAGTCGGCCGGGCGTCGGCGTTTGTCTACTCCCCCACGCTGAAGAAGAATATCGGGCTGGCCATGATCAAGATCGAGTACACGGCTCCAGGGCAGCGCATCGAAGTGCAGCGCCTGCCTGGCGAGCCCCGGCACAAGGCAGCGGTAGTCACGTTGCCGTTCATCGACCCCAAGAAGGAGATCCCCAAGCGACGGCTGGACGCCTCCACCCGGTCATAGGGCCATACCGGATTCCTTGACCATCACGATCGAGCAAGCTGTGGCCCGCGTCCCCATATGGCGAAAGGCGTCGTCCCTGACAGCCTCGCCGATTAGCGGGGGCGTTACCAACGTTAACTATCGAGTGGAAGTGGACGGAGAGGCGTTCGTGGTCCGGATCGAAGGGCAGGGCACCGAACGCCTGGGCATCGATCGCCAGCGCGAGTATCAGTGCCTCGTCGCCGCGAGCCGGACCGGCGTCGGTCCAACGGTGGTGTATTGCCTGCCGGCCGGGGGCATCCTGGTCACGCGGTTCATCGACGGCCGAAATCTCTCCGCCGAGGAGATGGGGCGGCCGGAGATGATCGCACGCGTTGTGCGGTCGCTCCACCTGTATCACACGGGACCTCCCTTCGACGGCCTCTTCTCGCCGTTCCGCACGCTGGAGGATTACCTCCGGGTGGCGCGCGCACACAGGGCGCCCCTGCCCGGTGACACCGGCTGGATGTTCGATCGAGCCGCGGAGATTGAAGCAGTCCTCCGGCCGGCGTGGCCGGCGGCGCTGCCGTGTCATAACGACCTCTGGGGGCCAAACTTGATTGACGACGGTACCCTGGTGCGGATCGTCGACTGGGAGTACGCGGCGATGGGCAACGTCTATTTCGATCTCGCTAACTTCGCGATACACCATACCTTCTCCGACGCCCAGGACGAGGCGCTGCTGCGGGCCTACTTCGGCGCGGTGACCGATCTCAGCCTCGCGCAGTTGAAACTGCTGAAGATCATCGCAGAGCTCCGGGAGGGGATGTGGTGCATGGTTGGGGTGGGCGTGTCCAACGCCGACTTCGACTTCCTGGGCTACGCGACGACACACTTCGACCGTTACCATCAGGCCGTTGACGATGCACGCGTCTCACGCTGGATGGTCCAGGCCGCCGCCGGTGCGTAAGGCCGGCTGGACGGCCGGGTTCGTTGCGCTCTGCCTGGGCCAGTTCCTGGCGCATCAGACCAGCCTCATCTTCTCGGTGCTCATCCCGGTCCTCACCTCGGAATGGCGGATCAGCGCCAGCCAGGCCGGCGTCATCCTTGGCGCCTTTCAACTCGGCACCTTAGGCGCGTATGTCGGCGTCGGATTTCTGCTGGACCGGATCCGCAGCAAGCCGATCATGGTGTGGTCGGCGGCCCTGGTCGCGGCCGGCGATCTGCTGTTTGCGCTCTTCGCGCGGAATTTCGCCTCCGGGTTGACAATCCGCCTGATCGTCGGCATCGTGTACGGCGGCCTGTACCTGCCTGCCCTCAAGCAAATTGCACAGACCATTCCCCTCGACCGCAGGGGGACCGCGACCGGCATCTACGTCGGCACGATCGTGGTCGCCTATGCCGTCCCATTGTATTACATGGGGGTGCTGGCCCCGCGGTTCGGCTGGCGCCCCACCATGGTCGCCGTGGCCGCCGTCGAGCTCCTGGGCGCGCTGGTGTTGGCCTGGAAGGTCCCGAGCGTCCCGCTGCCGGCTGCCCTCCAGCGGCTCGGTCCTTCGCGCTACGTGGGTGACGTCTTGGGCAACCGGTCGGCGCGGCGGGTGATTCTCGCCTACACCGGCCATAACTGGGAGCTGTTTGGGATGTGGGGTTGGTTGACCCCGTTCATGGTGCAGCTGCTGCTGGCGCGGGGCGGCGGCAACACGGAGGCACTCGCCCGGGGCGGTCTGCTGGCGGCGTGGGCGATTGGGCTAGGCGGGGGGATTGGCGCCGTGCTCGGCGGGCGGCTCTCGGACCGGCTCGGACGCGCAGAGACGGCGATGCTCATGCTCGGCGCCAGCATGGTGTGCTCCGCGGTCTTCGGCTGGCTGTTCTCGGCTCCACTCATCCTCTTGATCACCATCGCGCTGCTGTACGGGATTGTCTCGCTGGCGGACTCGCCTTCCTACTCGGCCAGTCTCATGGAGGTCGTGCCGCCGCAGTCGCTGGGTGGTGCGTTCAGCCTGCAGATGCTCACCGGGTGGGGAGCGACCGCGCTGGCGCCGCCCGCCGTGGGGATGGTACTGGATCTGACAAAGGCGGCCCAGATCGGACCTACCGCGCAGTGGGGGTGGGCCTTTGTGCTCCTGGCGTTGGGCCCGCTCGCGGGCCTGATCGCGCTCGGGCCGCTGCGGGCGCGGCGGGCTGATCTCCCCGCCGTGGCGCGTACGGGCGGCCACACCGGGTCGGGAGCGGGATGAGCGGCGCCAGCCGTCCGAACGGTGTGCGCCAGGGACTCGCCGCGCGCAGGTTCGTGCTGACCGTCGAGATCGCCACTCCCAGAACACGCGAACCGTTCGAGCAGGCCATCCGCCCGTTGCTGGTTCTCGCCCGCGAGGTCCGCGACGATCCGCGGATCGACGCCGTCGCCCTCACCGACCGCAGCCGCTCCGACCAGGATCACGATCCAATTCTGACCGGCCACAGGGTGGCCGAAGAGTCAGGCAAGATGCCCATCGTGCACTGGGCCGGGAAGGACCGCATCCTGCGCCATCTGGAAGCCGACCTGCAGCGGGCCGAGGCGCTGGGCCTGGATACGTTTCTCCTGGTGACCGGGGACAAGGTGAGGCAGCCGCCCGGCGGCCGGCCGGTACGCTACCTCGATTCGGTCAACGCCCTCGCTGCGGCCCGGCAGCGCTCGCAGGAGCTCCTGCTGGCAGCGGCCGTCTCACCGTTCAAGTATCGAGAAGAAGAACTCGTCAACCAGTACCTGAAGGCGGGCAAGAAGATCCGGGCCGGGGCCGATTTCCTGATGACGCAGATCGGCTGGGATCTGCGCAAGTACGAGGAAGCGCGCCGGGTCCTCAATGAGCGTGGGTATCATGCTCCCCTCATGGCCGAGCTCCTGCTCCTCACGCCCGCCCGCAGCCGGCGCATCCGTAGGGTCGGCCTCGCTGGGGTGACCATCACCGGCGACCTTGCGCAGCGGTTGGAAGAAGAGGCCGCCTCACGCGACGGCGGGCGGGGCTTCGCCTTCCGCCGCCTGGCACTGCAGACCGCCAGTGTGCGCGACCTGGGATACGCCGGCGCGCAGGTGAGCGGGCTCGACACCTATCCGGACATCGTGCGCCTGCTGGACGAGGTCGAGCGCGCGACTCGTGAGTGTCCGACGCCTGAAGCACGCCGGCAGGCCTGGCGCGAACTTCTGACACTTCAGAATGGGCGCGCCGTGCAGGTGGCTCCCGCCCACGGCCTGTACCTGAAGCCAGGGGCCATGGGGGAGAGGTCCGGCGGCGCGCGGGCCCGTGAGTGGGCCCGGTTCCGTATCATGGACGTGATCGACCATCTCCTGTTCAAAGAGGGCGCCGCCGGCGCCCGCGTGCTTGCTCCGGTACTGCGGCGGTTGGACGCCCGTTCAGGGGTGGGACGTCTGTTGCTTCGCGTGGAACGGGCGATCAAAGGACCGCTGGTGGGCTGTCAGACCTGCGGTTTCTGCCGGCTTCCCGAGACAGCCTATGTCTGCCCGGAGACCTGCCCCAAGGGGCTGGCCAACGGTCCCTGCGGGGGAACAAAGGACAACGTGTGTGAGTTCGGCGACCGGGAGTGCATTCACAACCAGATCTACCGCGTCTCGAAACGGGCCGGCCTGCTGGCCCATCTCGAGGAGACGCTCATCCCTCCTGTCCCTGAGACCGCCTGGGATAGCTGCTCCTGGGTGGCCCATTTTCGCGGAGAGGGCCCGAAGGTCACGCGGCTGCCGGGTGACCGGGCGTGACGCTGCAGGACGTCATCGCCAGGATTCCAGGTTGGACCGGCACGGGGGTCGTGACCTCAGAGCTGGGCGGCGGGATTACCAACCTCAACTACCGGGTGGACGTGGGCGGAGAGTCGTTCGTCATCCGGATCCCGGGGAAGGACTGCGAGCTCCTCGGGATCGATCGCCACCGGGAGTACGCGTGCACGCTGGCGGCCAGCCGGAGCGGCGTGGCGCCGGAGGTCGTGCAATTTTTGGAGGCGGAAGGCGTGCTGGTCACCCGGTTCATTGCGGGACGGGGGATGTCTCCTGACGAGATCAGACAGGCCCCAGTGCTGCGGCGGGTGGCCGCATCGCTGCGGCGTTTCCACAGCGGCGCGCCCTTCCCTGGAATCTTCTCCGCGTTCGAGACGGTGCTGGAGTACCTGCAGATCTGCCGTGCAGCGGCTCCGCTCCCCGCACGGATCGACTGGATGGCTGACCAGGCCGCGGCCATTCACCAGGCGATGCAGGCAGTCCCGCGCCCACGCTGCCCCTGCCACAACGATCTGCTTCTGGCCAACTTTCTCGACGACGGCGAGTTGATCCGCATCATCGACTGGGAGTACGCGGCCATGGGCGATCCATACTTTGACCTGGGCAACTTCGCCGTGCATCAAGGCCTCGATGACAACCAGGAGATGATCATGCTGGAGGCCTACTTCGGACAGGCCAGGACTCCGGATCTGGCCCGGTTGAAGCTGATGAAGATGCTCTCAGACCTGCGTGAAGCGATGTGGGGGATGGTGCAGGTGACGATCTCCGAATTGGACTACGACTTTGTGGCGTACGGCCAGAAGCACTTCGACCGGTACGTGCAACAGCTGCAGGATCCGCGGCTCTCTCGCTGGCTGGCGGACGCGGCGCACGCCACGTGACCTCTACTCTCCGATGAAGATGTTCTTGACTTCCGTGTATAGCTCCAGCGCGTGCATGCCCAGTTCGCGCCCGAAGCCGCTCATGTTCATCCCGCCGAAGGGGGCTTCCTGGTGCACGCTGTGCCCGCTGTTGATGCTGAGCACGCCTGACCTGATCGCTCGCGCGAGGCGCAATGCGCGGGCGATGTCACGCGTCCAGATGGACCCGGACAGGCCGTAGGGCGAGTCGTTCGCCATCCGCACCGCGTCCGCTTCGTCGGTAAAGGGAATGGCGCAGGCCACAGGGCCGAAAATCTCTTCCTGCGCCACACGCATCTCGTTGCGCACGCCCCCGAGCACGGCCGGCAGCAGGTAGGCCCCGCGTGCCAGCGCTGGATCGTCAGGAGCGCGCCCACCGCACAGCACCTCAGCGCCTTCCTTCACGCCGACATCGAGATATCCGCGCACCCGGTCGCGGTGGCTGTGGGAGATTAACGATCCAATCTGCGTCTCTTCCCGCAGCGGATCGCCGGTGCGCAACTTCCTGGCCTCCTCGACCAGGCCCGCCACCGCACGATCGTAGATCGACCGTTCGATGAACACCCGGCTCCGCGCACAGCAGTCCTGACCCGCATTGGAGAAGACCGCGCTGACGGCGCTGGGGATGGCCCGCGCCAGGTCCGCGTCGGCGAAGATGACATTCGGCGACTTTCCGCCCAGTTCGAGGGAGATGCGCGTCATCGTGTCGGCCGCGGCTTTCATGATTTCAATGCCGGTCCTGGTCTCACCGGTAAACGCGATCTTCCCGACGCCGGGATGGCGCACCAGGGCCATGCCGGCAGTGGCGCCCGGCCCCGTGACCACGTTCAGGGCGCCCGCAGGCACCCCCGCCTCCAACGCGATCATGCCGAGCGCGAGCGCGGTGAGCGGCGTGGCGCTCGCAGGTTTGAGCACCGCCGTGTTGCCCACGGCCAATGCCGGGGCGACCTTCCAGGAGGCGATCATCAGCGGGAAGTTCCAGGGGACAATCAAGCCCACCACGCCGATGGGTTCCCGCAGCGTGAAGTCCAGGCCCCGGTCGGTGACCGGGATGGTCTCACCGAACCACTTGGTAGCGGCCCCCGCATAATACTCGAAGCACTCTGCGGCGGCGAGTACTTCCGCACGGGCGTCTCGGATAGGTTTCCCCCCGCTCTGGACTTCCAGCAGCGCCAGGGAGTCCACCCGCTCCCGCAGCAGGGCGCCGATCCGCAGCAGCACACGTCCGCGCTCGCTGGCCGCCATCTTCGGCCAGGGTCCCTCCTCGAAAGCGCGGCGAGCCGATCTCACGGCCCGGTCAACATCCTGTTCGTCCGCGACAGGGACGGAGGCCACCGGTTCCCCCGTGGCCGGGCTGGTCACGACCGCGACTCGCCCCGCGGCGGCGGCGACCTCATGCCCATCAATAACCAGTTGGTAGGCCTGCGCTGTGACAGCCATGGCCTGAGCTCCTTCCGCTACTCTGGGGTCACATAGGCGGCGGTGATGCCGCCGTCCACGACCAGCGCCGCGCCGGTCATCAGCGAGGAGTCCTCGGAAGCCAGCCACAGCGCCGCCTGCGCGACCTCCTCCGCCCGGCCGAAGCGCCCGATCGGGATGTGCACGAGCCGCCGGGCCCGCCGCTGCGGGTCCCTAAGGAGCTCGGCCAGCATCGGCGTCTCGATGGGGCCGGGACACAGGGCGTTGGCCCTGATGCCCCGGCGCGCATACTCGACCGCGATTTCTCTGGTCACGGCCAGCACGCCGCCCTTGCTGGCAGTGTACGCGATCTGCGGAGTGGCTGCTCCGACCAGCGCCACGAATGATGCGACGTTGATGATCGAGCCACCTCCCGAGCGCAAGAGGGCAGGAATGCCGTACTTGCACCCCAGCCAGACACCCTTCAAGTTAATGTCGATCACGCGATCCCAGATCGCCTCCGCCGTCTCGACCGTGCCCTCGTCTTCTGCGTGGAAGATGCCGGCGTTGTTGTAGAGGACGTGCAGGCCCCCGAACGTCTCGAGGGCAAACCGCACCATCGCCTCGACATCAGCCGGTTTGGAGACATCAGCCCGGACGAATGCCGCCTGGCCTCCGGTAGACTTGATTTCCTGCGCGGCTTCCTCGCCGGTGCGCGCGGTCACGTCGGCAATCACCACTTTGGCCCCCTCGGCGGCGAACAGGTTCGCCGCGGTGCGGCCCATTCCGCTGGCGGCTCCCGTGATCAACGCGACCTTATCCTTCAGGCGCATGCAACTAGCCTCCCTCCCGCTCCTTAGCCGCACTTCGGGTTCCAGTCAGAGGGTCCTCCGGTCTTTAGACCGTTGACGAGGCGGGTGTCCCCACGGTACCATCGGCAAGTCTATCTCCAGGAGAAGGAAAATCCATGGACGCTGTGCTCACCGGAAGAGAGACTCGCGCGCCTGTCCCCAGTGGGGGACCGGTCAATCCCGTGCGCCGGCTCCTCCGTCTCGCCTGGCCTGTGGTCATCTCCCGTTCGAGCCAGGTGGTGGTGGGCGTCTCGGATGCGATCATGGTCGCGCACCTCGGCGAGGCGGCGCTCGCCGCCACGACGACCGGGGCGACCAACACTTTCAACCTGCTCATCCTGCCGATGGGACTCGTCTTCATCGTCAGCAGCTTCACCTCACAGTTCACCGGTGAAGGAAACCCCGCGGCCGCGCGGCGCTACGGATGGTATGGCCTGGGTGTGGCGCTGCTCACACAACTGCTGTGTCTCGCGGGAATCCCCAGCGTGCCCGGGATCCTGCGTATGATCGGGTATCAGGGCGAGGTCCATCGCCTGATGAGCGGCTACCTGCAACTGCGCCTGCTGACCGGCGGGGCGGCGGTGGGGATGGAGGCGCTGAACAACTTCTACGGTGGGCTGGGGAACACGCGGCTGCCGGCGGTGGCGAGCGTCCTGGCGATGGGGCTCAACGTCTTCGGCAACTGGGTGCTGATCAACGGCCACCTGGGCGCCCCGGCCCTTGGCGTGCGAGGGGCGGCGCTGGCGAGCGCCCTCGCCACAGGCATCGCGTTCACCCTCCTTTTTGTGTTCTTCCTGACCGGAGTCGGCGCGCCGCGCGTCTTCCGGCGGGTCCGGTTGGTCTGGGGGGAGTTCATCCGCCTGCTGCGCTTTGGTCTCCCCGTGGGCCTCAACTGGTTCTTCGAGTTCCTGGCCTTCAGCTTTTTCATTAATGTCCTGGTGGCGGGACTCGGCACCACCACGCTCGCCGCGTTCATGATTGCGCTCCAGATCAACTCCGTCTCGTTCATGCCGGCGTTTGGGGTCGCCAGCGCAGGAGCCATTCTCGTCGGCCAGGCGATCGGCGCGGGCCGCCCGCAAGATGTCCCGCACGTCGTGCGCCTGACCGCGAAGGTGGTCGGGGTCTGGCAGGGCGCGGTCGGCCTCTCGTATCTCGTGCTGCCGAGGCTCTTCATGGCTCCCTTCATTGACCAGCGAACGGCTACGCCCGATCTGCTCAGGATCGGCGCCGCGATGCTGATGATGTCGGCCAGCTGGCAGCTGTTCGATGCCGTGGCCATGACGCTGACCGAAGCCCTCCGCGCGGCGGGCGACACGGCGTTCTCCATGTGGGCGCGGGTTGTCATCGCGTGGGCGGTATTCGTCCCGGGTGTGACGATCTCCGTGAAGCTGCTGGGAGGCGGCTATGTTGTGGCGACGCTGTGGCTGATTGTCTACATCGGCCTGCTGGCCGCGGCGCTGGCGTGGCGATTTCGGGGCGGGGCCTGGCGGCGCATCGACCTCACCGGGCGTGTAGCTGAAATGGGATGAAACCGAACCTTATGAGAACGTTGACACGCAAATCTGAAGCGGTTACGGTGAAAGAGAAGTATGATGCGGGTCATCGTACCACTCGTGCTTTTCGTGATGGGCCTATGCGCAGTTGCTGGCGGTAGTGCCATGCCTGCGCACTCCACAGTTCAAATCGAGTGCTGTGTCGTGTCGGGACTGTCTGTTGCGCCAGTCCAGCTTTGGCCTCCTGCCATCGGCACCGTCGTGCTCTCGCTTGCCACTCTGCAGCTTGGATTGGACGCGATCCATCGCAGATTGATTTTGTCACCCGCCTTCCCGTCAGCTGCCTCAGCACCAGTTCATCTTCGCTGTTAGGCTATCGGCCAATTCTCACGCTGGAATAGATTTCCAAGGCCGCGCCACTCTAACGACCGGAGGTGTTGAGGGATGCGATCCGCATGGGTGTTTGCCGCAGGCGTCGTGCTGGGAATCTTGCTCATTATCGGAGGGGTGCAGCTGGCGCGGGCCTTCGGAGGGGGCATGACCGGGCCGATGAGTCCGATGATGGCGCAGATGATGGGGCCCCAGGGTATGGCGGACATGATGGCGCAGATGATGCACGATCCCAAGTTCATGCAGTCCATGGCGTCGGCGTGCGCGCAGGCGATGAAAGACCCGGCGGTCCTGCGCAGCATGCAGGAAGCCATGGATAACCCCGAGATGCGCCAGATGATGCAACGGATGTTAGAAATGATGAAGCGGCCCTGAGTGTGGTAGCCATGGCACATCATCACGAGAAGAGCAGTCACACAGAAGGTCACGTCCACCGGCACGAGAGCATGGACGGCGGGCACGACAAGCATGCCGGTCACAGCCCACAGATGTTCCGCGACCGGTTTTTCGTGAGCCTGCTGCTGACGCTGCCTATCCTCTACGGCGCGCAACTGTTCCAGCAGTGGTTGGGGTATCGTGCGGTGCAGTTCGCGGGATCGGAGTGGATCACTCCCGTCCTGGCTGTTGTCATCTTCTTCTACGGGGGTTGGCCCTTCGTCGAGGGTGCGCGGCGGGAGCTGGCGGCGCGACTGCCGGGGATGATGACGCTCGTCGCGCTGGCCATTTCTGTCGCGTTTGCCTACAGCCTCTCCGTGAGCCTCGGCCTGCAGGGGATGCCGTTCTACTGGGAGCTGGCGACGCTCGTGGACGTGATGCTACTCGGCCACTGGATGGAGATGCTCTCCATCCAGAGCGCGAGCCGCGCATTGGAACACCTGGCGTCATTGGTACCACCTATTGCGCATCGGGTCACCGACCGCGGCACTGAGGACATGCCTGTTTCTGAGTTGGGCGAGGGCGACGTGGTCCTGGTGAGGCCTGGGGAACAGGTGCCGGTGGACGGCGTGGTCGGGGATGGCACATCGAGTGTGAATGAGGCGTTCTTGACCGGCGAGTCGCGCCCGGTCGCGAAGGAGAGGGGCGATGAGATCGTAGCGGGATCGGTTAACGGCGAGGGCGCGCTGCGGATCCAGGTCACCCGCACCGGCGAGCGGACCACCCTGAGCCAGATGATGCGGCTCGTGCATGAGGCCCAGGCGTCGCGCAGCCGCTTTCAGGCGCTGGCGGACCGTGCCGCATACTGGCTGACGTTGATAGCAATTGGATCCGGGGCCGCCACGGCGGCGAGTTGGGCTGCGGCGGGGCGCGAGATCGCATTCGTCGTCGAGCGCGCCGTCACGGTTCTGGTGATCGCCTGCCCGCACGCGCTGGGGCTGGCGGTCCCCCTCGTCATCGTGAATGCCACATCGCTGTCCGCCAGCAACGGCATCCTGGTCCGCAACCGTGAGGCGTTCGAGCGCGCTCGAGATCTCAGGATGGTGGCTTTCGACAAGACTGGAACCCTCACAGAAGGGCGCTTTGTCGTGCGCGGCGTCTACGCCGATGGGCCGGGTGAGCAGGAAGCGTTGCGCCTTGCGGTCGGACTGGAAGCGTCTTCTGAGCATCCGCTGGCGCGGGCGGTCGTTGAAGAAGGAGAACGCCGCGGGGTCCGAACCGCTGCGGTCGCAGACTTCCGCGCCGTCGCCGGCAAAGGAGTGGAGGGGCGGCTGGACGGCGCCCTATACCGGGCCGGTCGTCCCGAGTGGGCCGGGGAGATGGGACTCGGTGTAGGCGAGGCGGCGAAGAAAGGACTCGACGAGGCCGCCGCGCGGGGGGAGAGCGTCATCGCGTTGATGGACGAGTCTCGTGTCCTTGCCATCCTTGCTTTGGCCGACCGGGTGCGCGAGAGTGCGCGCGAGGCGGTCCGCAGGCTGAAGGAGATGGGCGTACAGGTTGTGATGGTCACCGGCGATGCCGAGGCGGTGGCGAAGACGGTGGCGCAGGAGCTCGGAATTGAGCGCTACCATGCACGGGTGCTGCCACAGGACAAGTCCCGGATCGTGCGTGAACTACGACGCGAGGGACCGGTGGCATTC
>VBAI01000276.1 GCA_005882295.1 Candidatus Segetimicrobium genomatis | reverse complement strand
TAGCCAGCCGCACCCGGATGGTATCGCCGTCTACGACCCTCACGACGCTGCCTTGGAGCAGGTTAGCGGGCTGTGGGGGATTCGTACAGGCCGCCTGTGGTCCGGTTTGGACCCCCGAGGATGCGCCAGGGCCAGAGCGGGGACTAGGTGCGGTCTGCACCGTGAGCGTGGCGTCGTCTTCGGGACTGACGGGCGATGTGAGGGAGACGAG
>VBAI01000278.1 GCA_005882295.1 Candidatus Segetimicrobium genomatis | reverse complement strand
GGGGCCGACTACCGGCTAGTTTGGCTCACGTGGTGGCTGGGGGACGCCACCGGAGCGCTCATCTTTGCGCCTTTGCTCATCCTTTACGGCAGGGATCTCCATCTTCGCTGGAGTGGCCAAGCCATGCTTGAACGTGGTCTCTTTCTCGTAGCGCTCCTTTCCATAAGCTGGCTTGTGTTCGGTGGTCAGTTTCCGTTCGTCTACCTGACGGTACCGTTCCTGGTTTGGGCAGCGTTCCGCTTCGATCAGCGTGAAACTGCTGCTGTTGTTGTTCTCCTTACCCTTATCGCCGTGTGGGCCACGAGCAGGCATCTCGGTCCATTCGTAGGTGGCACACCCAACGAGTCACTCCTCTTGTTGCAGGCCTTCATGGGCACAGCGGCTCTGGTCGCTCTCCCGCTTGCCGGCGTCATGGTGGAACGCAGGTCTGCCGACCAGAAGGCCACGGATCTTCACCTCCAGCTCCGCGGTCAGAACGCGCTCCTTGAATTGCGGGTACGGGAACGCACCCGGGAACTGGAGGATGCTTACTTTGAGATGGCGGAGCGGCTAGCGGCGGCCGCCGAGTTCCGCGACGACGACACCGGGGAGCACGCCAGACGCGTGGGGGAACTCTCCGCTGTGCTGGCGCGCAATTTGGGACTGGCTGCGAACGAGATAGAGTTGATCCGACGCGCCGCACCCCTGCATGACGTGGGGAAGATCGGCATCCCGGATCATATCCTGCTGAAACCTGGCACGCTCATCCCTGAGGAGTTCGAACTCATGAAAACCCACGTGAAGGTCGGGGCCGGGATCCTCTCAGAGGGAAAGTCCGGTCTCTTGAGACTCGCCGAGGAGATTGCTCTGACTCACCATGAGCGGTGGGATGGAACTGGATATCCGGTAGGACTAAAGGGCGAGGCGATCCCGCTCTCGGGTCGCATCGTGGCGGTTGCGGACGTCTTCGATGCCATCATTAGCCCTCGACCATATCGGAAGGCACGGTCGACAGA
>VBAI01000277.1 GCA_005882295.1 Candidatus Segetimicrobium genomatis | reverse complement strand
CCTCCCGTCACTTTGCAGATGCTGGGAAAATCTAGCCGAGAATTACGTGCCACATATCAGGTTCTTACGCAGCGCGCCTAAGAGAACGATGATCCGCTTCCGAAGGGCTGTTGCGAAGTAATTCTACCTGGTCCATAAACCTCGGTTATTCTCTCTGGCCTCCCTCTGGCACGCCACAAAGAGCTCTACGTATTTGACATCGGGTGGAATTGTTAGAATCTGTGCATATCCTTCCCTAAGGATCAGAGCGTTGAATAGCGTCCCGTTTGCAAACCAGACGTAGGCCAGCAGCCGCCCGTAGCGGTCGCGGGTCTGTATGTCCAGTTCAAGGCCGACGCTCCTGCCATCCAAACGTTTTCTGGTGAAATCCGAAGCCAGCCGTCCAAGCG
>VBAI01000275.1 GCA_005882295.1 Candidatus Segetimicrobium genomatis | reverse complement strand
TCACTTCGGCGGAATTCCCTTCTTCATCCTCGACGCCCAGTTGGTGAGCAAGCGCGTCCGGCCGCTCGTCATCGCCGGACCCGCAGGCACAAAGGAACGAATTCACCGGGCCATGGAGGTTCTGTTTCCCGGCTCATCCACCGCCCCACGCGCCTTTAAGGTGGAGATCGTCGAACTGGAACCGGAGCAGCCACAAGCCGTCGGGCCGATTACCGTCACTGCCTATCTGGTGG
>VBAI01000025.1 GCA_005882295.1 Candidatus Segetimicrobium genomatis | reverse complement strand
CCAGTTTCATCGTGGTGACGTCCTCGATCGCGATGCCCTGAGACTCGAACAGCGTGATCTCCTGCGCAGACGCGCGCCCCGGCGCCGCGCCAACCACGATCTGACCGAGTTCGAGCACGCGCTCCCACGCCAGCGCCCCGGCCTCCGCGGCGGCGATGAGATCGCCGCATTCGCGCCGGGCCTGCTCCAGATTATCGACGGCCACGCGGTCGCTGCGTTTCACCGCGCCGCCGTCAAGCTCACGCCGGTTCGCCCAGTTCGATCCGATCGCGTTGATATGCACGCCCGGCCGCAGCCACTCACCGCGCAACACCGGATCCGCCGCCGTGGTGGCTGTGACGATCATGTCGACTCCGTCGACAGCGTCGGCGGCTGTCTCCACGGGCACGACCTCCGTGGCCAGCTCAGCTACCATCTCCTCAGCAAACGCCTCGCGATGCCGCGCCTCGCGGCTGTGGCACTTGACCAGCGCCACAGGCCGGACACGGCTGATGGCGAGGATCTGGCTGCGCGCCTGCCATCCGGTGCCGATGATCCCCACCGATCCGGCTTCCGGGCGGGCCATGTACTTGGTCGCCACGGCGCTCGCCGCCCCGGTACGCATCTGCCCCAGCCGGTTGGCCTCGATCATCGCCAGCAGTTCGCCGGTGTCGGTGCTGTAGAGCATGCCGATAAACCGGGTCCCGCCGCGCGCGCTGGTGTACGTTTTCAACCCCATCACCTGGAGCGGGGGAATCGCCGCGGACATCACGTTGAGGATGGTCCCGGCGACGGTGGTGGAGCGCTGGCGGGGGCGGTTGATCGCCTGCTGACTGCCGAGCTGGCGAAAGGCCTCTTCCACCGCCGCGATCACTCGATCCATCTGCAGCACGCGGGCGACATCATCCTCACGAAGCAGGAGGGGCATGGCGTGGACTGAATTCTCGCCGCCGGAAGGTGCTCCTCCACGGGAAGGGAACGAGAAGATGACCATGGGCGATCAGAAACGAGCGGTGCAGCGGCAGTTCGGGCGACAGGCGGGTGCGTACGCCCGCAGCATCAGCCACCGCCGCGACGCGGATCTTGATCTGCTGATCACCCATTTACAGGCGACACCCCGCGATCGGGTCCTCGATGTGGCGACCGGCACCGGGTTCACGGCATTCGCCCTCCGGCCTCACGTCCGGGCCGTAGTGGGTGTGGATCTGACCCGTGGCATGCTGGAGGAGGCCCGCCGGTTGGCGCCGCCCGGGAAGGGTCTCACCTGGGTCGTCGGAGATGCGGAGGCGCTGCCGTTTGCCGACGGGGCCTTCAGCATTGTGACCTGCAGGCGGGCGCCACACCACTTTCCGCATGTGGAGCGTGGCGTGGGCGAGATGGTGCGTACGCTGGCGCCCGGTGGGCGCCTGGGCATTGTCGATCAGGTCCCGCCGGAAGAGGCCCCCGGTCACGACCTCATGGAGGCGCTGGAAGGGGTGCGGGATGCCAGCCACGTCCGGGCCCTGCGGGCCAGCCGGTGGCAGGCGCTGCTCAGGGAGTCGGGTATCGTCCTGACATTCATGCAGGTGGTCGAACGCCGTCAGACACTCGAGGCGTGGCTGGAGCTGGCCGGCGCAGACGGTGCCCGCCGCCGCGCTGTGGCCGAGATGCTCAGCGGCGCCCCGCGCCAGGCTCGAGAGCAGATTGGATACGCAGAGACGCCGGAGCCCTCGTTCTTGAAACGATGGATTGTGCTTGTAGGACGGAAATGACGTCAGTCTCCCCAGTCTACCCAGTCATCCCAGTCTACCCAGTCATCCGGGTGACAAACGTCCGAGACTGGGAAGACTGTGAAGACTGTGAAGACTGGGTAGACTAGGAAGTTCGAGCCAGCACCGTATCCACAAACGCTTTGCGCGCAGCCAGGGCGGGCGAGGGTGTCTCACTAAACGCCTTCCATGCGGCGCGGGTCTGGTCTCGGAGACTGGGGTCGGCGTCCAACCGCAGCCCTGGCTCCGTCCACGGGACGGTATCGACATCCAACGCCAGCTGATCGCAGAAATCCAGGCAGGTCTCCAGATAGGCGACCGCCGCGCCTCCGTGCAGCGAGCCGGGGGCGAAGCGGTTGCCGGTGCCATCTTCGTAGGCGGCAATCAACACCTCCGTCGCCACGGCCAGCCCGACGAGCGCACGCACATCCGCCCACCGCGCCTGGATATTCCCGGCAGCCGCAGCCTGCGACCACGACGCCAGATGGGTGACCCAGCGCTCCACCGCCGCCAGGCCATGCAGCGCCGCGGCGGCGATGTCCGCGCTGCGGCCGCCTACCCGCTCCAGGACGGCCACGGCGCCTTCGCGCGCCTTCGCCTGCTGCACGGGCGTCGCGATCCGGGGCATGATCACGCTGCGGCCGAGCAGCCCGTCCACCACCAACTCGATCGCCGCCCGGGACGCATACCGGTCGGGCCGGGTGGCGGTCTGCGCAATCAATCGCTGGCGCATGGCGGGGGCAATGGTTTGAAAGGCCTCCAGGAGAATCCGCAAGGGGATGTAGATGAGCGCGCCCCAGACCAGGAGCGCAAAGAACCAGCGGCGCAGCCCCAGCCCCGTGCCGGCCATCACCACGATGGTCAGCGCGTACCCAATGCCGCAGAGGACGGCGAGCGAGCGCGCGGCGCGCCGGCGGGTTTCGGTGTCGCCCAGCGTGCTCAGCAGACGGCGCAGCATGGTCGGCGGACGGGGGTCCGGTGGGTAGGTTGGCGCCCGCGGCCGCATTTTCCTTGACGTGGCGTGAAATAACTGTGACACAAGAGGCGTAGGCAGGAAGGTGATGCGTGCACGGCGCTGGAGCACCGGCCTGCTGGTCGCATCGACGCTGTCGTTGCTGCCGACCGGCTCGTTCACGTTGGACGGTGGCGCCAGCCGCGTGACATTCTTCGTCAATGATAACCGCGGCGGCTTCGCCGGCCTGGCTCCCGACGTTTCCGCACAGGCAGAGGTACGAGAACAGGATGGGACGTTTTCCGCCGACGTGACGGTCCGTATCGATGCGCGCTCGATCACGACCGGCAGTGGACTTCGCGACGGCCAGATGCGGCGGGAGTTTCTCCGCACCGACGAGTTTCCGGAGATCACCTTCCGCGGCACGGTCATCCCGGTCGAGCCGGTGACGCAGCTGTCCTTTCGGGCCGATGTCACCGGGCGCCTGACCATGAGAGGCGTCACGCGAGAGGTGGCATTCCCTGTGCGGGTCACCGCACTGCGGGACAGCTACCTGGTGGACGGCAGTACGACGATCCGCATGACCGACTTCACGATCCCCATTCCACGCTTCTTGATCTTCGTCGCGGAGGACCCGGTTCAAGTCACGCTGAAGCTCAGGTTTCGTGCCTCCGACCAGAAGTGATTCGTGATTTGTGATTCGTGATTCGAGCCGGCTGAAGTGACGAATCACGAGTCACGAATCACGAGTCACGCGGAAGGCAGCCGCCGCTCACCGTCGAACCCCTCTGCTTGACCCCGGCCCTTGCTCTGGAGGTGACGCAGGTGAGCGCAATGACCTACGCACAACAGCACCGGGACCGTTTCGTGGACGAGTTGAAAACGCTGCTCCGCCTCCCCAGCGTGAGCACGCTCCCGCAACATCGGGAGGACGTTCAGCGGACGGCGGAGTGGCTGCTGGCTCACCTGCGCGAACTGGGCATGACCGCAGAACTGATTCCCCTCGAGGGCGGCCATCCCATCGTTTACGCGCAGTGGATGCAGGCGCCCGGCCGGCCCACGGTCCTGTTCTATGGACACTATGACGTGCAGCCGGTGGACCCGACCAGCGAGTGGAAATCTCCTCCCTTTGAGCCGACGGTGCGCGGTGACGACCTCTATGCCCGCGGCGCCTCCGATGACAAAGGGCAGGTCTTCGGCGTGATCAAGGCGCTGGAGTCATTCCTGCGTGATGAGGGCGGCCGGCTGCCGCTGAATGTCAAGGTACTGATTGAGGGCGAGGAAGAGATCGGTAGCCCCGGAATCAGCCGCTGGATCGAGCGGCACGCCCGCAAGGTCGCCTGTGATATGGCGTGGGTGTCCGATGGGCAGCTCTACGCCAAAGGGCTGCCGTGCCTGGTCACCGGGCTGCGCGGCCTGCTCTACACCGAGGTGGAGGTACGCGGACCGTCGCACGACCTGCACTCGGGACAGCACGGAGGCGCTGCGCCAAATCCGGTCAACACGGTCGCCGCCATTATTGCCGGGCTGAAGGATCGGCGGGGGCGCGTGACCATCCCGCGCTTTTATACCGCCGTGCGGGAGCCCTCGGCGGAGGAAAAAACATCCTGGGAGCGACTGCCGTTTCGGGAGGAGGACTACCTGCGGGAGCTGGGCATTACCGTCTCGCCGGGGGAGCAGGGCTACAGCATCCTGGAGCGCCGGTGGTCGCGTCCGACGCTGGACGCGCACGGCATTGCCGGCGGATGGACCGGGGCGGGGTCCAAGACGGTTATCCCGGCGAAGGTCGTCGCTAAGATCAGCATGCGTCTGGTGCCGGACCAGCGGGCGAAGACAATTTTCAAGGCGTTTGAGAAGAAGGTCAAACGGCTGGCCTCCCCGGGCGTCGAGGTGGAGGTGCGCGAACTGGCCGGGGGGGATCCTGTGCTGATCTCGCCGGCGGCGGCCCCGGTGCAGGCTGCGACGCGCGTGGTGCGGGACGTCTGGAACGCGGACCCGGTGTTCGTGCGCGAAGGGGGCAGCATTCCCATTGTGGCCAAGTTCGACCGTATCCTCAAAGTGCCCACGGTGTTGTTTGGCTTCGGCCTGCCCGATGACAACCTGCATGCACCGAACGAGAAGTTTCACCTGCCGAACTTCCACAAGGGGATCGAGACTGTAATCAGGTGGGTGGAGCAGGTCGGAACGAAATGACGGGATCGCGGGAACACGGGAACGCGAAACTGCATGGCAGATCTAGAAGCAGTTGTTCCGGCGTTCCCCAGTTCCCGCGTTCCCGTCAGTCACTCTGACTCCGCGTAGCGCATTGCATACCACCCTGCCGATCCGCGACACTCAACTGGAAGTCGTCCAGCTGGTCCTGCCTGCACACGCCAACGTGCGCGGTACCCTGTACGGTGGACGGATGATGGACTGGATCACCACCGCGGCCACGATGGCGGCGATGCGGCTGGCACGGGGATCGGTTGTGCTCGGCGCGATGGATGAGCTGGATTTCCTGGGTCCTGTCTACGTGGGCGACATGGTGACGCTGCGGGCGCAGGTGGAGTACGTGGGCCGGTCTTCACTCGAGGTCGGAGTGGACGTGCACGCCGAGAATCCACGAAAGGCCGACCGGCGGCTCACGACGTCCGGTCACCTGGCCATGGTCGCCGTCGATGACAGCGGGCGGCCGCGCCCTGTCGGGACGAGCATCACGCCCTCCGACCGGACTGAGAGGCAGCTGCACGAGGCGGCCAAGACACGGAGGGTTGAACGGGCGACGAGGCTGGCCGACCGCGCCTCGCAGGCGGCGCAGGTGGAAGAGGGCACCGCGGGCTTCACGCACGCCCTCGAGATTTCGCGGCTCGTCTTCCCAGACGACGCCGTCCTCGGCACGCTGATGTTTGCGGGCAACTTGATGATGCACCTGGACGAGGCTGCCTCGATCCTCGCGCTGCGCTTCTGCCGGTGCCCCGTGGTCACCGCGTCAATCGACGCGCTGGCCTTCTACGCGCCAATCCGCGTTGGGGAGATCGTGACCTACAAGGCCGGGCTCAACCACGTCGGGCGCTCGTCGATGGAGGTCGGTGTGAAGGTGCTGGCCGAGCACCCGCTGACCGGCGTGCGCCGGCACACCTGCACGGCATTCCTCACGATGGTGCATGTCGATGCGACGGGACCTCAACCGGTCCCGTCCTACCGGCCGGCGACGGAGGTGGAGCGGCGACGGTGGGAGGAGGCCGAGCGCCGCCGCGAACGCCGCATGCTGCGCCACGCGCGGCGAGCGGACGGTCGCCAAGGGTCGCCGCCCTGAACACTGCGCGATTCTCTGTGGCCACGGCATGCAGACGCTGATTGACATCCTGCTGCAAATCGACGTGCACCTCGATGCAGCGATCCAGCAATATGGAACGTGGACCTATGCGCTGTTGTTCGCGGTGATCTTTGCTGAGACCGGTCTGGTGGCGACGCCGTTCCTGCCTGGGGACTCCCTCCTGTTCGCCGCTGGAACGTTCGCGGCACGCGGGAGCCTGCATCTCGGTACCGTCGTCGCCGCGCTAACGGTGGCCGCGGTGGCCGGGGATACGGCGAATTACTGGATTGGGAGCGCGGTCCGATCCCGCGTGCGCGGGGGCAGCCGGGTATGGTTCCTCAAATCGGACTATCTGGACCGCACGCACCGTTTCTACGAGCGCTACGGAAGCTTCACCATCGTGCTGGCCCGGTTCGTGCCCATCGTGCGGACATTCGCCCCGTTTGTGGCCGGTGTCGGCCGGATGACCTATCGGCGATTCCTGCTCTACAACATCGGCGGCGCTGTCCTGTGGGTGATGCTGCTCGTCGGAGGGGGTTACCTGTTTGGAAACCTTCCCTTCATCCGGCGCCGCTTCACGCTGGCGATCGTGGGGATCATTCTCGTGTCCGTCCTCCCAGCCGTCCTGGAGATGATGCGACATCGCCGCCGGGCGAAGGTGTCGCGTTAACCAACATCCTGTTCCGCCTGCAGGGGTCCGCGAGGACGCTGCGAACGTAGTTGACAGTTGGAACGGCACGCGTTGTGCGGTGATGATCTCCCACGGATCGGTGTTGGGAGGAGGTGGGCATGGACACGATCGGTCACCACTATATCGCCGAGGCATCTGGGTGCAAGCCTGACGTTATCGGGAAGGTGGAAGCGGTGGAGCGGATCCTGGTGCGCGCCGCTGAAGTCGCGGGCGTCCAAGTCTGGTCAATCTCGTTTCACCGGTTCGACCCCAACGGCGTCTCCGGTGTTGTTGTGATCTCCGAATCGCACATGTCCTTGCACACCTGGCCGGAAGTTGGCTACGTCGCGCTAGACATCTTCACCTGTGGGGACACGGCCAAGCCGGAAAAGGCAGTGCAGTGGGCCCTCAAGGAATTTGGCGCCACGAACGTGCACATCACCGAGGTCACGCGAGGCCTAGAGGAGGGGGACAAAGTCTTCTTCCACAGCATTGTAACCTGGGAGGAAGAGCTGCTGCGGCGTACCGTGAACGGCCAGCGGACCCTCACGCGGTCCTCCACGAGGCGCCCCGTTCCGTATCGCACCGGGCGGCGCCGCGCCGACGCGTCCGGGACCAACCGGCGTCCACCCGCGAAACGCAAGGGCTGACCCTGCCTGCTGCGTTGCAGTCCGTCGAGCGCGCATTACGGGCCCAGGTGAAGGGTGACGTGCGTTTCGACGACTACTCCCGCGTACTCTACAGCACCGACGCCAGCATCTATCAGATCCTCCCGCTTGGTGTGGTCATTCCCATTGATGAAGGCGACATCGCCGCGGTGCTGCGGATTGCCGCGGACACCGCCACGCCCGTCCTCCCGCGGGGCGGGGGCACGAGTCTGGCCGGGCAGGCGGTCGGGCGGGCGATCATCCTTGATTGCTCCAAGTACATGAACCGGATCCAGTCGCTCGATCCCGCCGCGCGGCAGGCCCGAGTGCAGCCCGGCGTCGTGCAGGACGACCTCAACCTGGCCGGCCGACCGCACGGATTGCGTCTGGGTCCAGACACCGCCACCAGCAACCGCGCCACACTGGGCGGGATGATGGGGAACAACTCCTGCGGCGCCCGCTCCATTGTCTACGGCAAGATGATGGACCACGTGCAGGAGCTCCGGATGCTGCTGATTGACGGCACCGAGCTGCGCCTGCGGCGGGATGGCCGGTCTGCGCCGCGGCCGCCGCGAGGCAGCCGGGAGGGGGAGCTCTTCGATACCGTGGCGGCAATCGTGGAGCACAATGACGATGAGATCGCGCGGCGGTTTCCCAACCTGCTGCGCCGGGTCAGCGGGTACAACCTCGACGCGCTGCGGCGCGATCCTCGTGACCTCATCAGCCTGCTCGTAGGCTCGGAGGGCACGCTCGGCGTGATCACCGAAGCAACCGTGGGGCTGGTCCCCCAGCCCGGGCACGCCGTGCTGGCGGTCGTGCACTTCGCCGATCTGTTCGCGGCCCTCGAAGCGGTACCGCAGATACTCCCGCTGCGGCCCTCCGCGATCGAGCTCATCGACCGCATGGTCCTGGAGATGACCGCAGCGCAGCTGGAGTACGCCAGGCGCATGACGTTTGTACAAGGAGCGCCGGATGCGGTGCTCGTCGTCGAGTTCTCGGGTGACGACCGCAGCGATCTATTGGACCGGCTCACGGAGCTGGAGCGGCGCGCGCAGGCCGAGGGAGCGGCGTACGCGACGGTGCGGGCGGTCACGCCGCCGGATCAAGACAACATCTGGCGGGTCCGGAAGGCTGGCCAGGGGCTGCTGCAGGGCGTCAAAGGTGACGCCAAGCCTATCGCGTTCGTCGAAGACACGGCGGTGCCACCGGACCGGCTCGCCCCGTACATGCGGCGCTTCAAGGCCCTGCTGGATGCCCACGGTGTGCGCGCGGCATTTTACGCGCACGCCAGCGTCGGATGCCTGCACGTGCGGCCGCTGATCAACCTGAAAGAACGCCGCGACATCGAGAAGATGAAGGCGATCGCGTCAGCGGTGGGCGACCTGGTGGTCGAATTTGGCGGGACGATGAGCGGCGAACACGGCGACGGCCTGGTGCGGTCGTGGTTTGTGGAGCGATTCTTTGGCCCGCAGATCTACGCCGCGTTCCAGGAGGTCAAGCGGGCGTTCGACCCGCCCGGGCTGCTGAACCCGGGCAAGATTGTCGCCGCCCCACCGATCGACGGGTCGCTGCGGTTTGGAACGGAGTACCGGACGCGGCCGGTGCCCACTTACTTTGACTGGTCCCGCGATGGCGGAATGGCGGCATCGGTGGAACTGTGCAGCGGCCTCGGGGCCTGCCGCAAGACTTCAGAGGGTACGATGTGTCCCTCGTACATGGTGACCCGGGAGGAAGAGCACTCCACGCGAGGACGGGCGAACCTGCTGCGCGCAGTGTTGTCCGGCGTGCTGCCCCCGCAGGACCTCGTGGGCCGGCGCCTCTTCGAGGCGCTGGATCTGTGCCTGGAGTGCAAAGGCTGCAAGGCGGAATGTCCGGCGAACGTCGATATGGCCAAATTGAAGTACGAGTTTCTGGCCCAGTACTACAAGACGAACGGTCTGCCTCTGCGCGCCGGCTTGTTCGGTCGCTACCGCGCCGTGAGCCGGTTGGGATCAGCCACGGCGCCGCTGTCGACGTGGGCCGCCGGGTGCGGTCCGGTGCGCTGGGCGCTGGACCGGTTCGCCGGGATCGACCGGCGGCGACGGCTGCCGCCGTTCGCCCGCCAGAACTTTCTGACTTGGTGGAAGAACCGGGAACGCGGGAACGGGGGAACGCGGGAACGCGATACCAGCCGATTAACACGCGAGTCGAGGGGGACGGTGGCATTCTTCGCCGACACGTTCATGATGTACAACTATCCGGACGTAGGGCGTGCGGCGGTTAAGGTCCTGGAACGGTTGGGCTACGAGGTGGAACTTGCGCCTGCGGTCTGCTGCGGCCGGACGATGATCAGCAAGGGAATGCTCGGCGAGGCCCAGCGCGCGGCGCGCTGGGCAGTCCAGGCGATGCGCCCGCTCCTGGACCGAGGGCTGCCGATTGTGGGATGCGAGCCGAGTTGTCTGCTCACGTTTCGCGACGAGGTTCCCGACCTCGTTCCCGGCGACGCGGCGCAGGGGCTGGCCCGGCACGCGGTCCTCATCGACGAGTTCCTGGCACGTGAGCATCGCCGCGACCCGTTGCCGCTGGCGGGAGGGCAGGCCCGGACCGTGCTCGTCCATGGGCACTGCCACCAAAAGGCCCTTGCCGGCACGTCGTCTCTGCAGCAGGTGCTGGAAGCCGCGGGATTCAGGGCGCAGATGGTGGATGCCGGCTGCTGCGGGATGGCCGGGTCCTTCGGGTTTGAGAAGGAGCACTACGATCTGTCGATGGCGATCGGCGAGCGCCGCCTGTTGCCGGCGGTGCGGGCGTTGCCGGCGGATGCACCGGTCGTGGCGATGGGGGTCTCATGCCGCCAGCAAATCTTGCACGGAACGGGCCGGAGAGCCCTCCACCTCGTGGAGTTGCTGGCTCAAACGCTCACGGACGGGAACGCGGCAACGCGGGATCGCGGCAACGCGGACTGATGTGCTGGCGTTCCAAGCGTGCGTGTGCTGTTCGTTTTTTGGGGCGTGTGCCGATGAGTCGTCCAGATCAAGATTCGGTTCTCTCAGACGGAGTGGAGACGCCTCGGCGCGTTCCCGCGTTCCCCCGTTCCCGCGATTCCGCGATTGATCGCCGCCTCTTGCTCACCGCCACCGCGGCCCACTTTCTCAACGATTTCCACGTCGCTTTTCTGGCGCCGCTGTTGCCGCTGGTGGTGGTGAAATTCAACCTGTCGCTGGCACTGGCGGGGTTGCTCGCCACCGTGCTCACGACGTCGGCGGCGTTGTCACAGCCGGTGTTCGGCATCGTCGCCGATCGGTTGAGGCGACGAATTTTCGTCATGCTCGGGCCCGCGCTTACCGTGCTGGCGATGGGCCTGATGGGTCTGGCCCCGACGTACGCGTTACTGCTCGCCCTCCTGCTCATCGCCGGAACCGGCACGGCCTCCTTTCATCCCCAGGGTGCGTCCACCGCCGGTGAGGCCAGCGGGGACCGGAGAGGCACGGGACTCTCGCTGTTCGTGGCGGGCGGCGAACTCGGCTACTCGCTGGGTCCCCTCATCGTTGCACTGGTTGTCGCCGTGCGGGGGTTGGAAGCGACCTGGCTCGTCGCACTGCCGGGCCTGGGTGCCTGTGTCCTTCTGTGGCGGTCAATTCCCATCCGCCGCGACCCGCCGCGGCGGCCCGAGGGCAATACGCTGACATCGGATCTCGCCGCCACCTTCGGCCCGCTGGCGGTGCTGTGGCTGGTTGTCGTGCTGCGGACCATCGTGATCTCAGGGTACCAGACGTTCCTGCCCTTGCTGCTGCATCAACGCGGCGGCTCCATCGTCGCGGGAGGCGCGGCGGTGTTTCTGTTTGGAGGCATCGGGGCCATCGGCGGGGTGGTGGGTGGAATGCTGTCCGATCGCGTCGGTCGTCGCAGGATGGTGGCGCTCTCGCTGGTGCTGGGCACCCCGTTGCTGCTCGGGTTCATCCATACGCAGGGAGCCTGGGCCTACGCTCTTCTCGCCGGGGGCGGGGTTGCGCTCTATTTGTCCGCGGCCGTGACGATCGTGATGGCTCAGGAGTTGCTGCCGCACCGGGCCAGTGTCGCCAGCAGCATCGTGATGGGGTTGGCCTGGGGAACAGCCGGGCTCTCGCTGACGGGAATCGGGGCACTCGCCGACGCGATCGGCCTGGAACGCGCATTGCGGTTGCTGTTGCTCCTGGCCGTACCGGCCCTGGCGGCGGCGCAGGCGCTGCCGCAAACCAGAGGTCGAGAACTATTGTGACAATCCGAATACGGGACTGGGGACTAGGGACTGGGGACTGGTAAGAACAGCAAGTGACGAGTCCCTAGTCCCAAGTCCCTAGTCCCGCAGTATCGTGTCCTCAGGCTTCCGGTTCAAACAGCTCGATGATGTTCCCGTCCGGATCGGCCAGCCGCGCCACCCGACCGCCGTCCACGGTGCGCGGGGGGGCGAGGACCTTCGCTCCCCGGCGCTTGGCGTCGTTGAACACCACCTCCAGGTCGGCCACCTGAAAGGTGATCTGCGTCGTTCCCGTTCCTCCTGCCTGCTCGCGCGGCTTCACGGCGAGGGTCACGCCATCGGTGCGGAATTCTGCCGTCTTGTCGGACTTGGTGATCACGGGAAGTCCCAGCACGTAGGAGTAGAAATTCACTGCCTTCTTCATATCCGCGACTAGTATGGCGACCTGCATGACCTGGTCCAGCATCGCGACTTCCTGCTCACCTCCGCCCGGAGAAGGTCCGCCTCTCACCTGTGCCTAACGCGCAGGACTTTCGATGGGTGTCACCACGCATGTGGTGGTCCGCGTCACACCGGGGGCCTGTTGAATACGCGAAACGATGAGGCGGCCAAGCGCATCCATGCTGGGTGCCTCCACGAAGGCGATGATATCAGTGGGGCCGGTCACCGCGTGCGCGGAACTCACCCCGGGCGTGCTCATGATGTGTGCGAGGGCCTCCGCGGCCTGGCCGGGCAACGTCCGCACCAGGACGTAGGCCTGCACTGCCACTGTTTCCACCCCCTCCGCAGCCTTCCTGCGGTGCTCCTGATGTCGCGGCGCTGGGACTGCTATTCGACTACGGACTGACGGGATTCCTGTTGAGAAAGGAGAGGGCCCGCCGGGGGAACCCGGCGGGCCCTGGTACGTCGTCGAAAAGGGACTTACACCGGGACGACGTTTGCAGCCTGCGGGCCCTTCTTGCCGTCGACGACGTCGAACTGAACCTGCTGGCCTTCCTGCAAGCTGCGGAACCCTTCCTGCTGGATGGCGCTGTAGTGGACGAAGACGTCCTTACCGCCATCCACGGAGATGAAGCCGTAGCCCTTCTCCGCGTTGAACCACTTCACCGTGCCTGTAACCATTGCGGCCTTGCTCCTTTCCTTGCGTCGTACAGATACCGTCACATTCGAGCCGTACCTGTCCGGACGAGAATATCATGCGATTTTTCCGGTGTCAACCCGACGCCCCGCCGAGCGTGATTGTATTGACTTGCACGCGATGGCGTGTTATATAGTGAAGAAAATTGCATACGCTCTTATCTAGAGTGGGTGAGGGACGGGCCCGATGATCCCCGGCAGCCTGCAGGCCTGCGCGCAAGGTGCCAATTCCCGCGGATCCAATTCCGACAGATAAGAGGGACCAGCAACCCCTCCAGAGGAATTGGGAGGGGTGTTTTGTTGTCGACGAGTGTTTACTGTATGGTGAGCGTCCGTGTCCCGGCGACGATCGCGAACTGGGGACCGGCGTTCGATGCGCTGGGCGTTGCTGTGACGGTGTACAACACCGTGCAGGCGCAGGTGTCAGCCTCGCCTGCAGTGGTC
>VBAI01000274.1 GCA_005882295.1 Candidatus Segetimicrobium genomatis | reverse complement strand
CGCTGCTTAGGATCGCCCGGGCTGACCGGCCACGGTGCGCCGATCTACGCCGCGGTGCGCCCGGGGCCGAGTCTCCGCATTGCGCTGGATGGATCGAAGGCTAAGCTCTGGCTAGGGGGAAGCCCTCAGACGTCACTGATCGGGGTCCAGCCTCGGTAGCCCGCTCAACGAACAGAGATAAGAAACGGTAGTGATAGCCCGGTGCTGCCGCCGCTAATAGTGCGCGCGGGAGCCACGTTGCCAGTCGCGCCCGGCGCGAACACCGTGATGCTGTTACCGCTGTTGTTCGTCACATATAAGTTGCCGGCGCTGTCCAGTGCGATGCCTGCTGGGGAGTTGAGCCCGGTGTTGATCCCGCTAATGGTGCGCGCGGGGGCCACGTTGCCGCTCGCCCCCGGCGGGTACACCGTGATGCTATTGCCGTGGTCGTTCGTTATGTAGAGGTTGCCGGCGCTGTCCAGTGCGACGCCGAATGGGAAGTCCAGCCCGGTGTTGGTCCCGCTAATGGTGCGCGCGGGGGCCACGTTGCCGCTCGCCCCCGGCGGGTACACCGTGATGCTGTTTTCAATGCGGTTCGTTACGTAGAGGTTGCCTGCACTGTCCAGCGCGATGCCTGATGGGGAGGTGAGTCCGGTACTGGTGCCGCTAATTGTGCGTGTGGGAGGCCAGTTGCCGCTCACCCCTGGCGGGTACACCGTGATGCTTTTGACGCGGCTGTTCGCCGCGTAGAGGTTCCCAGCGCTGTCGAGCGCAACGCCGAATGGGAAGTCGAGCCCGGTGTTGGTCCCGCTGATCGTGCGCGCGGGGGCCACGTTGCCGCTCGCCCCCGGCGGGTACACCGCGATGCTATTGGAGTTCGCCACGTAGAGGCCGGAGATGTCTGTTGGAAAAGGTGGAACAGGAAGGACTGTAACGGTGGTATTCGTCGTGGCTTCCGCGGTTACTGTGAATGGCGAGGGAGTGCCACCCTTGCCGGGAGGACTGGTGGCCAGCACCGCCGTGGCGCAATAGTTACCTGCTGGAACGGCATTGAACACAGCTACCCCGGCGGTTCCAACGCCAGGGGCCCCCGAGCTCGTTTGCGTGGTTTGCACCTCTTGGACGAGACCGGAACAGGATGGGGTGCCAGCCCATAGGATAACGTCAACCCCAGGAACGGGAGGTCCTGTCGGCTCGTACGCATTAACAGTGACCTGCACTTTGCCGTAGCTACTCGCTACAGGTGTCCCCACCGCAGCCGCGCCGTTGACGAGTCCCCACCCGAATTGAGAATTGAAGCCCGATCCTCCAAGGCGAGTGGCCGTCTGTTCAATCTGTGTGCGCACTTGTGCCGGTGTCATGCTCGTGTTCAAGGCTCGAACGAGTACTGCCACCCCGGAGACGTGAGGAGTGGCCATCGAAGTGCCTGACAGGTATTTGAAGGTACCGCTAAGGAAGGTGGAGTAGATGTCCACGCCCGGAGCGACAACGGAAAGATGGGAGCCGTAAGTGCTAAATGTGGCCCGCTCATTCGCAGGCGTGGTGGCACCAACAGCCATAACCCCCGGATAGCCAGCGGGGAACAGCACGGTAGCCTTGCCGTCGTTGCCCGCCGCGGCGATGACGAGGACGTTGCTCTGGAGCGAGGAATCCACCGCGTCCTTGATCAGTTGCGAGTATGCGGGGCCTCCCAGGCTAAGGTTCTCCACCACCCGCTTTCCTGGATTTGATGCCGCAAAATTCGCGCCGAATTCTATGCCGCAAGCAACATCAGCACTCGTACCGGAGCCCGAAACGTCTAGCACCTTTATCGGGAGGATGCTTGCGGCCCACGCTATACCGGCGATGCCGATCCCGTTATCTCCGATGGCGGCAGCGATGCCAGCCACGTGTGTCCCATGTCCGTTGTCATCGTCGGTGACTCCGCCCGGCGCCACGCAGTTTGTCCCTATCAACATTTTGCCGCCGAACTCGGGGTCGGTGCTCGAGACACCCGTGTCCACTACGGCCACCACGGAATTGGCATTGCCGGCTGTCACACCCCAAGCGGCCGGGGCGTTGATCTTCTGTGGCCCCCATTGCTTGGTCGAGAAGAATGGATCGTTGGGGTCGACAAACGCCCGATACACGTAGTTGGGCTCCGCGTACGTTACGCCGGACATCGCTTGAGCCTTGCGGATAGTGTCCACGAGGGAAGGACCCTGAGGGAGCGCTACCAGTGCAGCATTGAGCTCCCGAAGCTCCCTCAGAACTGTCCCATTGACGGCCGTGGCGATTTTTCGCGCATCAGTTTTTGGCACGAACCCGATGATGATCTGCGCGGGGACATGCTCGGCGAGTCCGGCATCCGTGGCCGGCAGTAGTGGTGGCCCAGGCGGTGGCGCCTGGCCTGGCCCAGGGACTCCGACCAGCCCAGATCCGGAACTACACCCTGCCAGGAGGACCAGGCTCAGGAGGAACACTCCCGACAGCGCCCGTTGAAGCTTGCGTTTCATGGCGTTCTCTCCTACGGGACCGTTGTGAACTTGAATGGACCGTTGAGCGAGCCGGACGGA
>VBAI01000024.1 GCA_005882295.1 Candidatus Segetimicrobium genomatis | reverse complement strand
GTATCTCGAACGCTTCCAGGATGTCACCGACCTTGATGTCCCCGAATCGCTCCAGGGCGATCCCGCACTCGAATCCTTCAGTCACCTCGCGCGCGTCGTCCTTGAACCGCCGCAGCGATGCAATCTTCCCCTCGTGTACCACCACGCCGTCGCGGATGACCCGGACGCTTGCGGTCCGCGTGATCACGCCGGCGGTCACGTAGCAGCCTGCCACCATCCCGGTCTTGGAAATGGTGAACGTCTTTCGGACCTCGGCCTGGCCCAGGGATACCTCGCGGCGCTTGGGAGCGAGCAGCCCGCGGACGCGCTTGGTCACGTCGTCGATCGCTTCGTAGATGACACGGTGGGAGAGGATGTCCACGTGCTCCTGCTCCGCCATCTTCCGGACCTGCGGCTCTGGCCGGATGTTGAACCCGATGATCACGGCCCGGCTGGCCGCGGCCAGCATTACATCGGATTCCGTCACGTTGCCCACGGCCGCATGCATCACCGTGACCTTAACTTCGGGCACCGCCAGCCGCTCCAGCGCTGAGGTCAGGGCCTCGACCGACCCATGCGCGTCGGCTTTCAGGATGATCCGCAGTTCCTTGGGGCCCTCTGCCGCGCCGGCTTCTTCCCCGCCCGGGCGCAACGCGGCCGCCTCAACGGCCCGCTGGCGCTCCCGGCGTTCCTCGGCGACGGCCTTGGCCAGCTTGTCGTCCGCCACGACCTCCAGCAGGTCCCCGGCCGTGGGTACGTCATTCAGCCCCACGACTTCCACCGGCGTTGCCGGAGTGGCCTCGGCGACCCGTTCGCCCCTCTCGCTGGTCATTGCCCGGACGCGTCCGTAGCTCGAGCCGGCCACGACCGCGTCGCCAATCCGCAGGGTTCCCTCCTGGACCAGCACGGTGGCGACCGGGCCGCGACCGCGGTCCAACCGGGCCTCCACGATCGTGCCGCGGGCGGGCCGGGCAGGGTTGGCGCGCAGTTCTTGCATGTCGCTGACCAGCAGGATCAACTCCAGCAACTCTTTGATCCCTTTCTGCGTGCGCGCGGATACCGGGATGGTCACCGTATCCCCACCCCAATCCTCCGGCACCAGGCCGAGGTCGGACAGTTGTTGCTTCACGCGGTCGGGGTTGGCCTGCGGGAGGTCCACCTTGTTGATGGCGACGATGACCGGTACGCCGGCGGCTTTCGCATGGTTCAGGGCCTCAACCGTCTGCGGCATCACCCCGTCATCGGCGGCCACAACCAGGACCACAATGTCGGTGATCTGCGCTCCTCGCGCCCGGAGCGTGGTGAACGCTTCATGTCCCGGCGTGTCAATGAACACGATCCGCTTGCCGCCGACCTCCACGGTGGAGGCGCCGATGTGCTGCGTGATGCCACCGAACTCGCGCGTGGCGACATCTGTCTGCCGGATCGCGTCCAGCAGCGACGTCTTACCGTGGTCGACGTGTCCCATGACGGTGACCACCGGCGAGCGGGGGACGGCCGCGTCATCCTTGGCGCGCTCCAGCCGCCTGGGCGCGGAAAGTGCTGCTCCCGCTGCCGCAGGCTCCGGCCGACGGATCTTCGAGCCAAGCGCGTCTGCGACTTTCGCCGCCACATCGACTCCAATCTGCTGGTTGATGCCCGCCAGCACCCCCTGCTCCAACAGGCGCTTGACCACGTCGCCGCCGCCGAGTCCCAGTTTCGCGGCAAGTTCACCGACGGTGATGGGCCCTGCCACGTCGATTTCCGCGGGCACGACCGGCGGTGGGGCAACGGGTTCTGGCGGGGGCGGCGGAGGAATGCGCTCCTTGATCTTGGGAATCCGCTCCCGGGGAGGCGTCACCGCCGGCGCCGGTGCGGCGCTGGGGGGTGGCGGCTCAACTGGAGCTCGAGGCGGCATCGGTCGCGGCGGCCCTTCCCGGCGCGGCGGTCCTGGCTTCACCGGCGGCCTTTGGGGAGCCATCGTCCCGGGTGCAGCCGCCGCCGGACGCATGGCAGGCTTTGCGTCCCTCGACGTCACCTTTGGCGCCGACGCGGGGTGGAGATGCTCGGCCGGCGGGGCGACCGGACGCGGGACAACTCTGATCTCGGGTAGGGCCGGCTTGGCCTTGACGGGCGGTTCCACCGAGGCTGGTTTTGCCGGGGCCGCCCCGATGGCAGGCGTGTCCACCGTCGTGCTATCCGCCGCAGGCGGCTCAGGAGGCGGGGGCGGCAGGACGATCTTTCGCATGCCGAGGATGCGCTCCCCGCTGGGCGTCGTTGCAACGCGGCCCGGTTCAGCAGGCTTCGCCTCCACGTGTCCTTTCACGCGACGGCGCACCCGTTCCACCGTCGCCTCATCCAGCGTGCTGCTGTGGCTCTTTGCCTGCACCTTCATGCTGGCCAAGAGGTCCATGATGACCTTGGTATTCACGCCCAGTTCTTTGGCCAGTTCATGCACGCGCATGTGTCAATGCTCCTCTGGTGAGAACGTACTCATCACGCTCTCGGCGGCCGTGCGCCCGCCGGAATGCGGATAATCTTTGGCTGGTCGCTGCGAGACTGCGCCGTGCGCACCGTCTCGATGGCCCGTTCCAGATCCGCGCCGACGTCCTCGGGAATCGGGGCCAGCAGCGCATGCTGAAGACGGCCTTCTCGCACTCCGGCCTCCGCGCACTGCGGCGTCGGGCACACGTACGCGCCGCGTCCGGACAGCTTCCCGGTGACATCGACCTTGATCTCTCCGGCAGGTGTGCGCACCACCCGGATGAGTTCGCGCTTAGGCCGCATCTGTTTGCAGGCTACGCACATGCGGGCCGGGATCTTTCTAATCTTAGGCATCGGCCTCCGCCGTCTTCTTCGTGGCGTGATCCGGATCGGCGGGCGCTTCCGATGCGGCGACCGGCTCGACGGCCTCGCCGTCGGCGGCGGCTCCCTCAGCCCCGGACGGCGTCGGAACATCCGGCGCCTGTGCAGGCGCCCCATTCTGCGCCTCGGCGACTGCCGGTTCCTCCGGCACGCTGGTGGCTTCCCCCGAAGCTTCGGCGCCGGCCTGTCCGTCCACTGCCGGCGAGGCAGCCAGAACGGCGGGTTCTTCCTCCGGCAGGTCGACAAACAGCTTCTTAGCTTCGATTTCCTTGATTTGCGTTTCGCTCTTGATGTCGATCCGCCAGCCGGTGAGTTTCGCCGCCAGCCGGGCGTTCTGCCCTTCACGGCCGATGGCCAGCGACAGTTGATTGTCCGGGACAATAACCAGGGCGGTCTTGGTCGCTTCGTCGAGCTCCACGCGAGTAACCTTGGCAGGGCTCAACGCCCCCCCGACGAAGAGCGCGGGGTCCGCGTTCCACGACACGATGTCGATCTTCTCGCCCTTCAGCTCGTCGACGATCGACTGCACGCGCGTGCCCTTGGGACCCACGCAGGCGCCGACCGCGTCGACGTTCTTGTCGCGCGAGGCCACGGCGAACTTGCTGCGGGCGCCCGCCTCTCGGGCGATCGCTTTGATCTCGACGATGCCTTCGTAGATCTCCGGCACCTCGAGTTCAAACAGCCGTTTGAGCAGACCGGGGTGCGTGCGCGAGACCACAATCTGGGGCCCGCGGGTGCCCTGGCGGACCTCGACCACGTAGGCCTTGATACGCTCGCTCTGCCGGTAGCTCTCCCGGGGAATCTGCTCGGTCGGCGGCAGCACCGCTTCGATGCGGCCCAGATCGAGGTAGACGTTCTTCCGCTCGATGCGCTGCACCGTGCCGGTGACGATGTCCCCTTCCCGGTCGCGGAATTCCTTGTACACGAGATCCCGCTCAGCTTCGCGCAGCCGCTGCACCACGACCTGCTTCGCCGTCTGCGCTGCAATCCGGCCGAAATCGCGCGGCGTCACTTCCACTTCCACCATGTCGCCGATCTTGGCCGAGGGATCCCACTGCTGCGCCTCGGTCAGCGAGATCTGGGTGTGCTCGTCCTCCACGGTCTCCACGATGGTGCGGATTTGATACGCGCGCATCTCCCCGGTCTCCCGGTCGACCTCGATGCGCATGTTCTGCGCCGAGGCGCCGTAGTTCTTCTTGTAGGCCGAGAGCAGCGCGGCCTCGATGGCCTCGATGATGACCTCTTTGCCAATGCCCTTTTCTTCCTCGATCTGCTCGAGGGCCTTCATCAGCTCGACGTTCATCCTGCCCACCTCATCACAGGGTCACGCGTCCAGGTCGGCGCGGAGGTCGTCCATCTCCACCAGCAGCCGGGCCTGGGCGATCTGGTTCTTGGGCACCTGCACCTGCCTGCCGTCCAGCTGCAGGACGACGGCGTCCCCGATAACACCCAACAGGATGCCGCGGAAGTGACGCTGGCCGTCCACCGGACCATAGGTCCTCAGCTCCGCCTTCTTGCCGGCGAAGCGGCGGAAGTCAGCATCGTTCCGCAACGGCCGGTCCAGTCCTGGGGAGGAGACTTCCAGCGTGTAGGGGTGCTCGAACAGGTCGTAGAGGTCCAGCTGGCGGCTGAGGGCCTCGCTGACCCGCGCGCACTCCTCCACGGTGATCCCGCCTTCCAGGCGATCCATCAGCACCCGCAGCACCGCGCGGTGGGCCTCTCCCGACAAAGCGATCTCGACCGTCTCCAGGCCGTACCGGGCCGCAATCGGCCGCAGCAACTCTTCCACTTGTGCGATCACGTCCTGCCGTGTCATGTCGTCAACCGTGCGTATTCACTTTTCCATAAAAAAGAGTGGGTCAAAAGACTCCACCCACTCCGCAACGCCCCCAAGGCGGGGGCTTCCCCATGGAACTGCATCGCGCCTTGCACGCGACGGACACAGTATAGCACGCACCTCCGGCGGCGGCAACCCGCACGAAAAAGTCCACGCCGGATGCTGGATTTTGCATCTGGTATCCAGGATTCTGGATGATGGACCCAGGATCTAGGATCCATGATCTAGCATCCAGTAATGGTGGGGAGGTCCGGCATGCGCATCAGGATCGAGGAGGCATCGGCCCATGCGGGGGCTGAGGTGGAGATCCGCGGCTGGCTGTACCATAAGCGCAGCAGTGGCAGCATTCACTTCCTGCTGGTCCGTGATGGGTCGGGGGTAATCCAGGCGGTGATGGCCAAGCAGGAGGTGTCACCGTCCCTGTTTGCCGCCGCCGCAGACCTCACCCAAGAGTCGTCGCTGCTCGTCCGCGGGACAGTGCGCGAGGATTCCCGCGCGCCCGGGGGTCACGAGCTGACCGTGCGCGATCTGCAGGTCGTGGGCCTGGCGGATCCCTACCCCATTACGCCAAAGGAGCACGGCGTTGAGTTCCTGATGGACCACCGCCATCTGTGGCTGCGCTCCCGGCGGCAGCATGCCCTGATGCGTATCCGGGCGGAAGTGATCCGGGCGGCAACCGAGTTTCTGGACCGCCACGGATACCTGCGCATGGATGCGCCGATCCTGACCCCGGCCGCGGTCGAAGGTACGACGACGCTGTTCGAGACGCCGTATTTTGATCTGGGAAACGCCTTCCTCACCCAGTCCGGCCAGCTGTACAACGAAGCGGCCGCGAGCGCGTTCGGGCGTGTCTACTGCTTTGGGCCGACGTTCCGGGCGGAGAAGTCCAAGACCCGGCGCCACCTCACGGAGTTCTGGATGCTCGAACCTGAGGCGGCGTTCATGGAGCTGGACGAATATATGGAGGTCGCGGAGGCCATGATCTGCGCCGTCGTGGGGCAGGTCCTGGACCGCCGGCGGTTGGACCTGCAGGAGGTGGAGCGCAATCTCGCTGCGTTGGAGGCCGTGCAGCCTCCGTTCCCCCGGCTGTCGTACGACGAGGCGCTGAACCGGCTACACGCGGCGGGCAAGCCGCTGCCGTGGGGCGAGGACCTGGGCGGCGATGAGGAGACGGTGATCTCGTCGGCGTTCCAGCGGCCGGTGTTCGTCCACCGCTACCCGGCGAAGTGCAAGGCGTTCTACATGCAGCCGGACCGGGATCGCCCGGACGTCGTGCTCTCCGCGGACCTGCTGGCGCCCGAAGGCTACGGCGAGATCATCGGCGGGGGCCAGCGGATCCACGACCTGCAGCTCCTACAGCAGCGGCTGCGGGAACATCATCTCCCTGAGCACGTCTACCAATGGTATCTGGACCTGCGGCGGTATGGGTCGGTTCCGCACTGCGGATTCGGTCTGGGCATCGAGCGCACCGTGGCCTGGATCGCCGGCATCGAGCACGTGCGCGAGGCGATCCCGTTCCCCCGGTTGATGAATCGGCTGTACCCCTAAGACGCGGAATCGCGGGAACGCGGAAACGCGACCTGATGCATGACCCGATCGTCAGTCTCGCGTTTCCCCGTTTCCGCGCTTCCCCGTTCCCGTCATTTGCTTAAGCGCCGCCAGCACTTCCGCCGAGTGTCCCTGCACCTTCACGCCAGGAAAAACCTTTGCCACCGTCCCCCGCTGGTCAATGATGAAGGTGGTGCGCGCGACGCCCCAATGCGTCTTCCCCATCATCGTTTTCTCCACCCAGACTCCGTAGCGTTCGGCGACTTCGTGTCGAGTGTCGGCCAGCAGCGCATGAGGAATCTGCAGGTCCCGCTTCCACTTGGCGTGCGAATCGACGGTGTCCGTACTCACGCCCAGGATTGCCGCACCCAGTTGCGTATACGCCGCGTAGTCGTCACGGAACGCGGTAGCCTCAATCGTTCAGCCAGAGGTAAAGTCCCGCACATAGAACCAGAGGACGACGAGTTTGCCGTGGAAGTCCCGCAGGCTGACGGGCCTGCCCTGCTCGTCCGGCAGAGTAAAATCGGGCGCCTTATCTCCTTCTTTAAGCATTGAGCTCTCCATAATGGACTACGTCTACTTGGTCTCCTTAGTCTACTTGGTCTTCTTGGTCTACCTACTTGCCTATGCTAGATGAAGAAATTGTCCTCCTCTAGGATTTGACCGTAGACCAAGTAGACTAAGAAGACTAAGAAGACCAAGCAGACGGGGTTCTCCTGAGGATTTTCTCCTTCGTGGGCGAAACCCTTTGCTGGGATGCCGGCACCCAGCGAGATTGCGCTGATCTTCGACTTCGACAACACCCTGATCATGTCGAACATCGACTTCGTCGGGGTCCGTCACCGGCTGATCGACATGCTGCAGGATGCCGCCGCGATTTCGCAGCCGCGCGAGACCCTGATGCCGCTGGCGCTGTGGGAGATCATTGCCCATGCGGCGGCGCAGCCCGCGCTGGTCGACCGGATGTGGGAGGTCGTCCGGCAGGCCGAGCGGACAGGGCTGGCCGGCGCCACGCTGGCTGATGGGGTCATAGAGGTCCTGGGCACTTTGCGCGCGCGGGGGTACCGTCTGGCCCTGCTCACCAACAACGCCCGTGAGATGCTCATCGCACCGTTGGAGAGATTTCGTGTGGACCACTACTTCGAGGTCGTCGTCACCCGCGACGACGTCCCCGCCCTGAAGCCTGCTCCAGACGGGATCCGGCGCATCCTGACCAGCCTGGCCACCACCCGACAGGCCTTCATGATCGGAGACGCCTGGCTCGACGCGCAGGCCGCGGACCGCGCGGGAATCCGGTTCATCGGCATAGGTCCGCACCGAGATGCGATTGAAGACCGCGGGCTACCGATCTGGGCGTGGGTGAACACTCTCGCAGAGATCCTCACGCTTGATCTCGTCTCGTAAGTGAGTCTTCCCAGTCTCCCCAGTCTTCCCAGTCTCCTCAGTCTCTAGCGTGCCCCTTATGAAGATGCGCTGCAGTAGACAGGGTAGACTGGGTCGACCGGGCAGACTGGGAAGACTGTAGTTACCAGAGGTGTTTGAACTTTGCCGCGAAGCGGCGCTCCAGCTCTTCCTGATGCAGGGCGTACACCGGGCAGTCTCGCAAGCGGCAGATGTGAAGGGCTTGATTGCAGAAGGCCTCGGGCAACTCCCAGCACTTCTTGTTGACAAAGTAGGCCGCGCACACGCCCTTCTTGGGATGCAGCGTGGGCTCTTCCACTCCCCGCACCGGTGCCAGCGCGGGCGGGGCGTCGCGCACCAGCCGGAGGATCGGGCGGTCCGCCGGCGCCGGCTCCCGCGAAGCGGGGGGTTTGGCAGGCAGCGCCGGCGCCGCGGAGGAGGTGAACTCCGCGAGTTCAGCCGATGTATCCTGGATGAACGCCCTAATGCCGCGCCGCAGCTCCTCGCGCTCTTTCCGCATGACCCTTCATGACCTCCTTGGCCAGATCCATGTACTCCTGCGCGCCTCGTGACGACGGGTCGTGAATGAACAGCGGAACTCCCACCATCGACGATTCCACGAGCTTGATGTTGAAGTGGACCGACGTGTCGAACACCTTGTCGCCGAAGAAATCCTTGATGCCCTGGACGATTTCTTTGCTGATGTTGGTGCGGGAGTCGTACATCGTCGGCAGGACGCCCAGGATCTCGACCTGGTGACCGACTTCTTCCCGGACCATCTTCAGCGTGCGCAGCAACTGCCGCATCCCGAGCAGCGCGTAGTAGTGGGTCTGGATCGGAATGATGATCTCGTCGCTGGCCACGAGCGCGTTCAGGGTCAACAAGCCCAGGCTGGGCGGGGTGTCGATGAAGATGTAGGCGTACTCGGTGAGCACCGGGCCCATCCGCTTGCGCAACGAGTTCTCGCGTCCGATGCGGGCCGCCAGCTCCAGTTCTGCGGCGGCGAGGTCGATCGACGACGGCGCCAGGAACAGGTTGCTCACGGTCGTGGGGACGATGATCTGCGGGAGGGTGGTCCCGCCGTCATCGTGCTCCTCCCTCACCAGCACGTGATAGACCGTCCGGGTGAGACTGCCCGGATCCACCCCGAGACTGACGGTGGCGTTGGCCTGGGGATCGAGATCGATGACCAGGACTCGACGGCCGCTGCTGGCCAGACAGGCCGCGAGGTTGACTGCCGTCGTGGTCTTCGCGCATCCGCCCTTTTGGTTGACCAGCGCGATCACCCGGGCGGATTCCGAATGCGCCACGCTACCCTCCCGCGCCGCAGCCGAGTGCCGCAGGCGTTGGTTGTCCCGGCCGCCGGTGCGCCGTCAGGTCCGCAGGAGCCAGGCCAGCCGCCGGTCTACGGCATCGACCACCGCGGCCACGGCCGCATCCTCAAGCGGCCCGCCCCGGCCAAGCGCGCTGCCCACCACGTGCTCCTGGCCGATCGGCGTGTCGATGACGATGTGCGCCACCACCGCCGGTCCGGCACTGACAAGATGGCTGCTTGCTCGCTGCAGGGTGAACGCGGTGCCCGCCGGCGCCGCCTTTCGCACGGCTTCCACGGCGGCTTCCGCCGCCACCTGGACGCCGGCGGATTCTCCGGCCGGACGTTCCACCCGCGCGAACAGCACGGTGTCGTCGTGAAGGAGATTCACCGACACCGCAACACGTCCCGGTGTGCGCTCGACGCGCACCCCCCCTACGCGCAATCGCGCCATTATCCCCTTGCCCCCTGCTCCGGCGCGGCTGCGGGGGGACACAGGGCACCGTGTCGTGCGTATTCGGATGCGTGTTCGACCCGTGGAAGAAGTATTCCTCTAGCCCTGCCGGTGGAGAGCGCGGGAGTCGGCCCAACCCGGCGGCCACGGGGTAAAACCCCCCGCGGAAGAACTCCCCATTCCATGATGGTGCGTGGGGGATCGTGAGGCGTACGGGATGAAGCGCGATGGCCAGCGATCTCGCAAAAGCCGCGTGGGGCACGCTCCCCAGCAGGGGTCGGTGGGGGCGACCCGAAGTGCTACGATGAACTCCCAGAGCGGAGGAGGAGAAAGCATGCGGGTCACGGTGAGCGTCATCAAGGCCGACATCGGCGCCATCGGCGGCCATACGATTCCCAGCGCGGATGTGCTGGCCGTCGTGCGCGACCGCGTGAGCCGCGAGCGTGGGGGATTGCTCATCGACGGGTTCGTCTACCATACCGGAGACGACATCGCCCTTCTCATGACCCACACGCGGGGCAAGGATCATCCCGCGGTGCATCAACTCGCCTGGGACGCCTTCCGGGCCGCCACCGATGTGGCCAAACGACAGGGGTTGTACGGCGCGGGCCAGGACCTGTTGAAAGACGCCTTCTCCGGCAACGTCCGCGGACTGGGCCCCGGGTCCGCGGAGGTGGAGTTCGACGAGCGTCCTAACGAAGCGCTGATGATTCTCACCGCGGACAAAACCGAGCCGGGGGCATTCAACCTCCCGATGTATCTTATCTTTGCCGATCCAATGTATTCGTCCGGCCTGCTGCTGTCCGAGGCGCTGCATGCCGGATTCCGCTTCCGGATCATGGACGTGGATTATACCGAGGGCGACCGGATGATCACGCTGGATGCGCCAGAGCGCTTGTACGACATCGCCGCCCTGCTCCGCGACACCAACCGTTTCGTCGTGGAGTCGATCTGGTCGCGCAAGTATCCACACGAGCAAGCCGTATCGATCAGCACCTCACGGCTGCGCAACATTGCCGGCAAATACGTGGGCAAGGATGACCCCTGCGCCGTGGTGCGTGTGCAGAAGATCTTTCCGGCGACCGAAGAATTCGGGCCCGCGTTTGCTCTGGGGCCGTTTGTGGCCGGGGACACGCGGGGCAGCCACAACCTTCCGCTGATGCCGGTGCCGATGAATACACCCGCCTCGACCTTCTTCTGCTGTCCTATGGTCTGCGGTTTGGGGTTCTCGATGCAGGAAGGACGGCTGACCGAGCCGTCCGACTTGTTCGCCGATCCTTTCTGGGGTGGCATCCGCGAGCACATCGCCCAGAAAGCCGTGGAAATGCGGAAGCAGGGCTTCTTCGGCCCGGCAATGCTGCCGATGTCCGAACTGGAGTATGGCGGGATCGTGGCCCGGCTACGGAGGCTGGAGGAGGAGTTCGTCGTGGCGAAGGAGGCCGCAAAAGCACCGGCCGGAACGGAGTAACCGCTTTCGTCAGCGGTGTTTCTCTCCATCAGAACCCTTTTCTTCCTTTAGCACGGTGGTATCCAGATAGCGCACCAGCGACGGCAGGTACCGGGGGATTAACGCGCCGACGATGACGAAGGCGGCCAGCAGCCCCAGGAAGAGATAGACA
>VBAI01000273.1 GCA_005882295.1 Candidatus Segetimicrobium genomatis | reverse complement strand
GCGTGCGTTTCTCCAGGAACGCCGCCACGGCCGACCGGAAATCTTCGCTCATGTAGCAGGAGACGATCAGATCTTCTCCTTCGCCCGGCGCCAGCCGGCGGTGGGCCTGAATCCGGCGGACGGCTTCCTTGGTGGCGCGCAGGGTGAGCGGGGCGAGGGTGGTGAGGGTCTGCGCCACCTTCTTGACCCTCCCCGCCAACCGGTTGGCGGGGACGATCTCGTTCACTAGCCCCAGGGCCAGCGACTCCCGCGCGTCGAGCATCCGCGCCAACATGATGAGGTCCTTGGTGCGGGCCGGCCCGACCAGATCAACGACCCGCGCGTAGTTGCTCATCGACAGGCAGTTCCCCAGCGTTCTGGCGATCGGCACGCCCATCTTCAGGTCGGGTGACGCGTACCGGAAGTCGCAGGCCAGCGCCAGCGACAGCCCGCCGCCCACGCAGTAGCCGCGGATCATCGCGATCGTAGGTTTGCCGACCCGTTCCAGGCGATCCGCCACGCGCTCGATGCGCTGCTCGTAGGCGAGGGCGTCCTGCGGGGTCCGGAACGCCTGGAATTGCGCAATGTCGGTCCCGGCCACGAACGCCTGATCTCCGGCGCCGGTTAAGATCACCGCGCGGATCTCGCCGGTGCCGTCGATGCGTTCGCAGTAGTCCAGCAGGCGATCGTACATGTTCCAGGTCAGCGCGTTGCGCGCGCGGGGGCGGTTGAAGGTCACGAACGCCAGCGCCCCGTCCTGCCGGAAGAGAATCTCATCCTGACTCTGAGTGCTCACCGCGGATCACCTCGTTCACCCGTGTTGAACAGGGGGCAGTTCCCTCCTGCCTGGGCCTTCTCAGGATTTCGTTTCGATGCACGTGATTCAACTGTGACATGAATGTGACGTAAGGGTCACGCACCCTTGAAATGCTGCGAAGGCCGGTTTCAGATTCTAATACTAAAGGAGGGTTTGCAATGTCTCGACTGGTTGTACTGGGGCGAATCGTCCTGAGTGTTTCTCTCATGCTGCTTGCCGGTTCTTGGGTCACGGTGCCAGCCTCGCCGAATCCCACGGTGCATGCCACGCTCTCCGGCTTTGAGGAAACTCCGATGACGCTGTCCACGGCCGGAAGTGGTCAGTTCAGAGCGAAAATCAGCGACGCGACGATCGAGTATGAGCTCAGCTACTCTGGCTTGGAGGGCGGAGATGTGCTATTCGCGCACATCCATCTGGGTCTGCCCGCTATCACTGGGGGCGTTATCGCCTTCCTTTGCTCGAACAGCGGTGGTCCAACAGGGACGCCGGCCTGTCCAACACCATCGGGGACGGTGACGGGAACGATTACCGCTGATAACATCGTGGGCCCGACTGGGCAGGGGATCGCGCCGGGGGAGTTTGCTGAGGCCGTCCGCGCGATTCTGGCCGGTGCCACCTACACCAACGTGCATACGATTGCCCGTCCCGGTGGCGAGATTCGTGGCAAGATCTCAGGTGGGGAGGACGATTAGCTCAGCACGACCGCTCCTACCGCGGCCAGCTGTTTGATGGTGGCCTGATCGTAGCCCAGTTCTCCTAAGACCTCCGCCGTATGCTGCCCGAACGTCGGGGCCGGCCGCCGCAGGCTGGCCGGCGTGGCTGACAGCTTCACCGCCGGCCCTAGCTGGTTGATCCGCCCGCCCACCGGGTGGTCGAGTTGCTGCACCATGCCGCGGTGGCGGACGTGGGGGTCGGCGAAGACCTGCTCGTAGTTCAGGATCGGCCCACAAGGCACGCCGGCCTTCTCCAATGCCTCCAGCCAGGCCCGCCGTGGTTTCGCCCGCATGATCTCCTCGATGATCGCGGCCAACTCGCGGCGGTGATGCGCGCGCTCGGCGTCGGTCGCAAACTCCGGGCGCGCAGGAAGGTCGGGGCGCCCCAGCACCTCGCACAGCCGCTCCCACGTTCGCTGGTTGGCGGCCCCCACCGTGATGTAGCCATCGGCGCACTGGAACGCCTGATATGGGGCCGACATCCGGTGCGCCGAGCCCGCCGGCTGCGGGATGCCCCCACCAGACCAGTACTGGGACGCTTCCCACACCGATAAGGCAACCCCGGCCTCCAGCAGCGATGTATCGATATGTTGCCCTTCGCCGGTGCGCAGGCGGTGCGCGTACGCCGCCAGGATCGCATAGGTGGCAAAGAGCCCGGCGCCGAGGTCGGTGATCGGGAGCCCGCACTTCATCGGCGGCAGGCCGGCCTCTCCGGTCACCGACATAATGCCGGACATCGCCTGCGCCACCAGGTCGAACCCGCCACGTGCCGCGTACGGCCCGGTCTGCCCGAACCCTGAGATGGAGGCGTAGATCAGTCCACGGTTGTGGGCGGCGAGCGACGGGTAGTCTAATCCAAGTTCAGCCATCACCCCAGGGCGGAAGTTCTCTACGAACACGTCGGCTCCCAGGACGAGCCTGTGGATGATTTCGAGACCGGCCGGGCGTTTGAGGTTGACGACCATGCCACGCTTGTTGCGGTTTACGGCCCAGTAGCTGGCGCCTTCTCCTCTGGACGCCCCTGCCATCTGCCGCGTCGAGTCTCCAGAGGGGGGTTCGATTTTGATCACGTCGGCCCCAAGGTCGCCCAGCAGCATGGTGCAGAACGGCCCGGCCATCACCTGGCTGCAGTCAATGACCTTCATCCCGGACAACGCCGCGTGATTGGTCGTCATACTGGTTGAAGGTTGGAGGTTGGAGGCCACGAACCTTCAAACTTTGAACCTTATTGGAGGGCTCGCGTGCCCGGTCGCCATTTTCTTCAGATCCCAGGGCCGACCAATGTGCCTGACCGCGTCCTGCGGGCGATGGACAGGCCGGTCCCCGATCACCGCGGTGCGGAGTTGCCTGCCCTGGTCTCCGAAGTGACCGCCGGCCTCAAGCAGGTCTTCCAGACGGCCTCCGGCGAGATCGCGCTGTTTCCGGCGTCCGGCACCGGCGGGTGGGAAGCTTCCCTCGTCAACACGCTCAACCCCGGGGAGCGTGTGCTGGCCTTCAATCTCGGTCAGTTCAGCCACCTCTATGCCGAGTGCGCCCGGGGGTTGGGCGCTGTCGTCGACGAGGTCGACGTCCCATGGGGGAGCGGCGTGCCGGCAGACGTGGTGCATGAACGGCTGAGATCGGACCGCGGGCACGCGTATGCCGCGGTGCTCGTGGTGCACAACGAGACCTCGACCGGCGTCACGAGTAACGTTCGCGCCGTGCGCGAGGCGATCGATGCCGCCGGCCATCCGGCGCTGCTGCTGGTGGATACGGTCAGCTCGCTGGCCAGCATAGACTTCCGTTTCGACGAATGGAAGGTCGACGTCGCTCTGGCCGGCACACAGAAGGGACTCATGCTCCCGCCGGGGATGGCGGTGGTGTGCGTGGGCCCGCGGGCGCTGGCCCGCGGCGAAGACGTGCGCTCTCCTCGTTACTTTTTCGACTGGCGACCCGTGCTGGCCGAGATGCAGCGGGGATACTTCCCCTACACGCCGGCGACGCTGATGCTCTATGGGCTGCGCGAGGCGGTCCGTATGCTGGCGGAAGAGGGGCTGCCCAACGTCTTCGCCCGCCACGGGCGGCTGGCCGAGGGCGTGCGGCGTGCCGTGCGCGCTTGGGGCCTGTCCATCGTATGCCGCAATCCGCAGGAGTACTCGAATACCCTCACGGCAGTGATGATGCCGGATGGGATCGATGCCGATGGCGTGCTCCGCATGGCCGCGCAGCGCCTTGACCTATCGTTGGGGACGGGGCTGGGGCGCCTGCAGAGCCGGGCCTTTCGCATCGGGCATTTGGGCGCTCTCAACGAGCTCGAGGTGCTGGCCACGGTGGCCGGGGTGGAGATGGCCTTGACGATGGCCGGCGTCCGGATCCCGCTGGGCGCCGGCGTCACCGCGTGCCAAAAGTTCTTTCTGGAGGAGCAGCTGGTGCCAGTCTCTCAGCCCCCAGGGCAAGGGAGGATCACATGAAGCTCAGGGTCATACATTGGGCCACGGCAGTGGCACTCGCCGTACTGGTCGGCACGGTGGTGCTTCCGCCGGCCGGCGCGCGTGAGAAGATCGTCATTCGCCTTGGACATGTCGGCTTCCCGGACTCCCTGTACGAGCTGACCGCGCAGGAGTTCAGCAAGCGGGTGGCCCGAGAGCTGGGCGACCGGGTGGAAGTGCGCGTCTTCCACTCCAGTCAGTTGGGGACGGACGAGG
>VBAI01000023.1 GCA_005882295.1 Candidatus Segetimicrobium genomatis | reverse complement strand
CTGTATTGGGGAGCGAAGGTCAGGGCCCGCAGAGGCGTCGATGCGCGCGGACTGCTGCTCGACGTAGCCCGCCTCTACCCGATGACGTTCTACGGCTGGCGCGCCCGGGAGCTGACCGGAGCAGCTGAGCCCGCGTTGCAAAGCGCGCCGGCCGCGATGCGCCTCGGGGATGATCGATCCGCCCCGACGCTGGAGGAGCTGGCCGCGCTTGGATTCGACGACGATGCGGTGGACCTTGTGGAAATGGACCTTGACACGACCACCGACACGCCCATTCTGCAGACGGCGGCATGGTTGTGGGGGCGGATGGACATCTATCACCGGTCGGTGGCTGCCGCGGAGCGGGCCATCCGGCCAACGCTGCGTGAGGGGACGCTCGCCGATCGCGAGTTGTGGACGTTGGCCTATCCGCTGGCGTACTGGGAGGATCTCCGCCTGGCCGCCGAGGCGCAACGCGTCGATCCTTACCTCGTGCTGGCGGTGGTGCGAGAGGAGAGCCGCTACAATCCGAGGGTTGTCTCGCTGGCCGGGGCGGTGGGGCTGACGCAACTCCTCCCGACGACGGCGTCGGCCGTGGTGGGAGAGGAAGTGCGTCCATCCCAGCTGATGGACCCACAAACGAACATCACGATCGGGACGCGCTACCTGGCCGGGCTGCTGCGGCAGTTCAAGGGAGACGCCGTCCTGGCGCTGGCCGCTTACAATGCTGGCCCGGTGGCGGCACGGCGAATCGCGCGGCTCCCCCGGGCCGACTTTGACGTCTTCCTGGAAAGTATTCCCATCAGCGAGACGCGGGCCTACGTGCAGCGGGTGCTGCAATCCTATCGCATGTACCGGTGGCTGTATCCGTAGGCCTCAGCCCTCCGTCTGGACGCGATTCCCACCGCGGTCCTTGGCCTGCCGGAGCGCCCGCTCCGCGCGGCGCAGCAGCGTGTCGAGTGACCGGTCGGCGTCCTCCCGTGAGGCAACCCCGGCGCTGGCGTGCAGGGTCACCGTGCCTTCGCCCACCGGCACCGGGGTGGAGGCGAGCCGGGCGCACACACGCTCAGCCACCGTCTCGGCACTGTGGACGTCGGTGACGGGCAGCAGGCACACGAATCTATCGGCCCAGTAGCGGGCCAGCACGTCTTCAGTGCGCAACAACTCGCGGCAAATCCCGGCGAACTGTATCAAGGCGGTATCGCCGGCGGCGGTGCCGTACTGGTCGTTGAGCTGCGCGAACTGGTCGAGGTCGAACATAATCAGCGATAGCGCTTCGTGATGGCGGGTGGCGCGGGCGAGCTCGCGCTCTCCCACGTCGAAAAAGGCCCGGCGGTTGAGCGCGCCGGTCATGGGGTCCGTGGACCGCGATCGCTCCAAATCCCGCATCAGCCGTTCGTTTTCTTTCCGCAACGCCCGTCGTTCCAGCGCCCGTTCGATCGTCGCGCGGAGAATCTCGACGTTAGGAAACGGCTTCATGATGTAGTCGAAGGCGTCGCCTTCCCGCAGCGCCTTGACCACCGTGCTCAGGTCGGGCGCCCCGGTCAGGAAGATCACCTCCACGAAACGGTCAGCCGCTTTTGCCGCCCGTATCACATCGAGCCCATTCGCCCCGGGCATCAGCACATCTGTAATCACCACGTCGTACTGACCTGTCGCCAGCCGGCCGACGGCCGCGGCGCCATCGGCGCAGGCTTCCACGCCGTGTCCCAGCGAGGTGAAGTAGCGGACCAGGAGCGCGCGCAGATTCTCGTCGTCCTCGGCCACGAGGAGGCGTCCCGGCGTCAGCGTCATATGAGGGGACTTCGCCACAGGCACTGGTTTCCTCCGGAACGGCCCTGGATGCGGCCGTCCTTGCCATCAATCCTTGTGCACGTTCCGTGCCAAGGGGCGTCTCGGCGCCGGATGGGTGGGGCATAACCTCAGCGATAGTGCGTACAGTCCGCAGCGGAGCGGAGCCCCCATGTACGTCGAATCGGTCGACTTCAAGCGTCAGGCGTGGGACGCCAAGATTTTGGGCGACCTGTTGACGCGCCTGATCGCCAATGGGTATCAAGGACTCCTGGCTGAGATTCATCAGGCCGCCGGGCGTTTCTCTCGACCGCGTCCAGACCGATCCCTGCCGAACTCGCTGGGGCAGGCGGACGGTTTTACGGACGTGCTGATCCCGCCGGCCCAACCGCATACCCGCGTCATTTTCTTTCTCGCCCAACCTGATCTGCTGCGGATGATCGTCGCCGGGCGCAACCAGACCGAAGTGCGGCGGGTGGCGACCGCAACCAAAATGCATCTCGAAGCCGCGGTGGGCGGCCATCTCAGCGAACTGCTCCCCGCGGTGGCCGACCGGGAAGGCCCCGACCGGTTCCGCCGCGAGGTCGTCCCGGCGTTGCACTTGACGGCCAGTGGTGGCCTGGTCGTCGGACTGCGCGACGGCGCCCCGATGCAGGTGATGCTGGCGCTCCGCCGGCAGCCGGCCTTTCGCGGCCGGCCGACCGCGCTGGGGTCTCAACTGACGACCCTGCTGCCCGACAAGCCGACGGAGCAGGCCCGCGAAGCCATGGAGCGATTGGTCTCGTCGGGGATCGTGGAGCGGTGGCACGTGGTCATCTGCCGGACGGGCGGCCAGTGGCTGGCGGTGGCCCAAGGGCTGGACGAAATCAAATCGTTGATCGGATCCAACGTGGCCTGCCCGCATTGCGGCGTGCGCATGGGTGAGGAGATCCAGGAGGTCGCCTACCGGTTGACCGAGGCGGCGGATGCCCAATTCGCGGATAACCGCCCGCTCTGCGAGTTGCTGGACGCTGCCCTGCGGCGGGCCGGCGCGGAGGCGGTCGTCATCGATCCAGGGCGCGGAGCCGTCGACGGCGCCGCACTCTATCACGGCACGGTCCTGGTCTTCCGCGCCAGGTCTGGTGCGCCGTCTGCGGAGGAGGCGGCGCAACTGCTGGAGCAGTCGCGCCACGTGGAGCAGCAAGGGTGGCGCGTGGTCTCCATGCTGGTCTGTGATCAGCCGGCGCCCGCGGATCTCCGCCAGAGCGGAGTTTTTGTCGTCGACAACATCAGCCGGCTGGACGCGGCGGTGGAGGAGATCTTGAGCAAAGTGCGAGAGCAGCAGACGTCGGCATTGCTGCCCCCGGTATTGCGCCCGCTGGCCATCTCCGTCGCCGATCTGCTACCCCCAGAATAACTGCGTGAATCGTGATTCGTGAATCGTGATTCGCAGGAGCACCCCCGTTCTATGCTCCCGGAAATCAGCGATTAGTTTCGTACATGCCTGGCTCGAATCACGAATCACGAGTCACTAATCACGCCTGACCGCAGGAGTTCGCTGTCCGCGGGTCGTAGGTGTGTCTCGCGCCATTTCCGCGGAGGCCTCGCGTGAGCCGACCCAGAGTCTACGTGACCCGCCGGCTGCCACAGCCGGCACTGGATATCATCCGTCCTATCGCAGACTTCACGCTTTGGGATCGTGAGGACGTCCCGCCCTCACGCCAGGTGCTCCTCCGTGAAGTCACACAGGTCGATGGTCTGCTCTCCCTCCTCACCGACCGCATCGATGGGGAGGTCATGGACGCCGCGCCGCGGCTGCGGGTCGTCAGCAACTTTGCCGTGGGGTTCGATAACATCGACATCCCCGCGGCCACGCAGCGCCGCATCGTGGTCACCAACACGCCGGAGGTGCTGACGGAGACGGTCGCCGACTTTGCGTTCTGCCTGATGCTCGCCGCGGCCCGGCGGCTGGTAGAGGGAGATCGGTACGCCCGGGACGGGAAATGGAAGACCTGGGAGCCGCTGCTCCTGGCGGGCCAGGATATGTACCGGGCCACGCTGGGGCTCATCGGGTTGGGGCGCATCGGCTCCGCGGTTGCCCGCCGCGCAAAAGGATTCGAGATGCGTGTGATGTACTACGACCCGTTCCGCCGGGAAGACCTGGAGCAGAGCCTGCAGATTGAGTACCGGCCGTTCACTGATGTGCTGCGCCAGGCGGACTTCATCAGCGTGCACGTCCCGCTGTCAGAACAGACGCGCCACCTGATCGGACGCGACCAGTTTTCGATGATGAAGCCGACGGCGGTCTTCGTCAACACCTCCCGCGGGCCGGTGGTGGATCAGCAGGCGCTGGCCGAGGCCCTGGCCGCCCGCCGCATCTTTGCCGCCGGTATCGATGTCTTCGAGCGAGAACCAGTGCCGACGGACGACCCTCTGCTGGCCCAGGGGAACGCCATCGTCGCCCCTCACATTGCCAGCGCAAGCATACCCACCCGCATCCGGATGGCGACGCTGGCCGCTGAGAATCTGGTCGCGGTGCTGCAAGGGAAGCGCCCGCCGAACCCGGTCAACCCGGAAGTGCTAAAAGGCTGATTGTGAATTGTAAATTGTGAATTGTGGGTTGATAACGGAGACTACGCAGTTCAATTTACAATCCACAATTTCTCCTTTTATTGTCGTAATCGTGGGTCGAGCGCATCGCGCAGGCCGTCGCCCAGCAGGTTGCAGCCGACCACAGTCAGCAGGATGGCAATTCCCGGGAAGGTCGCGGCCCACGGGGCGTCGCGGAGGTACTCGCGCGTATTCGTGAGCATGGCGCCCCACTCCGGCGTCGGGGCCTGGGCGCCTAGCCCCAGGAACGACAGACCCGCCGCCTCCAGAACCGCCGAACCCACCCCGAGCGTGGTCTGCACGATGACCGGCGCCAGGGTGTTGGGCAGGATGTGCCGGCCGATGATGCGCACCTGGCTGGCGCCCAGCGCCCGGGCCGCCTCCACGTAGTCCTCCTGCCGGGCGCGGAGCACAGAACCGCGCACAATGCGGGCGAAGATCGGAATGTTGATCACGCCGATCGCCAGCATCGCGTTGTTGAGCCCCGGCCCGCGGATGCCGACGATGAAGATCGCCAGGAGCGTGGCCGGAAACGCCAGCATCACGTCCATCAGGCGCATCGTGACGCTTTCGGCCCATCCACTGTAGTACCCCCCCACCAGCCCCAAGAGTGTGCCGATGGCCAGGGCGATGCTGACGGATACAATGCCTACGGTCAGTGAGGTCCGCCCGCCGTAGATGATCCGGCTAAGTAGATCGCGACCGAGGTCGTCGGTGCCCAGCCAGTGCAGACGCGAAGGGGACAGCAGGCGTCCGTTGAGGTCCTGCGTGATCGGATCCGGCAGGTTCAGCAAGGGCGCTCCTGCGGCGAGCACCGCGAAGACGCCCACCACCGCCATCCCGAGCACGGCCCAGCGGTTCCGTCGCAGCCGGCGCCATGCGTCCGTGTAATAACCGCTGGGAGCTCGGGCCGCCGGGACGGATGGGATGGCCAGGGCCTGTTCATCCATAGCGGATGCGAGGGTCGAGATACGCGTACGACAGATCCACCAGCAAGTTGATCAACACGAAGAGGATGGCGATGACCAGCACGGCGCCCTGCACGATCGGGTAGTCTCGCGCGAAAATGGAGTCCACGACCAGCCGGCCCACGCCCGGCCATGCAAAAATTGTCTCGGTGAGGATCGCCCCGCCCAGCAGACTCCCGACGTTCAATCCGATGACGGTTACGACGGGGATGAACGCGTTTTTGAGCGCATGACGGGACACGACCCGTTGCTCGGCCACGCCCTTCGCGCGCGCCGTGCGCACGTAATCCTGCCGCAGGACTTCCAGCAGGCTGCTGCGGGTCATCCTGGCAATGATCGCCAGCGGCACACTGGAGAGCGTCACCGCTGGGAGGACCAGGTGGCGCAGGGCATTTCCCAGGGCGGCCCAGTTCCCGGAGAGGATCGAGTCCAACAGGTAGAGATTTGTGACGCGGGTCAGTTCAAGCGTATAGTCGAGCCGGCCGGAGATAGGGAACCACCCCAGGTACCAGGCGAAGAGCAGAATCAGCATGATCCCCAGCCAGAAGATCGGCATGGAGAACCCAAACAGCGCCACGAACATGCTCAGCCCATCGAACCACGAGTGCTGCCGCGTGGCGGCCACCACACCCGTCAGTACGCCCACCACGGATGCAATGAGCATGGCCCCAAGCGTGAGTTCGATAGTTGCAGGGAAGCGCTTAGCGAGCAGCACCGTGACGCGTTCGCTGTTCTGAATCGATCGGCCCAGGTCCCCTTGCAGCACCCGCCCCAGATACTTCACGAATTGCACCGGGAGGGGGTCGTTCAACTGCAGTTCCGCCCGGACCTTCTCCACGGCTGCCGGAGTGGCATGCTCGCCCAGCGCGATCAATACAGGATCGCCGGGGGTGAGGTGGGAGATGGCAAACACAACCAGGAGGACCCCGAAGAACACGGGGAGGATCTCAATCAGTCGGCGCCCGACGTACCAGCCCATCGCGCTCCCATGCTAGCACGTCGAGAGACCGGGGGACGATGCATCGTCCCCCGGTCTCTCACACTGCGGAGATTATGCTACTTGATCCAGACGCGGTGGAGCCACCAGATCTGCAACGGATGCAGGAGGAAGTTCTCCACCTGATTGCGGTAGGCTCCGACTCGGGCGGCATGCACGAGCGGCACCCACGGCGCGTCGCGGTGGATCAATTCCTGCGCCTGCATGTAGAGTTTGACCCGCGCAGCCTGATCGCTCGCCTGCTGAGCATCGATGAGGAGACGGTGGACCGAGTCGCTCTTGTAGAAGGCAACGTTGGACGCTTTGCCTATTTGTGCATTGTCCTTGTCCAGCAGCACATACAGGAAGTTGTCCGGATCGCCGTTGTCCCCGATCCATCCGAGGATCGCCATCGGGTGTTCTGCGCTGCGTGTCTTCTGGAGATAGGTGCCCCACTCATAGGTCACCAGCTTGGCGCGGATCCCGCCCTGGGCGAGCTGCTGCTGCAGCGCTTCGGCGATCTTCTGCGGCTGCGTCAGATAGGGACGGGCGCGGTTCGGCCACCACAGTTCGGTATCGAGGCCGTTGGGGAATCCCGCCTCGGCGAGTAGTTTCTTGGCCGCGTCAGTATCGTACGCATAGTCCTGCACGCTGTCCGCGTAGCCCCAGATGGTGGGTGGCATCGGGTTCTTGGCCGGCTGCCCGACTCCGCCGTAGAAGGCCTGGACGAGCGCAGCCTTGTTCACCGCATGGCTGACGGCCTGGCGAACCCGCCGGTCGTTGAATGGAGGATTCTGCGTGTTCATGGCAATATAGCCGGTGTTGAGGCCCGGGCCGGCGAAGAGGACGAGGTCCTTGTTGTTGCGGATCCGGTCGTAATCCGGGGGGTTGACCTGATCCATCATCTGGACCGTGCCACGTTCCATCTCCAGCAGCCGCACGGTGTTGTCAGGGATCCCGCGGATGATCAGCCGGTCGATGCACGGGCGGCCGGCCCAATAGTCCTTGTTGGCCTCGTAGGTGGCGTGGTCTTTCTCCACCCATTCCACGAACTTGAATGGTCCGGTCCCCACCGGATTCTTGAAGAAATCCTTCCCGTATTTCTGGATAGCCGTGGGGCTGGCGATGCCCGTCGAGAACATCGCCATGTTGGTCAGAAACGGCGCAAAGCGCGCGCTCAGCGTAAACCGCACGGTCATCGGGTCCACGACATCGACGCTCTTCACGTTTTGGAATGTGAACTCGGCGTATTCGAAGGTCCCGGTATGGTACGGGTTCTTCGCGTCGACCTGCCGGTCGTAGTTGAACTTCACCGCCTCGGCATTGAACGGAGTGCCGTCGTGGAATCTTACTCCGCTGCGCAGTTTGAACGTCCAGACGAGTCCGTCAGGTGACACGGTCCACGACTCGGCGAGCGACGGTTCCACCGCCGTGGAGTCCATCTTGAAACGCACCAACGTATCAAAGACATTGGACGTATTGTTGACCGAGAACCCGTCGACGGCATCGTGTGGATCCAGCGTGACCGCATCCTGGGCCTGCGCAAAGACTAACGTGCCGCCTACCCGGCCACACGCCTTGGTGTCCCAGGAAGACATCGGCGCCCCGACCGAGGACATCGGAGCCAGCAACAGCCCGACGGCCAGGACGGCGACAGGTATCGCCAGGCGTCTTGCGCGATAGTTCAAGCGTATCCCTCCCCTCGAGTCTGGTAGCGGTGCCTGAGGTATTTCGGGGGACCCGCAGAGCATCCCTTTCGACCGCTCTTCCAGGTGTGGGCGGAGGAGTACCCTCCCGGCCGGAGAAACACTCCCGATGTTCCCACAGGCTTCCAGGGAGGTGGATTGGAATGGTTAGACGGAGATGGCTGGTTGCGACCATGCTGGTGGTCGTCGCGCTCATTGCGGTTGGCTGCCAGCGTCCCCAGGCCCAGCAGCCGGCAGCCCCGGCCAAGCCGGCTTCGCAGGTGCCGGACCTGGGCGGGCAGACGGTGCGCGTGGCCACCGACGCCACATATCCGCCGTTTGAGATGCTCGATAAGGACAAGAACATCGTTGGCTACGACATCGACCTGATCAACAACATCTGCCAGCTGGCAAACTGCAAGCTGGATATCAAGAGCACGGCCTGGGACGGGATATTCCCTGCGCTGCAGAAAGGCGACTACGACACGGTGATCTCGGGCGTCACCATCACTGCCGAGCGGGCCAAGACGATGGACTTCAGCGAGGCGTATATGGATGTTGGGCAAGTCGTCTTGGTGCGTGCGGACGAGACCCGGATCAACGGCGTGGACGACCTGGCCGACAAGAGCGTGGCGGTGCAGCGCGGGACGACCAATGCCGAGGCCGCCACGAATTTCCAGAAACAAAAGAAGGTCAAGACGGTCAAGCAATTCCCGACGTTCGATCTCGCCGTGAAGGCGCTGCTGAACAAGGATGTCGACGCGGTAATCATCGACAACACGGCCGCCTCAGGCTATATGGGAACCAACCCCGATAAGCTGAAGGTTGCGGGGGAGAAGTTCACGAGCGAGGGCCTGGGCATCGTGGTGCGCAAGGGCGATACTAAGCTGCAGTCGGCATTTAACGCGGCGCTGAAAGAGCTGAAGGACAACGGGATCCTGGAAAACCTCTACCAGAAGTGGTTCGTGGAGTGGAAACCCTCTTGAGATGAGCACCGGACCGACGTGCTGAAGGGGTGGGGGAGGCGCAATGCCTCCCCCGCTGCGCACGTGCCCCCCGCAGCATGAGCTCCCCTCCTGGTGGCGCGCCTGCCGAGAATGCGCCCCCACTCCCGGGTCAGGGGCGGCTGATGTCGTTGACTGCGCTGGAGCGAGCACCCTGGTGGGTGCTCGCGCTGCTCGTGGGCGGATTGTTTGCCCTGGTGGGCATCCTCCGCTCGCCGGTTTACGTCGAGACGTACAAATTCCTCGCGCCGGCGATCCTCATCACGATTGAGCTCGCCGTATCGGCCTACGCCCTGGCCATGGTCCTGGGTCTCATTGCCGCGTTTGGCCAGCTGTCCCGTAATCCCATCTTCTATACGCCGGCGCGCTTGTACGTGGAGGTCATCCGTGGCGTCCCGCTGTTGGTGCAGCTCATCTACATTGCCTTTGTCCTCACGCCGGTCTTAGCCGACCTGACCGGCGCCCGCTGGCTGCGCAACGATATCGTTCGCGCCACGATGGGGTTGGGGATTGGATACGGTGCCTACCTGGCCGAGATCTACCGGGCCGGGATCGAGTCGATTCCGCGGGGCCAGCGCGAGGCGGCGCGGTCATTGGGCATGTCGTCATGGCAGTCGATGCGTCACATCATCCTGCCCCAGGCCATTCGCGTCATCCTGCCGCCCCTGGGCAACGACTTCGTCGCCATGCTGAAAGACTCGTCGCTGGCCTCAGTGATCTCCGTGCAGGAACTGACCTACTCCGGCAGCCTGTTAAACGCACGGACGTTTCGTTCGTTTGAGACCTACAACGTGGTGGCGCTGCTGTACCTCTGCATGACGCTCCTGGGCTCGCTGGGCGTCCGCACATTGGAGCGCTGGACGTCGAAGGGCTATAAACACTGACGGGAACGCGGGAACGGGGGAACGCGGGAACGCGATGCTTCCCAGTCGTCATTGCGAGGCGCGACGCGCCGAAGCAATCTCTCGCGCCGATCTGCTTCGCTATTCACTGTTCACTCACTCAGTTATAATGTGTGGCGCGGGCGGTTAGCTCAGGTGGCTAGAGCGCATCCTTGACATGATGGACCCCACTCAGAAACACAGGCAGGGAGCGTGGATTGTGGGCGACTCTGCTAATCAGATGCGAACGGAGGGGGGCGGGAACGATGACAGGTGAGCACGGGTTCTACCAGCGCAGGTTGAAGGTTACGCGCAGGAGTCGGCCCACGGCTAGAAAAGCCATGCTCCGGCGCGTTGAGAAGATGCGGGCGGCGTTTGACGCTGACGCGAAGAATTTCCACGCCAGGGAGGCATATCTAGACGCCATTCGAGCCTGGGAGCGATTCGAGACAGGCCGTTAACGTGAATGCTAACGGGAACGGGGCGTTTGACAGGCCCCCCTAAACGCGAGAGAAT
>VBAI01000283.1 GCA_005882295.1 Candidatus Segetimicrobium genomatis | reverse complement strand
TTCCGGTCGGAATGCTCATCCTAGCGACGGGCACCATTGCCCGGCGCATCGTGCGCAACGAGATCGACGAGCGGCTCGTGCTCGCCGCAACGGATCGCCAGGCGCTCCTTCAGATCTACATTCGACAGCAGCACGAACGGGTGGCGCTGGTGGCGAGCCGCACTCGCCTCCGCCAGCTCATCGGAGATTACGCGGACGGAAAGATTGCCCAGGCTGAATTCCAGAAGCAATCCCGTCAGATCCTCGAGGATGCACGGCGCAGCGTCGAGGGGTTCCTCGACATCTCCATCGCCAATCTCCAGGGCACGGTTATCACATCGACGGAGAAGACACGCATCGGCAAGGACTTCAGCGCGGATCCTGATGTTCTGGAAGGACGCCAGCGCGCGCATTTGGGCGCGCCTCGCCGCATCGGGCAGACAAGCCAGTCCCTGTTGACGGCACCCGTGGTGAGCAGCGGCGGAACACCACAAGGGGTCGTCATCGCCACCGTCGACGCCCAGCCGATTGCCCGGCTTCTGACGAGCCAAACGGGGCTCGGAGAAAGTGGAGAAGTCCTGGTGGGAACGCTGCAGGGCTCGAAGATTCATCTCCTCCTTCCGGCCCGCCGGGATCCACAGCTCACCAGCATCCCGCTCGACGGCATGCCCGCCATGGTGCCGGCGATCCGCGGCCAGACAGGGCTCATGCACAGCCGGGACTACCGGGGCGTCGAGGTACTGGCGGCGTATCGCCCGGTCGGGTATCTAGACTGGGGACTGGTCGTCAAGATCGACGCGGCGGAAGCGTACACTCCGCTCGCTCGGTTCCAGACCTTCATCGTCCTCCTGGAGTTGGCCATCGTCCTCGGCGGGCTGGGGCTCTCGCACATCCTGGCCAGGCGCTTCACACAACCCATTCTGGCGCTGGCCGACAAAGCCGCCACAGTCGCGACAGGCGACCTGACGGCGCGGACCGGACTGGCCGACCGGGCCGATGAGTTCGGCGATCTGGCCAGGGCATTTGACCAGATGGCGGAGCAAATTCAGCGCCATGTGCGCCGCGCGGAAGCGTTGGGCGAAGCTTCCCACACGTTTTCGGGAAGTGCGCGCGACTTCGCGGGCTTGCTCACACGCGTCTCGCATCGCGTTGCCGAACTCATTGGCGATACGTGTGTGATCTTTTTAGCCTCCGATGACGAAGCATGGCTCGAGCCCGTGGCGCTGTACGATCAGGATCCGGAAGTCCTGGCGTTTACCCGGGGAACCCTAACGGCCGCTCCAATACGGGTAAGTGACAACACGATGTCGAGTACGGTCTTCAGGCAGAGTGAGCCCCTGCTGGTTCCCCAGGTATCTATTTCTAGCCTTCGCCAAATGACCAAGCAAGAATACTGGCCGCTTCTTGACAGGGTCGCGTCCCGAAGTCTCTTGATGGTTCCGCTGCGGGCGCAGGGGAGGTCAATCGGCGTCCTCTCCCTCGCCAGGCACCGACCAGAGTCTGGCGCCTACAGCGAGGAGGACTTGAAGTTCGCCACGGCGATGGCGGAACGGGCCGGGATGGCCATCCTGAATGCGCGGCTGTACCGGGCATTGGAGGCATCCAACGAGGACCTGGAGCGCCGGGTGGCAGACCGAACCGCGGAGCTTGAAGCTGCCAATAAAGAACTCGAGGCGTTCAGTTACTCAGTGGCGCACGACCTGCGGGCTCCGCTGCGGGCCATGGACGGCTTTTCGAAGTTGGTGGTGGAGGACTTTGCGCCGCGCCTCCCGGAGGAGGCCCAGCGATATCTGGGTTTGGTTCGAGACAACGCCCAACAGATGGGGCGGTTGATCGACGATCTGCTGACCTTCTCACGGCTCGGTCGCAAGCCCCTGGAGAAACAGCGAGTGTGCGCCGCAGACCTCGTGCGGCAAGTCGTAAGCGACCTGCAACAGGAGCAGATAGGGCGAGAAGTTACCATCCAGATCGGCGACCTGGCAGATTGCATCGCCGACCCCGCCCTCCTGAAGCAGGTCTTTGCCAATCTGCTCTCCAACGCCCTGAAGTTCACGCGCACCCGCAATCCGGCATCGATTGAGGTGACGAGCCGCGCCGATGGCGGTGAGCCCGTCTATCAAGTGAAAGACAACGGAGTGGGGTTCGACATGCAGTATGCGGGCAAGCTGTTTGGCGTGTTCCAGCGCCTGCACCGTGCCGAGGAGTACGAGGGCACGGGCGTCGGCCTGGCGATCGTGCAGCGCATCATCCATCGGCACGGCGGCCGCACATGGGCAGAGTCGGAACTCGACAAAGGCGCGACATTCTATTTCACGCTAGGAGGTGCCTCTCATGACGGGGGAGCCGGTCGAAATTCTGCTGGTTGAGGACAATCCCAATGACGAGGAGCTGACCCTTCGCTCGCTCAAGAAAAACAACGTCTCGAACCGGATCCATGTGGTTCGGGACGGCGCTGAGGCGCTGGACTTTCTGTTCGGGAAAGGCGCCTACAGCGGCCGCAGCCTCAGGGATGGCCCAAAAGTAATCCTGCTGGACCTGAAACTGCCGAAGGTGGACGGCTTGGAGGTGCTGCGGCACATCAAGCACGATGCGCAGGCGCGCAAGATTCCCGTGGTCATTCTCACCTC
>VBAI01000282.1 GCA_005882295.1 Candidatus Segetimicrobium genomatis | reverse complement strand
ATGAAGAGACGCGAATGCTCCTGCGGGGAGCCTGCAGCCGACGCCGGACGGCCGCGCTCCTCAATTCTCTCAGTGCATCGGCGGCGATCCACCTGGCTGCCGGCGAGTCAATCCGTGCGATCTGTTTCGCCACAGCCACGGCCCGCAGGTTCAGTTGCCTGTTCCGCTTGCCGATGCTCCGCAGCGCCCAGTTCACGGCCTTCTTTATGAAGTTCCGATCGTCGGTCGATGCGCGCCTGACCAGCCTGAGGAAAGGCTCAAATTGTGCGTCGGCAGCAGCTTTGTCGTGCACCGCCAGCCCGGCGATCATGGCGAATGCCGCCCGCTTGACAAACTCCCGGTCGCTCGCGGCCCACTGCCGGATCTTCTTGCGGGTAAAGGGTACCTGCTCGAGTAGGGCCGCGACCTGATCGCACACGTCCCAGGAGTCGAAGTCGTTCACCCACCGTTCCGCCAGCGCTTCGGTCAGTTTCGCAGGATCGGCCACGAAGCCGGCCAGGATACGGGCTTCGTGAAAGCCTGATTTCCACAACCGCAGCGCCAGCTCGTGATCGCGGCCGATCTCTCGAGCGAGTCTGCGAAGGGTGGGGATGGAGATTCCCAGCGTACCTTTCGAGCTGATCCCGAAGCGCGCCATCCCGGCGACGTTTTCCGGATTGGCCAATCTTTTGAGACGCGTGAGGACTTGTTCGTATGTCACGAGCCCAGCTTTTGATCGAGACCGATGAACGAGCTCCGGGGATCTTCGAGGATGAGCAGAGTGGCTCCGCGGGTAGGATTCGAACCTACAACCCTCCGGTTAACAGCCGGACGCTCTACCGTTGAGCTACCGCGGAACGAACGGTCGTAAGCAGCATACACATTCTGTTTGCCACATTCAAGCAGTATCCACTCATTCCCCCTATTTCTCCACTCGGCCGGAGTAGACTGCCGACGAACTGTGAAAATCCTTGAAGGAGGGGACAGTCCCCTCCTTCTAAAACTCTGACCGGGGAATCAAGCTAAGGGACTCTTCCTTCAGGAGGAAAGGCAACATGAACACTGCGCTATGGGTAGTGCAGGTAGTGCTGGCCGTTCTGTATGTTATCGCGGGCCTGGGGAAGATTATGGGACAGGGGCCGATGCTCGAAAAAATGATGCCGGGTTTTTCGCTGGCCCTGATTCGCCTGGTCGGTCTTGGGGAGGCTTTGGCGGGATTAGGCCTGGTGCTTCCGGCGGCCGCGCGCAGGTGGGCGGCGGTCGCGGGCTGGGCGGGCGCAATCCTAGCGGCCGAGGCGGTTGTGTTTGTGGTCTACCACCTTTCGCACGGTGCTTATGTGCCAGCCGGAGCTTCGTTGGTCTTGGGCCTCCTGGCCGCTTTCGTGGCGTGGAGAAGGCTCACATGAATCCGAAGGGGTGGAATATCCTCACGATGACAAGAAGAAGGCCGACAAACAACATCCACTTTCCGGCCCTGTCCCATGCCTGTTGGACCGCGTAGTACTGATCGAAATTCTGGAACTTTCTGGAAGACTGCACGAGCCGCCTCGCATTGAACACATACCATAGATAGACGCCGATATTGACCACCGGAATCACGGACCCCACCACGTTGGCCAGAAGGTGCAGCCAAGCCCGATGAGCGATGAGATAGACGAACGGAAGCCCGGCATATCCCCAGGAGCCATTGCGCACGGCGGCCTGCTGAGTCGCCGCGCTGGTAGCAGCCGCGTACATGGTGCCACGGATACCCATCGTGAATTCGGCGGGAGCGAAATTATCGATGGCCTTATCAGCAGGACGGCGAACGGCATCGTATTCTGCGCGCAGGTCCGGAGCGCTCAAGACCCGATGGGCTTCATTGAGGACCTTGGCCTGCTCTTCGTCTCCGCCCAGATCAGGGTGCGCCTGAAGTTCCCGCATGATGGTTCGATATGCACTCTTAATCACGGCCACATCGGCAGTGGGATGCACCTGCAAGACTTCGTAGTAGTTGACGTCGGAGGGGAAGTTTCTCGCCTTCCGTGTCTGTCGCGCCCCTGCTCGTGGCAACTCGAGAGTTCTTCCCAGGCGCCGCCCGGCGGCGACAATGACCGCGACTCCAATTACCGCCACGACCAGGAGCGTGGGGGGATCTCCAAGTCGGGCGAACACCCACTTCGCGACCCACCCCGTTGGGCCCTCGGTAAGGACGGCGCTTGCGCCCTGCGCCAACCTCCAGAAGATCGGATGGGCCCCAAGGGGGCCGCGCAGCGGGATTGCGGCAAGCGTGACGGCGGAACTCAGCGCTTCCAGGGTGGGGCCAAGTAGAACTGCCAGGGCGTACGCGACCAGCAACATTGCTCTCGGAGGAATCAACTTGCTGCCTAGATCCCGGCACTCCAGGTGAAGTCCCCGCCCAGGACTAGGTGTGGCCCCGAGCACGGCATTGCAGGTTTCAGCAGCCGAATAGTTCCCGTAAGTCGTGTAGACCTGGCCGGATGCGTCAGCGGCTACCAGGAACACCATGCCGGCACGAGAAGCCGGACGTGGAATCACGCGAGTCAATGCCAGTATTGCCACACATATGAAGAAACCAACAAGTGCCTTTCTCATTTACGCCCCTCCGCA
>VBAI01000022.1 GCA_005882295.1 Candidatus Segetimicrobium genomatis | reverse complement strand
CGCGGGCGCGATGCCGGGGCCGGCCTGTTACGGGCGCGGCGGGCGCGAGCCGACGGTGACCGACGCCAATGTCGTCGCCGGACGGATCAACCCCGCCTACTTCCTGGGCGGCGAGATTGCGCTGGACGTCACCCGCGCGCGCGAGGCGCTAGGGCCCATCGCCCGGCACTTCGGGATCTCAGTGGAAGCGGCGGCCCTGGGCGTGATCCGCCTGGCCAATGCCAACATGGTGAATGCCCTGAAGCTGGTGTCCGTGCACCGTGGGTATGACCCGCGAGACTTCACGCTGGTCGCATTCGGCGGGGGCGGTGCGATGCATGCCACAGCGCTGGCGGACGAGTTGCGCATCGCCCGGGTGCTCATCCCCACCAATCCCGCGGTCTTCTCAGCCTGGGGAATGCTGATGACCGACCTGCGCTACGATCTCATCTGGACGTCGATTCTGCGCACGCAGGCCGCGGCCAACGACGGGCTGGACCGGATGTGGCGCACGCTGGAAGATCAGGCGCGCACGTACTTCGCCCAGCAGCGGGTGGAGCCGTCACGCCTCGTGTTCCAGCGGTTTGCCGACATGCGCTACGCCGGCCAGGAGCATACCGTCAAGGTGCCGGTGCCGGCCGGGGCGATGACGGCAGCGGCCATCGGGGAGGTAGAGGGACGCTTCCACGCCCTGCACGAGCAGCGCTACACGTTCCGCCTGCCCTCGGCTGTAGAGTTCGTGAACTTCCACCTGACTACGTTTGGGACGGTGGACAAGCCGCGCGTGCCGCGGCTGCGTACCGCGAAATCCGGAGCCCGGGGCGGGGGGAAGGGCGCGGGGCGCAGCGCGCTGAAGGGCCGGCGGGAGGTGGATTTCGATGCCCACGGCCGGCTCGCGTCCGCGGTGTACGAACGAGACCGGCTGCGGCCCGGCGCGGCGGTCAGCGGTCCTGCGATCATCGAGGAACCTGCGGCGACCACTGTGTTATTCCCCGGCCAGCGCGCGACCGTCGATGCGTACGGCAATCTTATGATCGAGTCAGAGAGGGCGCGGTAGCGCCCAACCGCATTCCCCTCTCCCTGGAGGGAGAGGGATAAAGGGTGAGGGGTTAGGGATACCTGTCATGGCCAAGGTGTTGAGTAATCGAGGGAAGGCGCGGCCGCGCGGGCGGCGCCAGGCGGAGGCGGTCGACCCCTTCACCCTGGAGATCATCAAGAACGCTCTGGTGGCGATCGGCGACGAGATGTTTGTCGCCCTCCAACGCACCAGCATGTCGACAATCATCTATGAAGTCCTGGACTACGCGACCGGTCTCACCGACTCCCGCGGCCAGCTGATCACGCAGGGCAACGGGGTGACGTTGTTCTTAGGGACGCTCTCGCATGCGGTGAGCTACACGCTGGAGAAGTTCGGGGCCGACCTGCGCCCCGGCGACATCATCGTGACGAATGATCCCTACACCGGCGGGGGCACGCATCTGTCGGACGTCTCGCTGATCATGCCCATTTTTTACGACGGGGAGATTGTGGCGTTTGCCGCCAATAAGGCGCACTGGACGGAGGTGGGTGGGAAGGATCCCGGGTCCTGGACCACCGACGCTACGGAAGTGTATCAGGAAGGGCTGCAGTTCCCATGCGTCAAGTTGTTTGACCGCGGAACGCCCATCGAGAGCGTGGTCGACCTGATCCGCGCCAACGTGCGGCTGCCGGACATGACCCTGGGCGACATGTGGGCCGGCGTCGCCGCCCTGCGCGTCGGCGATCGCCGCTTCCGCGACCTGTGCGACAAGTACGGCGTGGCCGTCGTCAAGCGCGCCATCGACAAGCTGCTGGCCGACGGTGACACGCTGACGCGGTTGGAGCTCCGGCAGCTTCCGGCGGGCGTGTACGAGGCCGAGGACTTCATCGACGACGATGGCATCGGCCACGGCCCGTTTCCGGTGCGGGTGAGGATCACCGTGAACCCCGAGGAGTTCCACGTGGACTTTTCCGGCACGCACGCCCAGGTCCCGGGTCCGGTGAACTGCACGATGACCGCCCTGGTGAGCGGGGTGCGTGCCCTCTACCTGGCTATCACCAATCCCGGCAACCCGGTGAACGACGGCGCCTTCCGCAGCCTGCGCATCACCTGTCCGCCGCGCACGATCTTCAGCGCGCAGCACCCGGCCCCGGTGTCGACGTACTGGGAAACAATGCTGTACGTCGCCGACCTTATCTGGAAGGCGATGGCCCAGGTCGTTCCTGAGCGCCTGACCGCCGGCCACTTCCTGTCGGTGTGCGGCACGATCGTCGCCGGGCTGCATCCCGATACCGGCGACCTGTTTTTGCTCGTGGAGCCGCAGGCCGGAGGCTGGGGTGGCGGGCGGCACAAGGACGGAGAAAACGGCCTGGTCTGCATCGGTGACGGGGAGACGTACGTGATTCCGGTGGAGGTCACCGAGACCCGCTACGGTGTGCTCGTGGATCAATACAGTTTCCACACCGATCCCGGCGGGGCCGGAGCCTTCCGCGGCGGCAAGGGGCTGATTCGCGACTACCGGATCACATCCGACGAGGCGTACCTGACGACGACGTTCGGCCGGCACAAATACCTGCCGTGGGGTTTGGCCGGCGGGCACCTCGGCTCGCGCAACTACGTGAAGATTTTGCACGCGGATGGCCGAGAAGAGGTGTTCGGGAAGACCGCGCGCTACCGGCTGCGAAAAGGGGAAGTGGCAAGACTCGTCACCGGCACCGGCGGAGGGTACGGCTCGCCTGCCGCCCGGCCTCCGGCGCTGGTGGCCGAGGACGTCCGCCACGGCTACATCACCATCGAGCAGGCTCAGCAGGACTACGGTGTGCGAGTGGATCCGAAGACGTTCGCGGTGCTAGAAGTCACGCGCGAGCCAGTGAAAGCCTAATTGGGAAATTCGGTACTCACAAGGAGGTGGAGGCGGTGAAACGGCTGGCGGTAATGGCGATGGCGCTGGTCATGCTCGTGCTGGTTATTCACGGGCCCTCTGCGGGCGGGCCGCGTGAGCCGATTGTGTTGCGGATCGACGAGGTGGCAGTGGCCGAGATCGATCCGGCCAAGAGCACCGATTTTGTGGATTCTATCCTCTTCTACAACTTGTACGACACGCTGGTCGCCGCGGCCCCAGGCGGGAAGCTGGTGCCTTCGCTGGCGGAGTCCTGGACGGTCAGTCCTGACGGTCTCGCCTATGCGTTCAAGATCCGCAGAGGCATGAAGTTTCACGACGGCACCGAACTCACCGCAGCCGACGTGGAGTTCTCGCTGCAGCGGATGATGGCTCTCAAGCAGGGCTTTTCCTACCTGTACGACGGGTGGGTCTCCGCCGTGAAAGCGAGCGGCCCCTCCACCGTGGCCATCACGTTAACCAGACCGTATGGCCCCTTCCTCGCCACGCTGGTCCGGCTGGGCGTTGTGAACCGTGCCCTCGTGCTGAAGAACAAGAAGGACGGCAAGTTCGGCGAGTTTGGAGATTATGGCGACGCGTTCCTCAGCACCACCGACGCGGGATCCGGACCGTACCGGATCAAGGCCCACAACCCGCAGCAGCTCTCCGTGATTGAGAAGTTCCCCGGCTACTGGCAGGTGTTCGCGGTCAACGCGCCGGACGAGGTGCGCGTGCTGCTCTCGGTGGAAGCCGCCACGATCCGCACGCTGATGGTGCGGCGCGAGCACGACGTCACCAGCCAGTGGCTGCCGACGGAGATCTATCGCGCGCTGGGCGACACGCCGGGCATCGCGCTGGCCACCGAGCGCGGTCAGAGCAACCTGTTCCTGAAGATCAATACCAAGCGCGCGCCGACCGATGACCTCAACGTCCGCCGGGCCATGGTCCTGGGCTTCGACTATGCGGCGGTGCTGCGTCTGATCCAGATCAACGACCGCGTCGCCGCCGGGAAGACCGCCCGCGGCCCCATTCCGGAGGGCTTCCCCGGCTTCGATCCCACGCTGCCGGTCCCCAAACGGGACGTGGCGGCGGCGAAGGCGGCGCTGGCCCAGGCGAAGTCGAAGAATGTGGAGTTGGAGTTTGGCTGGGTCGCCGAGGTGCCGCTGGAGGAGAAGATTGCCCTCCTCTTCCAGCAGAACATGGCCGACATCGGCGTCAACGTAAAAGTCGTTAAAGTGCCGTGGGCGTTGATGACGGAGAAGGCGACCAAGCCCGACACCACTCCCAACATCGTGCCGATCTTCTTTGCCGGCACCTACCCCGATCCGGATTCGTTCCTCTACAGCACGTATCACGGCAGCGCGGCCGGCAGCTGGACGTCGATGGAGTGGCTGCAGAGCAAGGACGTTGATGGCCTCCTCGACCGGGCGCGCACGACCGCCAACCCGGATCAGCGGCTCTCCCTGTACAAGCAGGCCCAAAAGATGATCGTGGATCAGGTCCCCGACATCTACCCGTACGAACAGTTCGCCGTGTTTGCCTACCAGGAATATGTGACGCCGGCGTTCGTGGATCCGGCAAAGGCTATCCCAGTGCAGGGCGCGCACTGGAACTTCCGCCTGTGGCAGGTGGACATGGCGAAGAAGAAGGCGATGGGCGGCAAGTAACCTGCGCTATTCGACGTTTCTGATCCACCGGGTCCTGCTGTCGGTCCTGGTGCTCCTGGGGCTGTCGCTGCTGATCTTCGTCATCGCGCGGGTCATCCCCGGGGACCCGGCCCGTATCGCCCTGGGACCACTCGCGTCACGGGCCCAGATCGCCGCGTTACGGGCTCAGATGTATCTGGACGAGCCACTGCCGGTGCAGTACGCCCACTACGTCCGCGGGGTGGTGCGTGGCGACTTCGGTGAGTCGCTGTACACGCACCGGCCGGTGACTACCGACCTGCATGATCTGTTTCCCGCGACGCTGGAACTGGTGCTCTACGCCGGCCTGCTGATGGTGGCGGTTGGCGTGCCGCTGGGGATCCTGGCGGCCTCGTACCGCGACACCTGGGTAGACACGCTCGTGCGGCTGATTTCGCTGGGCGGGGTGGTCACTCCGGCCTTTGTGTGGGCCATCGTGCTCATGTTGATCTTCGCGTATGCCCTGGGGGTGCTGCCGGTCGCCGGCCGCTTGAGCGCCGGAGCGGTTCCGCCGCCGCCGGTGACCGGCTTGGTCACGATCGACGCGCTGTTGGACCGCAACCCGGCCACCTATCTCGATTTCCTGCGGCATCTCGTCCTGCCGGCGGTGAGCCTGGCGCTGGCCGGGGTAGCCCAGGCGGCGCGGCTGACCCGCGCCAGCATGGTGGATGTTGCCGGCCGCCCGTTCATTGAGGCGGCCCGGGCATTTGGGATCTCCAACGCCCGCATCGCGCTGAAGTACATGCTCAAGCCGTCGTTGATTCCCACCGTCACCATCCTGGGACTGGATTTTGCCGCGCTGCTGGGCAACGCGTTTCTCGTCGAAGCCGTCTTCAACTGGCCTGGCATTGCCCGCTACGGCGTCCAGGTCATCCTGCGCAAAGACCTCAATGCGATCGTCGCTGTGGTCATAATCATGGGGCTGTTCTTCGTCGTCATCAACTTTCTCATCGACATCCTGGTGGGATACCTGGACCCGCGCATCCGGCTGCGCCAAGCGGACGAAGCGGCATGAGCGTCGTGGCCGCAGCCCCCGCCAGGGAGAACCTGCGGCGGACCTGGTATGCGTTCTCCCGCAACGGAGGATCGCTGTTCGGTCTTGGCATCGTCGTGGTCGTGGTGCTCCTGACGGCGTTCGCGCCGTGGGTCACGCCGTTCCCGCGGCATGCGCGCGCGTTCACCGACTTCGAGCATGCCAGCCTGCCCCCCGGGGGATCCCACTTGTTCGGGACGGATACCATCGGCCGCGACATCCTCACGCGCGTCGTGTTCGGCTATCGCTTCTCGCTGCTGCTGGGCCTGGTCGTGCTGTCGGCGGCGGTCCCCACCGGGGTCGTGCTCGGGTTGCTGGCCGGATACTACCGCGGATGGCCGGAGACGGTCATCATGCGCGTCACCGATATCTTTCTCTCCATCCCGCCGCTGGCCCTGGCGCTGGCAATCATGGCGGTGCTGGAGCCGAACCTCCAGAACGCCATGCTGGCCGTCTCTGTGATGTGGTGGCCCTGGTACACGCGCCTGGTCTACGGGCTGGTCTCCTCGCTGCGGAACGAGGGCTACGTGCAGGCCGCCCAGATCGTCGGCGCCTCACCCGCCCACATCTTGCTGCGGGAGATTCTGCCGAACTGCCTTCCGGCGATTCTTACGAAGATGACCCTGGACATGGCCTTCGTCATCCTCATCGGCAGCAGCCTCTCCTTCCTGGGGCTGGGGGTGCAGCCGCCCGATCCGGACCTGGGCACGATGGTGGCCGACGGCGCCAAGTATATGCCGGACCTGTGGTGGGTCCCGGTGTTCCCCGGCCTGGCCATCCTCGTGATCGTGCTGGGGTTCAACCTGCTGGGCGACGGCCTGCGCGATATCTTCGGCGTCGAGGTGTAGAGTGCCGCGCGAAATGCTGCTGGACATCCGCAACCTCCATGTAAGCTTCACCGGCTACCGGGGTCACAGCCGGGTGCTCAACGGGGTCAACCTGACCGTTGGCCGTGGGGAGAAAGTCGGGCTGGTCGGGGAGACCGGGTGCGGCAAATCGCTCACGGTCCGCGCGGTGCTGGGATTGCTGCAGCCGCCCCGGGCCCGGATCCGCGGAGAGATCTGGTTTGCCGGCCGCAACCTGCTGGCCTTGCCGCCCGGAGAATTGCAGCAGATCCGCGGCCGCGAGATCGCGATGATCTTTCAGGATCCCATGGCGGCGCTGAATCCCGTCTTCACTGTCGGCGATCAACTGCTGGACATCATCGCCCGCCGCCCCGGGGGCCGGCCCTCGGAGCGCGCGGCCTGGGCGCGGGCGGTCGACATCCTTAAGGAGGTCGCCCTGCCGGATCCCGAGCGCATCATGCGGGCGTATCCCGTGCAGCTCAGCGGCGGGATGCGCCAGCGCGTGCTGATCGCCATGGCGCTAGTCAATGAGCCGGCGCTCGTCATCGCCGACGAGCCGGGCACCGCGCTGGACGTGACGATTCAAGAGCAGATCCTGCAGGTGATGCGGGCGCTGGTCGACGCGAAGAGGACCTCGGTGCTCCTGATCACCCACAACCTGGGCGTGGTGCGCCAGACGACCGATCGCGTCTACGTGATGTACGCCGGCAGCATCGCCGAAACCGCACCGACGGCCGACTTGTTTTCCGCGCCGCAGCACCCATACACACAGGGCCTGCTGGCCTCGGTGCCCAAGCTGACCGGCGAGGGCGTCCCTCGCGGCATCGATGGGATGATTCCCGATTACCTGAATCCCCCGCCGGGTTGCCGCTTTGCGCCCCGCTGCCAGTTTGCCCAGCCGCGCTGCCAGCAGCCTCCGCCCTGGGTGCGGGTCGGTGCAGAGCACGATGTCGCGTGCGTCCTGTATGACGACGGTTCGCGGCCCTCGGCGGAGCGGGCCGCCCCCTCACCCATCCCTCTCCCCACGGGAGAGGGAACGGATGAGGCCTCCGGCCTCCCATCAAATACCGCCCCGGCCGTGACGCGGCCATGAGTGAGCCCTTGCTGCGCCTCGTCGATGTCGTCAAACACTTCCCCATCCGCACCGGTTTTCTGATGCGGCAGGTCGGGGTGATCAAGGCGGTCGACGGGGTGTCGTTCGCGCTGCACCCGGGTGAGACATTCGGGCTGGTCGGCGAGTCCGGCTCAGGCAAAACCACGCTGGCGATGACTCTGCTCGGCGCCTACCGGCCAACGGCCGGATCGATGTGGTTTCGCGGGTATGACATCGCCGATCCGGAGGTGCGCCGCGGTGTGCCCGCGATCAAGAAAGCGATCCAGGTGGTGTTCCAGGACCCTGGGTCGTCGTTGAATCCCCGGCGCACCGTGCGGCAGACGCTGGAGGTGCCCCTGCGCGTGCACGGACTGGCGCACACCAGCGCGGAGGCGCTGCGCCGCGTGACAGCGTTGCTGGAGATGGTGGAATTGCCGCCGGAGTTCATGCACGCCTTTCCCCACGCGCTGAGCGGCGGCCAGAAGCAGCGCGTGGCGATCGCGCGCGCGCTGGCGACCGAGCCATCGTTTCTCGTGCTGGACGAGCCGACCTCGGCGCTGGACGTGTCGGTGCAGGGGAAAATCATCGCCCTGCTGGTGGATCTGCAGCGCCGGCTGAATCTCACGTACCTGTTCATCACACACGACCTCAGCCTGATGCGCAATGTGGCCACGCGGGTGGCGGTGATGTATCTGGGCAAACTGGCGGAACTGGCCGCCACCCCGGCCCTGTTCTCTGCTCCACGGCATCCCTACACGCGGATGTTGCTCTCCGCGATCCCCGTGGTCTCGGAAGAGGAAGAACGGTTGAAACCCCGCTGGATCGTTCCGCGTGGAGAGACGCCCAGCCCTGCCCGCGTGCCGCCGGGCTGCAGTTTCCACCCGCGGTGCCCCGACGCATTTGATGTGTGCCCGCGGTTGGATCCCGTCGCGGCGGCCGTCGACGGCGATCATCGTGTGCGGTGCCATCTCTATCCGGGCTGCACGCCTGCGGAGGGAACCGATGCAGCGCCCGCGCGGCACTGATCCGTTCACGCTGGAGATCATCAAGGACACGCTCGTGGCCATCGGCGATGAGATGTTCGTCGCCCTGCAGCGCACCAGCAAGAGTCCCATCATCTATGAAGTGCTGGATTACGCGTGCGGCCTCACCGACGCGCGCGGACAGATGCTGGCGCAGGGCCAGGGCGTGACCGGATTCCTGGGCACGCTGGGGCAGGCCGTCGCCGAGGTGCGCGGGAAGTTTGCCGGCCGGCTTCATCCGGGAGACATCATCATCACCAACGATCCGTACGGGGGCGGGGGGACGCATCCATCCGACGTGTCGTTGATCCTGCCCGTGTTCTTCCGCCGGCGGCTGGTGGCGTTCATGGTCAACAAAGCGCACTGGACCGAGCTGGGCGGCAAGGACCCGGGCAGCTGGACGACCGACGCCACAGAAGTCTACCAGGAAGGCCTCGTCTTTCCATGCGTCAAGCTGTTTGACCGGGGCCGGCCCGTGGCCAGCGTGCTGGATCTGCTCGCGGCGAACGTCCGCCTGCCGGACATGACGCTCGGCGATCTGTGGGCCGGCGTCGCCGCGCTGCGCGTGGGGGAGCGAAGGTTCGTCGATCTGTGCGAAAAGTTCGGCCCAGCCGCAATGCAGCGGGCTATCGATCATCTGCTGGACCACGGCGAGCGGCTGACGCGGCGGGAGCTGCGCCGGCTGCCGAAGGGCGTGTTCGAAGCCGGCGACATGATCGACGATGACGGGATCGGTCACGGGCCGTTCCCCGTGCGGGTGACCGTCACGATCACCGACGACGAGTTCGTCTGCGACTTCACGGGGACGCATCCCCAGGTCCCGGGGCCGATCAACGCCACGCGGACCGGACTGCTCTCATCCATCCGGACCATCTTCAAGGCGGTGACCGGACCGCTCATCCCCGTCAACGAAGGGTGTTTCCGGCCGGTGAAGGTCATCTGCCCGCCCCGCACCATCTTTACGGCGGAGCGGCCTGCGCCGGTGTCCACGTACTGGGAAACAAAGGCCTACGCCATCGATCTGGTATGGAAGGCACTCGCGGCGGTGCTGCCCGATCGTCTGACGGCGGGGCACTTCCTGAGCGTGTGCGGCACGGTGATCTCAGGCCGGCATCCCGATACCGGCGACCTGTTCATCCTGGTGGAGCCGCAGGCCGGAGGTTGGGGCGCCGGCGCGCGCAAGGATGGGGAGAGCGGACTCGTGTGTTCCGGCGACGGCGAGACGTATGTCATCCCCGTCGAGGTTACCGAGACGCGGCACGGGGTCATGGTCGATCAGTTTGCGTTCAACGTGGACGGCGGCGGCGCGGGGCAGTTCCGCGGCGGACGCGGGTTGGTCCGCGACTACCGGATCATCGCCGATGAGGCACAGCTGACGGCCACGTTCGGCCGGTTCAAATTTCCGCCGTGGAGCGTGGCCGGCGGTCACCCCGGATCCCCGAATTTCGTGAAGGTCCTGCATCAGGGCGGCCGTGAGGTGGTCTTCGGAAAGTGCGCGCGCTACCGGCTGGCCCGGGGCGACGTCGCGAGGCTGGTCACCGGCAGCGGCGGCGGATGGGGAGATCCGGCGCGCCGCGATCGTGCGCTGATCCAGCGAGACCTGCGGGATGAGATGATCACGCCGGAGGAGGCCCACGAGACCTATGGCCTGTCCGGCGCCGCCGCAGACAGAGAGGGACGCCGATGATCCGCACCATCTTGCGCATGACCGTGCACCCCGGCGGGGAAGCGGAGTTCGAGCGCCGCTTCGCGGATCTGGACGTCCTGGGGGCGGCGGCGCGCGTCGCGGGGCTGCGCAGCGGTGAACTGCTGCGCCCGCACGGTGGCGGTCCGTATGTCGTGACCGCGACCTGGGATACTCCGGAGGCCTATCAGGCGTGGCGCGACAGCGCGGCCCGGAAGGAGGTCGGCGCGGGGCTGGACCCCCTCGTCACGCTCTCGCCGGATCCCGAGATCTATGACGTCTGCCACGTCCATCCGCTCCGTCGTTGACACTCCGTGACTCCACCGCTACAATGAGCGAAAAGCGATGACGGAACGGGAGTAACCACATCGCCTGCAGGAGCGAGCCGGGTGGGGTGGAAGCCGGCGGCGGCGGTGAGGGGAAC
>VBAI01000298.1 GCA_005882295.1 Candidatus Segetimicrobium genomatis | reverse complement strand
ACCCGACGGCGACCTGCTGTACACTCCGAGCGCGCTGTGGACGGCCGCGCACCACCGCATCCCGCTGCTCATCGTGATGTACAATAACCGATCATACTTCAATGACGAAGAGCATCAGATTCTCATGGCCAAGGCCCGCAACCGCCCGGTCGAAAACGCTCACATCGGCCAGCGCATGGACAACCCGGCGGTCAATTTCGCAAGCATGGCCAAGTCGTTTGGGATCGAAGCGTGGGGACCGATCGAAGAGCCTGGCGAGATCCGCCCGGCGCTAGAGCGTTCCATGCGCTACGTCCTGAAGGAACGCAAGCCTGCTCTGGTCGATGTGTTCACCCAATTCCGTTAGGCGCTTCACGATGAGAGTCACGATGCTCCTTGCAGACGCTGCTCAAGCCATCAACGGGAAGTTGTACATCTTGGGCGGCGGGTGGTCCATCATCGGGCCTGACCCGGTCCCTTCCGCGATCGCGATCAAGATCGAGGTGCCGTGGGATGAAGCCAATAAACGCCATAAGCTGAAACTGGAGCTCGTAGATGAGGATGGCCGGCCAGTGACAGTCCCCACGCCGACGGGCGAAAAACCGGTTCAGTTGGAGGGCGACTTCGAAGTCGGTCGTCCGCCTGGTCTGAAACCCGGCACTCCCCTGGATATGGCGATGGCGCTCAATGTTGGCCCGTTTCCACTCAAGGCCGATAGCCGCCTGATTTGGCGGCTATCCATCGACGGACACACACAAGACGATTGGCAACTCGCGTTCACTACTCGACAAGCACAGCACAGTTCCCCTTCTGGCTAGCCCAGATCCTGAGAATTCATCGCTGCGCGGTGCTCGAGATGAGGAGACGGTGAGATGTTCTTAAGTCTTGATTTCCTGTATGTCCCGAGCAGGCCTCCTGGTCCGGTCGTCGCCTATTACACGGACGTGCTCGGCGGAACCCTGATGTTCCGCATCAAAGAAATGGGGACGGAAGTCGCCGCGGTGAAGTTGAGCGATGTGGGTCCCCTTGTATTGCTCGCCGAGCACTTGGAAGGCAGTCTGCCCATTCTTATCTATCGCGTCGAGAATCTTCAGAGGGCGATGGGCGAGATGGAGCGCCGGAAGTGGAAGCGCGGCGAGGTGTTCGAGATCCCGCAAGGCCCATGCTGCACCTTCACAGCGGAGGGCGGCCAGCGCCTAGCGATCTACGAGCTCACGCGCGCAGGGGTAATTGAGCACTTCATGGGTCGCTTCGATCCGTAGGAGATCTGGAGCTCAGATTCTCTCTAGATTGCGCATGGTTCGCTCATTCACCACGTTCCCAGTGTTGAGCGTCGTGTTTGGCTCGATGAGCACCACGTGCACTTCGTCCGTCAGAGCTTTGGGGCAGTGCTCGACGCCGTGGGGCACGATGATGAACTCGCCCGGCCCCAGGTCCCGGTTCCCGTCGCGCAACTGCATCCGCAGCCTGCCCTCGACGACAAGAAACAGCTCGTCTTCCCTCTCGTGGTGGTGCCAGACGAACTCTCCCCGGAGCTTCACGCCTTTCACGTACGCATCATTCAGTTCGCCCATGATTTTTGGCGACCAGTACTCTCGGACGCGTCCAAACTTCTCCTTCAAGTTTACGACTTCCATTTGTTCCCCCCTTACTGCCCTCTGCCAGGGCGCGTTAGCGGCGGTATGGTTCGCCCCCGCGCGGAGTCTCTAATGAGCGCGGCCAGCCGCTTTCGCCTGGTCTCTTCCCTCTTCGCGCTGATGACCCACCAAATAGCAGTCTTCCGGTACCAGGGCGCTTGGGCCTGGAAGAAGCGCCAGGCTCGCTTGTTGGCGCGGAACTGTCCCTCGAACGAGGCGCCAAGTTTGGCCGTAGTCCTTTGCTCGTAGGAGTACACTCCACTCTTCTTGCGCTCCTGGAACACTTTCAGCCCCGCAGGGTGCATCAGTCCCAGACGTGTGAGTTCCCTCACGCGTTTGACGTTTACGGTGCTCCATATGCTGCCTGGTTTCCGCGGAGTAAACCTGATCGCGTATCTTCTGCCATCGATGCGCTTGCGAATGCCATCGATCCAGCCGTAGCTCAGCGCCGTGTCGACCGATTCCGGCCACGTCAGGCTCGGTCTGCCTGAGCCTCTCTTGTAGAATCCAACCCAGAGTTCGCGGGCTTTATGGTGATGCTTTTCGAGCCATC
>VBAI01000021.1 GCA_005882295.1 Candidatus Segetimicrobium genomatis | reverse complement strand
CCGGACGAACGCGATCTTTCCCGCCGGTCCGATCCGGCGCCGCGACGTCTTTGCCTGGCTCCCGTTTGGCAACGTCGTCGTGAAGGTGACGATCCGCGGGAGTGCGATCCGCGCCGCGCTGGAGAACGGCGTCAGCCAGTGGGACCAGGTCGGCGGCCGCTTCCCGCAGGTGTCTGGCCTGCGCTACACGTTTAATCCTACGCGTCCGGTGGGATCCCGGATCACAGAGGTGCGTGTTGGAGACCGCCCCCTCGAGGATGACGCGCTCTACACGGTAGCGACCAACGACTTCATGCTGCGCGGAGGCGACGGATATGCCACACTCGCCTCTGGAGAGGTGCTGATCGGTCCTGCGGGCGGCCCGCTGATCGTGACCGCTGTTCTCGACGCGGTGCAAAAGGCGCGAATGATCAGCCCGAGCATAGAAGGCCGCATTACGATCGTGCGGTGAGATCGCGAGCGGTCATTTTCCGATGACCGCCAGGATGAGCTCCCGAAACCCAAACCGGCCTGCTTCGGCAAACGCTGGGTCAGGCCGGAAGGACGGAGTGTAGAGAATTGAGGAGCGATCGACCAGCATGAGACCCACGAAGATCTCGGCGACGATCCGCCCGCCCACTCGCCCGAGCCGCATGGGTGCGATCTGCCTCCCGACGATATGTCCGTCACGGATGTTAAAGGCGCCGGCGGTTGCTTCAGCAAGAATGTAGGTCCACAGCGGCGCTTTGCCGGCGAAACTGCGTGCGATGCCGGTGATGGGCTGAGATTCCGCCTCCTGTCCCGCCTCAGGCTCAACGGCCTTGCCGATCAAGATCTGATCATCGCGGAGCGGCTTGACGCCCATGGCCCGGGCCACATCCTGTCCTGACGGCAGTCCAAGCTGCATACTGCGCAACAGGTTACGCCTGGCAAGCGATGCCGGCCCCGCGCCGGTTTCCGGCAGCGGCAGGAGTCCCAGCGGGAAGACGAGGGAGTTGTCGATTTTGTACGACGCCTGGGGCTTCCCAATCACCCGCTGACCCTCCAAGGGGAGCAAGAAAGCCCAGTCGATCGCGAAGTTCGCCGGCGATGGACGGAAGCCACCCAGATCTCTGGTGGGGTCGTCTGCCAGAGAGAAGACGGGTAGCCGATTTACGACCGCGGTATTAATCCGGTAAATCGGGCGGACGAGGGAGTGCCCGAACCGGTACGCCGCCACGCTGAATTCTACCGGCATGTTCATTATGCATGGGTTGTAGAAGGTGAGGTGCGGCGCATGCGTGGACGGCAGAACGGCGGCGAGCGTAGGCTTGCCGACAATGGTCGGCAGGAAGTCGGTCAGGACGGCCCACTGGTAGTGCAGGCGGACCTGGCGTTGGGCCTCGGCGAACACTCGCGTGCTCGACCAATCGCGGTGCTCCAGGGCCAACCGGTCGACCCACAGATTGTGGAATCTCCGGACGATGGTGTGCAGAGATGCGATGATGCGGTTTTCGTCATCGCGGGGATCCCGGATCAACGCCTGACCTGTCGCGTTTCGCGGTAGATCGACTGCGCCACCGTCCGTGCCGGCCCCGCTGAGCGGGAGGCCAAGCTTCAAATGGATGCCGTCCGCCTCGTAGAGGTACGCGGATCCGAGTGGACCATCGCCGTAGACGTTGTCGAGGTCGAAGGCGGGGGTACGAAAGTTCTGGAGCGAAAACGGATCCGCCGGCGTCGTCAAATCATTGGGCCGTTGGTCGAGCGTGAGGTCGTGGTCAATGAACTGACCAACGTACGTGAAGCCGGCGTCGATGTCATTGTTCTCCTCAGCATCGGCCACGCCCTCGGGGGTTTCTGCAGTCTCTTCCTCGGCCATGACCTTGCCGGCGAGGAGATCGACGTCGGCAGCAGGCCAGCGCGCAGCAGACAGTGAGCTGAACAGCCGGCCAAAACGGCTCTGCACGCGTGTGCAGGCCGGCGGGTTTTGATACGCATTTTTCGCCACGACTGGCGGCAGGATCGTGGAGGCGATGCCCCCGGCCGCGATCAGACAGACGAATACGTTTCGTCCAAAACGCACCTGCTGCGTAGACATTGGAATCCCCTGAGGAAGGTGAGTCCGTCGACGCCATCAAACGGACCCGTAGCGCGGATCGGTGGCAGTGCTACTGCCGTCGTCTATCTCATGCGTGCCTCACCATCGGAAGTTCAAGACATTTGCGACGCGACTACTTGAGCAGCAGTCCCTCCGCAGATCGATTGGGCGTTCGTAAGTACGGTGGAGCGTTCGTGAGTATGCCGCCGAGGAGGAATCCGATGCCGGACGAATACTACGCAAGCTCTCCAGTCCTGGAGGCGTTCATCGCGCATGTGCTGGATGTGGTGGGAGCGACTCCATCCCCGCCGCGTCGAGTGGAACGGATGCGACCGGCATTCGGAGAGCTGCTCTCCGCGAGCAACTGGCTGCCGGATGAATTCACATGCGCGAATCCCAACAGCACGATGGGCGGCGGGATCGCTTCCTACCTGATCTACCGTCGTGCAGACCGCTCGCTGACGTTACACGCTCTTATTGTCCCTGTGGGGGCACAGACGCCGATACACGATCACCTGGCGTGGGGACTTGTGGGATTGTACCGGGGCGAGCAGGATGAGGAAGTTTTCCGCCGCCACGATCGGGGAGAGATCTCCGGGAAGGCCTCACTATCGCTGGTCGAGCGGCGTGCCTTGAAGCCGGGGGACTTCTACACGCTGCTCCCCCCGGAGGGTGACATTCATCGCGTACGGACGACGTCTTCCGTGCCTTCTATCTCCATCCACCTCTTGGGCAGCGACCTGGGGTGTGTGTTGCGGCACGCATATGATCTTCCCCACGGGATGGTCCATGATTTCCGATCCGGTTACGCCAACGTTGAATGCGAGAACAGCTGAGAGAATTAACGTGCCGTCACGCGATACAGGGCTCCGCCATTGTAGTCGACGATGTACACTTCGCCATTTTGATCTTCGCCGAACGAACTGATGGCAAGTCCAGTTTGAGCTACCTGTGTCATCACCCAATTGTTGAGGCCAGCCGCATGTAGTTCCCAGAGCCGCCCGCTGCAGTAGTCCCCAAACAGATACCGCCCGCTCAACACGGGTGAGGCCGCGCCACGATAGACGTATCCCCCCGTGATAGAACAGCCGAAGGTATGGTCGTATGAGGCGATCGGCGTCTGCAACCCTGTGGTGGTGCAGCCCGTGGGCGGATTGAAACAGGCCGGGCCTTCCATGATCCGCCAGCCGTAGTTTCCCCCCTTCTCAATGAGGTCGACCTCTTCCCACGTATCCTGTCCGACATCGGCGAGGAACAGCCTCCCGCCGCATCGGTCGAATGAGAAGCGCCAGGGATTGCGCAGCCCGTAGGCCCAGATCTCCCCACGCGCGCCGGCGGTCCCCAGGAACGGATTATCGGATGGGATGGCATATGGGAGAGCCCCGTTCACGTCGATACGCAGCACTTTGCCAAAGAGCGTGCCCAGATTCTGCCCGTTGTTCTGCGGATCCCCAGCCCCGCCTTCGTCGCCCAATCCAATGTACAGGTACCCGTCGGGGCCGAACAAGTTCTGGCCACCGTTGTGATTCGTATAAAGGTCGGGGATTTCCAGCAGTACCCGCTCGCTAGTATCAGCAACGTCGAGGTTAGTGGTTGAGACATGATACTCGGCAATAACCGATTTGTAAGGCGCGCCCACGCCGATCGCCGTGTAATTGACGAAGAAGCGGCCGTTGCTGCTGTATTGCGGGTGGAAGGCGACGCTCAGCAACCCCTGCTCGCCGCCCGAAAGCACCTTGCTTGAGATGTCGAGAAACGGCATCGTCAGCAACGACCCGTTCTTGAAGATCCTGATGATCCCGGCTTGCTCGACGATAAACAGGCGCCCTGAGCCGTCGCCGGGGTGCGTGACGTACACGGGGTGGACGAGACCGGAAACGACAGGTTGCCATTGCACCTGCGGGAGGGTCGATGAGGCCATGCCACAGCCCGCGGGAATGCCGCCAAGATTCAAGAAATCACAGCCCGCGGCTGCCATCGCCACGACGACAATCGGGGCCAGACGGGAAACCACTCTCAAGAAGACTAAGCGCCCAGCGCGGCGGCAGCCTTCTCGTAGTCGGCCGGCGCAACCCACACGATCATCCCGTAGCGGCCTGATCCGGCGCCGAGCGCCGTGAGGGCGGTGATGTTGATCTTCGCGTCGGCGAGTTTCTTGCCGTGTTCGGCTGTTGCGCCGACCCGGTCATCGCCGGTGATCAGGAATGCGCGCTTCGGCCCCGTCAGCGTCAAGCCGGCCCCTTGAGCCGCCTGTGTGAACTTCTTGGCGTCTTCGGGGACAAGATCAAGTTGCGCCCGTCCTCCTCCGGTCGGAAAAGCGTGAATCGCGAGAAGAAGGACGCCCGCATTCTTGAGCGTCGAGAGTACCTTCAAGCCCTCGCCGGGTCTGTCTGGCACGGGCACATAGTAATATTCGACCCGCCGGACTTTGTCGGCCACCGTAGTCACCTCCTACTAGACTCGTCTCTCCCTATGATACTCACGGCGCCGCCATCTGGAACGGCGGGGAATCTCAGACGGGCGGCAAAAGTGTATATCCGGTGGCTCGATGAAGCGGGAGATGAAGATCCAGGCTGGCCCGGTGCGTGCCGAGGCCGAACTCAACGACACGGAGACCGCCAAAGCCGTGTGGAACGCACTGCCGATCCGGGCGAGCGCCAGCATCTGGGGCGAGGAGATTTTCTTTGAGATCCCGGTCCGCCACCCCCAGGAACTGGGCCAGGAGACCGTGCAGGCGGGCGACCTCGGCTACTGGCCGCCGGGCCGCGCATTCTGCGTTTTCTTCGGACCAACGCCGGCCAGCAGGGGTGACGAGATCCGGCCTGCCAGCCCGGTCACGGTGATTGGACATCTGCGTGGAGACCCCAAGGCGTTCCGGCATGTGCGCGACGGCGCCCGCGTCGTGCTCGCCCGCCGTGAAGAGTCTCGAGAAGTTGAGTGAGGAAACAGCAGGCATCACCACAGGGGCGTTGAATTGTCCCCGCAAGTTCCCACAGAAGACTGGAGGCTGCGCATGCGCGTGCTATGGACTATTTCCATCGTGTCGGTATTGGTGATTTGTCTCGTCCTGGGCGCCGGGCCCGGGACCGCCGCTCCTAACGCGATCGTCATTTACTCAGGGATGGACGAATACACCATGAATGTGTTGACGAAGGCCTTCGAGCCGATGACGGGCATGAAGGTCGAGTCATTGATTCTCGCGGCGGCGGGGACGATGGCCTCGAGAGTGCGGTCGGAGGCCTCCGCTCCTCGCGCGGATATCTTCCTGGGCGGGTCGGTTGAAATCCACGAGCCGCTGGCCCGGGATGGTCTGCTCGTCCCGTATCACGCACCGGAGGAAGCGAGCGGTAAGATCCCATCCGAATACATCGACCCCCGCGGGCTCTGGCACGGATTCTACGCCGGCCCCCTGGTCATCATCGTCAACCGCAGACTCTACGAACAGGAGATCAAGCCCCGCGGCGGTCCGTACCCGCAGACCTGGGATGATCTGCTGCATCCGGCCTACGCCGGGAAGGTTGCGGCGTGGAATCCCGCGACGGTGGGAGGAGGGTACATCTTTCTCGCCACGCAGATCTTCCGGGCGGGCAGCGAGGACAAAGGTTTCGAGTGGCTCAAGCGTTTCGACGCCAGCGTCCGCGTCTACGGCGCAACGGGGCCGAGCACGATCCCCCTGGTCGTCCGAGGAGAAGCCGTGGCCGGGGTGGCTTGGCTGGACGACAGCGCTGAAGCGAAAGATAACGGCCAGCCCCTGGAGTACGTGATCCCCCCCGATACCGGAGGGGAGATCGGCGGCATCTCCATCGTGAAGGGGGGACCGAATACTGACGGGGCCAAGCGCTTCGTCGATTTCGTCCTGCTGAAGGGCGCGCAGGATGCCATCGCCCGGTTCGGCTTCAAGTACCCGGTGCGCACCGATGTCCCAATCCGCTCCGACTTCCCCGCCCTCTCGTCGTTGAAGTTCGTCAAATATGATCGACCATTTGCCCTGCAAAACCGCGACCGCCTGACGAAGAAGTGGGATGAGCTGATAGGTAGCCAGCGACGATAACGCAGAAGTCTATGGGCCGGATCGTCCGATCGGTCATACGATTGGGCGATCCGGTCATGTTTATGGGCGCATGGGGTACGGCGCTGCTGATTGCGCTGTTTGTGCTGTACCCCGTGTTTCGCGTCCTCGCCTACCCCTCCGCGACCGACTTTCTCGCAGTCCTGGATCATCCCCGCTGGCTCCGAGCCATCGTGAATACGCTGGTGATGACCACGCTGTCCACTGTAACCGCGTGCCTGCTCGGTTTTGTCTTTGCGCTGGCATTGACCCGGCCGGACCTCCCCGGGAAGGGCCTCTTCCGCACCATCTCGATCCTGCCGCTCTTCTCCCCTCCATTCGCGGTGGCATTCTCGTATCTCTTGCTGTTTGGCAGGCTGGGTCTCATCACACACACCGTGTTCCACCTGCGCGTTGACATCCTGGGCTGGCGGGGATTGTGGCTCTCGCAGACGATCTCGTTCTTTCCGATCGCGACGCTGGCGATCAGCAGGGTGCTCGAAAACATCCCTCCGAGCATTGAGTTTGTAGCGCGCAATCTGGGGGCGGACGAGGTGAGCGTCTTCCGGACGGTGACCGCCCCTTTGGCGCGGCCTGGCGTTGCCGCGGCGATGCTGCTGGTGGCGTTGTACGTCCTGGCCGATTTTGGGAATCCGTTGGTCATCGGGGGAGATTTCCCGATCCTCGCCACGGAGGCTTGGTATCAAATCGAAGGATGGGCGGACCAGCGCGCCGCGGCGATGCTGGCCAGCCTGCTGCTGCTGCCGGCGGCCCTCCTGTTCCTTTTGGAACGGCGCTGGGTCGGCAGGAGACTATACACCACCATCCTCGGCCGCGGAGCCCGCGGGGAGCGGGGCCCGACGCCGCGCGGTCTGCGGGTGTTCTTGGTGGCGTTCTGTTCGCTGGTGGCGATCTTCGTGGGCCTGATCTACGCGGGCATCGTCATCGGGAGCCTGACACGAGTCTGGGGAGCAGACTGGCACCCGACCCTCCGCCACTGGGCCGAGGCCGTCAAGCGCTGGCCTCATGTCCAGAACAGCCTCGTGGTCAGCGGGGGGGCGGGGGTGATGGCGGCGTGTCTTGGGTTCGTTACCGCGTACGTGGCGCGCGGACGGGCGGTCGCAGGTGGGGCGATCCTTGGTGCTGGCGCCGTGATGCCCGCGGCGATCCCGGGCGTGTTTCTCGGCATCGGCTACCTCCTGGCTTTCAACGGCCCACCGATCCCGCTCGCGGGGACCATCTGGATTCTCATCCTGGCGCTGTCGTTCTGGAATCTCCCCTTCGCCTACAAGACCACGGCCGCCGGATTTCGACAAATTGACCGGGCGCTGGAGGAGGCCGCCAGCAATCTCGGGGCCTCCTGGCTCCGCGTGCTGACCGATGTGTACCTGCCGCTCCTGAAGCGCACGGCGTGGGTGGCGTTCATCGCCACGTTCGTCAACTCTGTCACCAACCTCAGCATTACGATGTTCCTTGTGACTGCTCGTGATGTCGTCGCCACGGTGTCCATCCTGGCGCTGGTCTCCGACAACCGTCTCGGTGCCGGGGCCGCGCTCACGACGTTGCTCCTGGCCCTCACGTTTGCCGCGCTGGCGCTGAGTTTCCGCTGGATGGGACCTGACGTCCTGGTGGCTTGAGGCCGGGTAATTCGGCGGCTCTCTGGGCAATACATACACGTACGGTGGGGAGGGTCGCCAAATGGTCATCCGCGATATTATGTGGTATCTTCAGCGTGTTCAGGCCCGCCGCAGGGGTCGCTATGACGGGGCGCAGGGGGTCCCAATCCTCGAAGAGGCATCCACCTTTCCTGCCGGTGAGTTCCGGCTGAAGCAGATGACCGACCGGGCGCTTGAAGAACTGGCGAGGCACTGGGCGCACATCGACAGGCGGCTCAAGGGGCGGTATTGTGGGATGCTGCGCGAACTCCGCCTGCTGAAGGTCTCGTTAACGGAGACGGAATTTGAGCTCCGAAGGTTTAAGGTCACCCACGATGACAATATGAACGGCATCAATCAGGATCGCAAGGTGAAGCGTACGAAGTGGGGGCCCGAACATGAGTGGCGGTTGAACCCCCTGGGATATTTGATGTTCATGCTCGCAATCCTGATCGGAGAGTTCCCTCTCAACGCCATCGCCTTCCGCCTGTTCGGAGAGGCGGAAGTCCTGACGTACGTGATGACGCTGGTGCTGGCGGTGTCCCTGGTGGGCTGCGCGCACGTCCTGGGGATCTTCCTTTCGTTGGAGAAACCGACCATCGTGCAGCGGGTCTTGCTGGCCGTGTGCATCGTGGCGCCGCTGGGAGCGATCTTTGCCATCGCGCTTGTCCGCGAGGCATACGTGATTGAGTTGGGACACACCGGTCTGAGTCCCCGAGCGGTGACCGCCACGTTCATCTTGATCAACCTGCTCATCTACTCGATTGCGACCGTGCTCTCGTACTTGACGCACGATCCGGTGGTCCAGCAAATCCGGTTGACTGAGGCGCCGCTGCGGCAGGTCAAGCGGCGGCTGGCGCGGATGCAGCGCAGGAAGGAAAAGCTCGAGATCCGGTTGCAGTATCTAGTGGCGTGGCGCCAAAAGACGCTGCAGGCCGTGATGCACGAGGCGCACATCATCACGAATGCCTTCGCGGAACTCATTCAAGAGTACCGGATGAGCAACCTGGAGGCGCGGAAAGAGAAGACCGTGCCAGCCATTTTCAAGAACCAGCCCGAATTCACGTTGCCCATGACCATCCAGGTCCTGGACTGGTATTGCCCGGAGGTGCCTGATCTGGTGGCGACGAGTCGAGTGATGACATCAAGTGAAAAACAGGCCTCCTAGAACTGCAATGTCCTGGCGTGTCCTGACGCTCTCGTTGCTCCTGCTGCTCGTGGCGGCCGGTTGCGGCGAGAACTCCGTGCACAGCCGCGTGACGACGGTATTGTTCGACCTTTCCGGAAGCACCAGCCCTCAGGCCATCAGGCAGCAGTACCTGAAAGATTTCTCCAAGATCTTGAATCAAGTGGCGAACGGGGGCGTGATCGCCGCCGATATCATCGACGATAATCCGGTGGCCCATTCCACCTTCCCCATCAACGAGTCATTCGATCGATACGAGCCGATGAAAGAGAACAAACTCGACTATGAGCGGCGGATCAAGCAGCAGCGGGACACCGTGCTGAAGGAAGCCGATGCCATCATGCGCAAGCGCGCGGCACCCGCCACCGACGTGATTGATGCCATGCAACTCGCCGAGCGCGTCTTTTCAACGTACGAGGGGAATCAAAAACTGCTGGTGGTCTTTTCGGATATGATCGAGGAGTCCAGGCGCTATAATTTCACCACCGAGAAGCTGACCGCGGCACGGATCGGCCAGATCATTGCCAACGAACAGGACGCGGGGCGCTTGCCGGATTTGCAAGGCGTGGAGGTCTGCGTCGTCGGAGCAGGTGCGACGACCTCCGGAGGCCTGCCGGCCGACAAGCTCCTCACGATCCGTGAGTTCTGGATCCAGTATTTCAAAGCCGCAGGAGCGAACCTCCCCAAGGAACGGTACGGATCCGCGCTGCTCAAGTGTCCGTGAGTCACACCAACCGTTCGCGAAGGAGCACCGCCAGCTGATCGAGCGCGTGCTCGAAGGCTTGTGGCTCCAGCGAGCGGACGGTGGGAAGAGTCATCCAGACTGTGTTGGACTGCTCGTCGGGCTTGGATTCGCCGACCACGACGACCGGGCGGCGAGCATGACGAAAGCCTTCAACCAGCACGATTTGCGGAGGAGACCCCCCCAGCTGTTCTGCCGTCGCGATCGCCATGTCGATGGCCGCATCATCCTCCAGTTCACGGCCGTCGAGCCGCAGACGTACCACCGCTTCATCCGGGCCGGCCAGCAGCACGAGCCCGGCGCCTGCCTCAAACATCAGCATACTATCTGATCCCTCATGGTCGATGTCGAATCCATGCGCCGCATGCTTTACGGTGATGGCGCGCACGCCGCCTTCTTTCAGGCGACGCAGCAGTCCCGTGATCACCGTCGTCTTCCCCCCGCCTGAGCTTCCCACGATCCCAACCACCAGTGGTGCCGGACTCGCCTGCGGAACGACGAACGCCTCCCGATCCTCCTGGTGGTCGAGCAGGAGAGCGGGAACTCTTGACCCTGCGCGCAGCCGTGGTGTGCCCGGGCGTAATAGGAGCAGGCCGTTAGCCCGGATCATTCCCCCAAGAATCCCCAGCGCTTTTTCCGTGAGTAGCCGCGCAGACAGGCGGCCCTGGCCGCTGTCCTCGACCCGGGCCCACAGCGCCCGGAACCGGTCCGCCGGGCGGTCGAGATCGGCATCAAGCCTCACCGGCACAACCGGTCTGACGAACGATGTGCGCCCGCTCAGCCGGCACAGCAGCGGGCGAGCCAGGAGGTGGTAGGTGGCGAGCGCGGCCGCCGGGCTCCCGGAGAGGCCGATCACCCACATGGATCCGACAAGGCCGGCGAAGAATGGGCCTCCCGGCTTGAGGTCAATCCGGCCGATGATCCGCTTCACGCCAAGGTCAAGCCAGGTGCGAGGGACCTTATCGTGAGGTCCGACGGAGACGCCGCCGGTTGAGAGAATGACATCGTAGCCTGCGTCTACAGTCTCGTTGAACGCCTCACGCAGCGCCTCGGGGCGGTCTGGCACAATACCCCGGTAGTCGACGAGCCCACCGATTGACTCGAGTTCCCCGGTGAGCGCGTAGGCGTTGGAGTTGAAGATCCGGCCAGAAGGCGCATCGGCGCCGTCGCGAGCTTCCACCAACTCATCACCGGTGGAGAGGAGGGCGATGCGGGGCCGGCGGTGCACGCTCACGTCGCGGATGCCCGCCCCCGCCAGCGCGGCGACTGCGGCGGCGCTGATGACTTTGCCGGCGTAAAGCACAGGAGCCCCAAGGGGGAGGTCCTCGCCCGGTTCCGCGATGTGCCGCTTCGCCTCCGCCGGCCGCTCCATGACGAGCTCATCGCCGTAGCGCCGCACCCACTCAATGGGCACCACCCGGTCCCCTCGCAGCGGCATCGCTCCACCTGTCGTGATCGACCACGCCTCGCCCGGATCCGGACCCTCGCCCGGCGGCTCGCCCATCCGCACCTCGCCGCTGACGCGCAGACGCACCGGATGCGCCGGCGAGGCCGCTCCCACATCGAACTCGTGACAGACGTAGCCGTCCATCGCGGCCCGCCTGAATCCAGGGAGCTGGTGCGGCGCGGTGACATCGGCTGCGGCGACGCGGCCCAGCGCCGCCGTCACCGGCACACGCTCAGCCGGCAGCGGCTGGACGTGAGCGATCAAATCCGCAAATGCTTGTTCAACTTGTTGGGCCATGAAGCACCAGGAGAGGTGGGCAGGCGGATGGTACGGCTTGGATCACCCCTCCTGCGGGATTGGCGTCAGGACAGGAACCCGAACCCGCTCGTGCCCCGTGTAGATGTTGAAGCGGTCTCCGCGGAGGAAGCCGACCAGGGTCAACCCAAAGTCCCGCGCCAGCGCGACGGCCAGGCTGCTCGGCGCCGACACGGCGCAGAAGATGGGTGCGCCGGCGACCAGGCACTTTTGCAGGAGCTCGAAGCTGGCCCGGCCGCTGACCATCACCAGGTGGTCCGTGAGGGGGAGGCGTCCCTCGAGGAACGCCCAGCCCACCAGCTTGTCCATGGCGTTGTGCCTGCCGACATCTTCGCGCAGCGCCAGTAATGTTCCACGGGCATCGAAGAGGGCAGCCGCGTGCAGCCCCCCGGTCGTCTCGAAGACTCCCTGCGCCTTGCGGAGTTTGTCGGGAAGAGAGGTCAAAAGATCTGCATTGATCTCTGGCCCGGGTGCCACTGCGCAGCCGCGAATCTGGAGCGCCTCCAGGCTTGCCTTGCCGCAAACACCACAGGCGCTCGTGGTGTAAAAATGCCGTTCCAGAGAAACGAGGTCCGGCAGCGAGTCGCCGCGGAGTTGCACGTTCACGATGTTGTACTGCTGATCGGCATCGACCTCGGGATCGAGACAGTAGGTGATCCGGGCGAGCTCATCGCGCGTCTGAAGGACACCTTCTCCGAACAGGAAGCCACTGGCCAGTTCGAAGTCGGCACCCGGCGTGCGCATCGTTACGGCCACGGTCTGCTTCTCGCGTCCCGCCAGCAGGCGGATCTCCAGCGGCTCCTCTGTCGCGAGGTAATCGGCGCGCTGTTGCGCCCGCCCCTCCTTTACAACCTGGACATCCACAGGAGTCTTCGCCGTGGGACGCTGGTCGCTGTGCCTGCTGTGCAGATACGCCACGTTTTATCACCAGCTCGACATGCGGCACGCCGTGCGGAAGTGTCACGCTCTTCTGCAGTCCAAACGTGCACTCCTCTTCTCTATAAGATCGTGATCTTGGCGAGACGCGATGACCCTCGGACCAAGACGGGATGACCCTCGGATGAGGGACCCGTAGCTGAGTCACTCCATAGCCGCAATTTCGGGTCCCGATTCCGAGGGTCATCCCGTCTCGTCCCGGTGCTTGACAACGGCCATGGGCCGGGTAAAAATTACATCAAACTTCCTTCACCGTGACCGTACTCCCAGCCTCAGGGAGGGAGCACCATGAGTGTTCCGACGATGACGCGCCGCACCTTTCTCAAAGTGGGGGTGGCCGGCGCGGCGGTGAGTGTGTTTGGCTTCGACGTCAAGCCCGCAGCAGCCCAGGCCCGCAGCCTGAAGATTGATCGCACCACCGAAACCCGCAGCGTCTGTCCCTATTGCGCCGTGGGGTGCAGCGTCATCATCCATACCCTCGGAGACAAGGCCCGCAACGTCACCGGATCCACCGTGGTGCACGTCGAGGGAGATCCAGACAGTCCGGTGAACCGGGGCACGCTGTGCTCGAAGGGCGCCACCCTCAAGGACGATATCGTCAACGACCGGCGCATCACCACGCTACGGTACCGGGCTCCCGGGTCCGACCGCTGGGAGGAGAAGTCCTGGGAGTGGGCGATCGACCGCATCGCCCACCTGATCAAGCAGACCCGTGACGCCAAGTTTGTGGCGAAGGACCACAAGGGGCGCACTATCAATGCGCTGACCGCCATGGCGGTGGTCGGCGGGTGCACCGACTCGAACGAGAACAACTACCTCATCCAGAAGGCCTTCCGGGCCGGCCTCAGCATCATCCCGGTCGAACAACAGGCACGAATATGACACGGCCCCACGGTGGCCAGTTTGGCCGCCACGTTCGGACGAGGGGCAATGACGAATGGCTGGACCGACATCTCCAACGCGGATGTCATCCTGGCAATGGGCGGCAACCCGGCGGAGAACCACCCGGTCGGATTCCGTTTCGTCATGGAGGCCAAGCGCCGGCGCGGAGCCAAGCTGGTGGCCGTCGACCCGCGCTTCCAGCGTACGGCCGCCGTCGCCGACCACTTCGTGCAGATCCGCGCGGGCACCGACATCGCGTTCCTGGGTGGGCTGATCAACTACGCGTTGCAGAACCGGCGCTTCCAGGAAGACTACGTGCGGCTGCACACCAACGCGCCGTTCATCGTGCGCGACGGGTTCACCTTCGACGAGAAGACCGGGCTCTTCTCAGGCTGGGATCCTGATAAGAAGCAGTACGACGCTTCGACCTGGCAGTACGAGCTGGATGGGCAGGGGAACGCGAAGGTCGACCCGACCTTGCAGCATCCCCGCTCCGTCTTTCAGCTGATGAAGAAGTTCTACTCTCGCTACACCCCCCAGAAGGTCTCTGAGGTCTGCGGCTGCAACGCCGAGGCGTTCACGAAGGCGGCGGAGATCATCACCTCCACGTACACGCCCACCCGGGTGGGGACGATCATGTACGCCCTAGGCTGGACCCACCACAGCTTCTCGGTCCAGCTGATCAAGACGGCCGCCATGCTCCAGCTGCTGCTGGGGAACGTGGGCATGCCGGGCGGCGGGGTGAACGCCCTGCGCGGTCACGCCAACATCCAGGGCGGCACCGACATGGGGATGGCCTACCACAACGTGCCGGGCTACATGCCGATCCCCAAGGCGGCGCACCAGAGCCTGGAGGACTACTTCAAGGTCGCCGTGCCCAAGCCGTTGCGCCCGAACTCGGTAAACTTCTGGTCGAACACGCCCAAGTTGTTCATCAGCCAGCTCAAGGCATATTACGCTTCGGCGGCGACGAAAGGGAACCAGTTCGGCTACCACCTGCACCCGAAACTTCCCGAGAATGCCGCCACCGGCAAACTGGAGAACTGGAGCTGGGCGTTTATCTACGATCATGCGGCCCAGGGTCAGGTCGAGGGCCTGGTCGACTTCGGGATGAATCCGGTCTGCAACGGACCTAACTCGCGGAAAATGGTCTTCGCCCTGTCGCAGCTGAAGTGGCTGGTGGTCGCCGAGAACTTCGAGACCGAGACATCCTCGTTCTGGAAGCCGGAGATCCTGGCCCTGGCCGGTAAGAAGACCGAGGACGTCAAGACCGAGGTGTTCTTGCTCCCAGCGGCCAACTTCGCCGAGAAATCCGGGTCATTTACCAACTCATCGCGCTGGGCCCAGTGGAAATACAAGGCCCTCGACGCGCCGGGCCAGGCGAAGCCGGACCAGGAGATCGTCGGGCGCATCTTCACGAAGGTGCGCGAGCTGTACCGGAACGAGGGCGGCGTGTTTCCCGATCCTGTCCTCGCCCTCGACTGGTCCTACGCCAATCCGCTGTCCCCCGCGGAGGATGAGGTGGCGCGGGAGATCAACGGCAAGGACCTGACCACCGGTCAGCAGCTGCCATCGTTCAGCGCCCTCAAGGACGACGGTACCACGTCGAGCGGAAACTGGCTGTACTGTGGTTCGTACACGGCGGACGGGAACATGATGACCCGCCGCAGTACTGAGGATCCCAGCGGCATGCAGCGGTTCTCCAACTGGGCCTGGAGCTGGCCGGCCAACCGGCGGATTATGTACAATCGGGCGTCCACGGATGCGCAGGGGCGGCCGTGGGATCCGTCGCGGACGGCCATCGTTTGGAATGGGAAGGCCTGGGTCGGCGATGTTCCGGATTACCCGGGAACATCAGAGCCGGAGAAGGGCGCGGGCGCGTTCATCGTGCTTCCCGAGGGCGTGGCCCGGCTGTTCACGCCCGGGGACACGCTGAAGGAAGGTCCCTTCCCTGAGTTCTACGAGCCTGTCGAGTCGCCGGTGGACAACCCCATGCACCCCACCGGGCAGAGCCGCAATCCAGTGGCGACGATCTTCAAGACGACGGAGTGGGACAAGCTTGGCACAGCCAAAGATTTCCCCATTGTCGGCACGACCTACCGGCTCACGGAGCATTTCCACTACTGGACCAAGAACCACGAAAAGTCGATCGAGATGCAGCCCGAGTTCTTCGTGGAGATCCCTGTGGAGCTCGGTCAGGAGATGGGGATCAAGGACGGGGAGATGGTCCGGGTCAGCTCGGCGCGGGGGCACATCGAGGGCAAGGCCATGCTCACCAAACGGATCAGGCCCATGACCATCGCCGGCAAGAAGGTGTATCAGATCGGCTTCCCGATCCACTGGGGGTTCATCGGCCGTGGGAAGCAGGGCGGCAGCCTGGCCAATATCACCACCCCGCCGGTCCTGGACCCGAACTCCTTCTGTCCGGAGTACAAAGGCTTCCTCGTGAAACTCGAGAAGGTGTGAGCCGATGAGCCCATCGATCAGCGCACCGGCCTTGCAGGTGAAAGCGGTGTCGGCCTCGCCTCGGGGAGCCGCGGGGATCAAGCAGGTTCCCGAAGTCACCAAACTGATTGACGTCTCCGTCTGCATCGGTTGTAAGGCCTGCGAGGTGGCCTGCCAGGAGTGGAACGACCTGGGAGTCGACAAGATCCGGACCCTGCCCCCGGGGACGTACCAGACGCTGCCGGACCTGGAGTACAACTTCTGGCAGCTGATCAAGTTCAACGAGACGGAGCGCGACGGACGGCTCCTCTGGACGCTGACCAAGTATCAGTGTATGCACTGCGAAGACCCGGGGTGTCTGCGGGCCTGCCCGGCGCCGGGCGCAATCGTGCAGTACTCCAACGGGATCGTCGACTTCGTGCAGGAGAACTGCATCGGCTGCCAGTTCTGCGTGACCGGGTGCCCGTTTGACGTCCCGAAGATCAGTCCGTCCACCGGCAAGGTCTATAAGTGCACGCTGTGCTCGGACCGGGTCGGCGCGGGGCTGGAGCCGGCCTGCGCGAAGGCCTGCCCCACCAATGCCATCTCCTTCGGGACCCGGGAGAAAATGCTGGCGCAGGCCACTTCTCGGGCCGAGCAGCTGAAGGCCGACGGAAATGCCGCCGCGACTGTGTACAACCCCGAGGGCGTCGGCGGCACGCACGTGGTCTATGTGCTGCCGCACGGAGACGAACCGGATCTCTACGGGTTGCCGAAGAACCCCAGGGTGACGTTCGTGAGACTCTGGAAGGGGCCGATGAAGTGGCTCGGCAATCTCGTGTTCGCGGGCGGCATCGTTGGCGTTCTGCTGCATTATTTGGGGTACGGACCCAGAGACGTCGAAGAACCCCGCCAGGACGTGCACTGAGGGGATCGGGATGGCCCAGCGCGTAGCACCGCGGAATCTGGTCGTGCGATACACGATGAGTGAGCGGGTCGTCCATTGGACGGTCGCCCTCTCCTTCCTCTACGTGATGTTCACGGGGCTGGCGCTATTCTGGCCTCCGTTCTTCTGGCTGGCGGACGTTTTTGGCAGCGGTCCGGTCATCAGAGTGTGGCATCCCATCGTCGGGCTGGCCTTCATCGCCGCCCTGGCGGTCATGTTCACCAAGTGGGTCAGGGATATGTTCCTCGACGGTGAGGACCGCAAGTGGCTCGCTCACGTCCGGGAGTATGCCACTGGAGAGGATCGCGGGGTGCCTGAGGCCGGGCGCTTCAATGCCGGTCAGAAGTTGCTCTTCTGGCTGCAGCTGGGTTCTGCCGTGCTGCTGGTGCTCTCGGGGGTCGTGCTGTGGTTCCCGGGATCCTTCGGGAGAGCATTGCGAGAGGCTAGCTTCATCGTCCACGATCTGGCCGCCATCGCCGCAATCGGCGGCATAATCCTGCACATCTACATGGGCGTGTTTGTCACCCGCG
>VBAI01000020.1 GCA_005882295.1 Candidatus Segetimicrobium genomatis | reverse complement strand
CCGTACGCTGCGGAACCGCTGCGTTTCTACCAGCAGCTCGTCCGCTTCCAGGAGGGGATGCAGGAGTCGTTGCGGGCCACGCTTACAGACCTCGGGCGGCCCCAGAACGAAGACGTGTTCCCCTTGCGCGCGCTGCTCCGTGAGGAGCACCGTGACCTGCTGCTGCCAAGATTCCCGGAGTTCCTCGATCATGTCCGTCGCACCGGCTCACCCGCGCTGGCGGACGCGGCGGCGGCGTTGCGGTCTGTGCCGGAAGACCGCTGGGAGGCGCTGCTCGAGGCGTACTGGTTCCAGGACACCGGTGGAGAGAGCGCTGACAGTGAGGTGATGGCGATCGATTTCTTCCCCAAGGCGTTTCTGCAGCCGTACGCGTCGCTGCTGGCCGGCGGCCTGCGCGGCGATGGC
>VBAI01000297.1 GCA_005882295.1 Candidatus Segetimicrobium genomatis | reverse complement strand
CCCGCACTCTGCCATCGAGGCCATACAGACAGGCCTTCACGGCGCTCAGGCCAATGTCCAGGACCAGAATGCCCCGGTCAGACATGGGAAGAACGTTCTTCAAGTCTCAGCTCAAACGGCCTCGCCGCAAGCCGCTCGGCGACAAGCCGGCGCACCTTCGGCGTGATGCCCTCCGCGGGGCGGCGGCGGATGAGCACCTCCGCAATGAGATCCGCCACATCGTCGATCACCGCCGGGGTCGCTCCCATGCGCGTGATCTCTTGCACGCCCAGGCGGAGGCCCGCGCCTCCGAGCGATGGGGGGCCGGATGACCACGGTGTGGGATTGGGTGTATCCGCGGTGTGCCCCGACCACCGACGCTCCTCGCTCAGCCAGTGCGGCTCCGAGGGCCTGCGCATTTTCGATGGTGCGGCGGGCATACGCGTCCCCGGTCTCGCGCATCTCCACGAGGGCCGCGGCGAGCGCCGCGACGTGCGCGAGATGGTGGTTGGCGACGAGACCGGGATGCACCGCCTCGGAGATTTCGGTGATGAGCGCTTCGTCGTCTGAGAGGATCAGCCCGCCCTGCGGCCCGGGGAGCACCTTGTGTGTGCTGCTCACCAGCAGGTGGGCACCCTCGGCCAGCGGCGCCTGGAAGCGCCCGGCGGCGATGAGCCCCAGGACATGCGCGCCGTCATAGATGACGACGGTCTCGCCGAGCTCGCGGGCCGCATCCGCAACAACCCTGACCGGATGCGGAAAGAGGAACGTGCTTGAGCCGAGAATCACCAGACGCGGCCGCAACTCTCGCATCAGCGCGACCGTCCTCTCTGGATCGACCGTGTGCGCGTGGGGATCGAACGGGAGGTCACGCACGACGAGGGGAAAGTGGGTGCTGGCGGAGAGTTTGGCCGCGGTCCGATGACCGCCTCCGTTGCGATCCACCTCGAGCACCATGTCGCCCGGGCGCGCCAGGGCCAGAATCGCCGCAATCGCAGCGAGATGTCCCGAGAGCGGGCGGAGTTCCACGTACCGTGCCCCGAACATCGACCTCGCCAGCCTGTCGGCCAGCTCTTCGATCTCGGTGATGTACCTCGTCCCCTGGTATCTGCGCCGGCGCAGGTCGCGTCCGGAGTAGTCGCCATACCTGCCGCTGAGGTCTGACGCCAGGAGGCGGCCTAGCAGTGGACTGTGGATGTTTTCTGAGGCTACGAGGTTGAGGCACCCGCCGCGCCACTGCTCATGCGCGGTGACCAGACCCACCAGGGCCCGCAGGTCATCGATCTGATCGCGCCCGGACATCAGGACCTCCCGGACTGGAGAGGGCGTCGTGGTACTGCAGGATCGTCGCGCGCGTATCGGCGAGGTGTTCAACCATGGCTCGCTGCACGGCATCGGGGTCACGACTCTTGATCCGCTCGTACAGCTCGCGATGGAGGATGAGTTCCCTGGCGCTGCGACCGGGAATGTCATGCTCGAGCTGCCACCCTCTGGCGGTGAGGAGCGGGATGATGCCTGTAATCCACCGCCCGAGCGTCGCGTTTTTCGCCGCCTGCGCGATCAGCAGATGGAAGCGGGCCGCCAGCCGGTGCACGGTGTGTCCGCGGAGGAGGCGGTCCTCCATCTGCGCGAGCAGCCGCTCCATGGCCACTAGATCATTCACCGTTGCGCGGGTGGCCGCAAGGCGCGCGATGGGAACTTCTACGATCTCGCGCGCCTCGAGAAGATCAAGCAGGGCATCCTCCGCCAGGAGCGCGGCCGTAACATCGGGGCCGATGAGCGTGTGCCGGTCGAAACTCTTGATCTTGTAGCCAAAGCCTCGTTTGGCCTCGGCCAGGCCCAGGATGACCAGATGTTGGAGCGCTTCCCGGATCGTGGAACGGCCGACGCCGAACTGCTGCATCAGCACCTTTTCCGTGGGCAGGCGCTCGCCCGGCCGGAGCCGTCCGCTCCGGATCTCCGACGTCAGATGGTCGGCGATCACCTTCGGCAGCGTCGTCCGGCGGAGGACTCGCTTCCTCAACAACGTCTCATCTCTGAAGTTTGTCTGATGAACTGACAAATTCCCAGATTCATGTCCGCCGCGTCCCACTCCTCCTTATATATAGTGTCGCTACAGCGCTTGCAGCGGGATACCCCCGCGATCGAGGATGTCCAGCGCGGCGTCGATGTGACGCTGTCCCTCGTGGAGGGCGAACGCTTGGTGCCCCGGTAGGAGGGCGTCGATCCTCGCGCCGCGCAGGCGTCTCAAACTGCGGACGTAGGCCCCCAGATCGCAGTCGTGAGTATTTTGCAGCAGGATGCGACCGCCGTGAAAGATGAGATCGCCGGAGAAGAGCACCCGAAGCCCGTCATCGTCCATGAGAAAGGCGTGGTGCCCGCCGCAGTGGCCAGGGGTCTCCAATACCTGGAAGGTCACGCTGCCGGCTCTGATCCGCGCTCCGTCGATGACCTCGGTGTCCACCGCCGCCGGCTCCAGCGCGTACCCACTGGGGTAGACGCCGGCCCGCTTGCCGACGTCGAGGCCGATTCCCTGCTCATCCCCTTCGCGGAGATAGCCGGCGACCGTGGGGTGGGCGTAGACGCGCAGATGCTCAAGGCTCCGCCGGAACGACGCGGTGCCGCCGGCGTGGTCGGCGTGACCGTGGGTGAGGAGCAGGTGGCGGATGCGTTGCGGGGACAATCCGTGCGCCGCCACGGAGTCCAAAATTTGCCCGGTCGCCAATCCCGCGCCGGCGTCGATCAGCGCCATCTCCTCGCCGCCGTCCACCAGATAGACATGACAGTCCAACTCGGACGACAGACTCACCCCAAATCGCCCGCTCCCTACCAGGTATACGCGGTCACTCAGTTTCACAGACACCACCTATCTCCTGAGTTGCACGTGATTCTTTCGCGATGCCGCGCCAGCCGCCTCTAACGGGTCACATGACGCGGAGTCTGTCGATCAGATCCGGTCTCCGCCCGCGCTGCGTGGCCCGGCCGAGCGCGATCAGGTACGCATGCGCCCGCAGCAGGACAGCGGGGTCTGACCCCAGCGTCCGCTCCACGAGATGGCGCACCTCCTCAGGATCTGCACGGCCCCGCACCCAGCCCAGTTCCCGTGCCACGCGCAAGATGTTCGTATCCACGGGAAATGTCGGGCGATTGAACCGGAACAACAACACGACCGCCGCGGT
>VBAI01000019.1 GCA_005882295.1 Candidatus Segetimicrobium genomatis | reverse complement strand
CTCACGGGCTGTCACCGCCGATCGGGAATTCCCCGTTCCAACTCGCCAGACACATGGTACGTAGCTGCACAATCTGACAGGCGAGTTGGAACGGGGTCACCCTGCCCCGTAAGGCTGTGGGACTTCGGTGCTACCGTCTGTCATCGTACAGGCAGGTCACATGGCGTGTCAATCTTGTGAGGTGCTAGTCGAGCCTGTTCAAGGAGTCGCCCGCGGCTCCAAGAACTCACTTGCCATGGCCGAGGCCGCGTACCTGCTGATCGCCCTGGACCGCAATACCCCGGCGGCCGTGGCCGGCCAGATCCGCAAGATTCCCGGCGTCGTCGACGCGCATATCACCATGGGGGAATTCGACGTGGTCGCGCTGGTCGAACAAGCGGAGACGAAGGGCTTCCCCGGGGTGGCCGCAGCGGTGCAACGCGTCGAAGGAGTCAGTAAGGTCGTGACCTGCGTGGTGGTGCGGCCCTAGACTAACGGGAACGCGTAACTACTCGCTGCCATCTACTAGCCCTGTTCCCGCGTTCCCCCGTTCCCGCGTTCCCGTTGGTCAGACTTTTACGGGCGGGGCGACGGTGGACATCTGCTGCAGCAGGCGGTGGGCGACCTCAAGCGCCTGCAGGCCGTCCTCGCCGGACACCAGGGGTTGTTCCTCCCCGTTCACGCAGTTGATGAAGTGGCGCAACTCCGCCCGCAGCGGCTCGTCCCCGTGGATGGCCATGTCTTCGACCTCACCATGGAAGGGGTGAATCGCGAGCCGCTGTTTGAGATAGTCCAGCCGGATGACACGGTCCGGCGTCGTCACTTCAATCTCCGCTGCCTTATCTGCTGAGACGCGGCTGGCCAGCAGCCAGGCCACGCAGCCCGTCGACAGCGTGAGGTGGGCCACGGCGAGATCCTCCTGACTATTGTGCACGCGCACGGCGATGCCGCCGAGCTCCACAATCCGGCCTCCGCGGACCAGCGAAAGGACGACGTCGATGTCGTGGATCATCAGGTCCATTACCACGCCGACATCCATCGTCCGCGCCCCGTCGTAGGGCCGCACGCGGCGGGCCTGAATGAACATCGGCTTGCGCGCGAGTTCAACAAGCCGGCGCACCGCGGGCTTAAACCGTTCGATGTGGCCAACCAGCAGCATCTTGTTTTTCCGGCGTGCCAGCTCCACCAGCCCGGCGGCTTCGGCCGTCGTGGCCGTCATGGGCTTTTCCACCAGCACGTGGGCGTCCGCTTCCAAAAACGCCTTGGCCACTTCGAAGTGCAGATTCGTCGGCACCACGACGCTGACGGCCTCGACCCGCCCCAAGACCTTCCGGTAGTCGGTGAACGCCTCGGCCTTGTAGCGGTGCGCAAACCCCCGCAGGTCGGCGTTGTTCACGTCGACCACCGCCGCCAGTTCGACATCGGGCAAGCCCGCGTAAATCCGAGCGTGGTTGCGGCCCCACTGACCCAAGCCGATGACCGCTACTTTGGTCCGCCGCAGCGTCACGGCCGTTCTCCTCGCATTACCCGCGCCCGCCAAACCGGGTCACGACGTCGAGAACCCGCTCTACATCCTCGCCGTTCAGTGCCGGGTGCACCGGCAGCGAGACCACCTGCGCCGCCAGCTGCTCGGCCACCGGATACGAGCCTCCAAACCCCAGCCTGCGGTACGCCGGCGAGTGTGGCACCAGATGCGGATAGTAGACCCGATGGCCGATCCGGTGCTCAGCGAGGTACGCCAGGAACAGCTGCCGGCGATCAGGGACGCGGATGGTGTACTGGTTGTAGACATGGTAATAGCCCGCAGGTTCCACCGGCGGCAGCATCCACTCGAGCGCGACAAACGCGGACGTGAACCGCGCGGCGTGCGCCCGGCGCACCTCGTTCCAGGCGTCCAAATGCGGCAGTTGGGCCAGCCCCATCGCCCCTGCGATGTTGGTCATGCGGTAATTGTAGCCAATCGTTTCGTACATGTACTCCTCGCCGGTACTCTGCCCGACATTCACCAGCACGCGGGCGCGCGCGGCCACAGCCGGATCGGCGGTCACAATCATGCCGCCCTCACCGGTGGTCATGTTTTTCGATGGGTAGAAACTAAAAATGCTGACCCGGCCAAATGCCCCCACCGGCCGGCCCCGGAATTTGGCCCCGTGGGCCTGCGCACAATCCTCGATGAGCACCGCCCCGGTCTCCTGCGCGATCTGCGCCAGCGCCCCCATGTCACAGGACAACCCATACAGATGCACGCACAGGATGGCACGCGCCTTCTCTCGGCGGACGGCATCGGCCACCGCCTGTGGATCGATGTTGCAGGTGCGGGAATCGACGTCCACGAACACGGGCCGGGCGCCGACGTGGAGAATGGCGTTGCTCGTCGCAACAAAGGTGAACGGGGTGGTGACCACCGCATCGCCCTTCCCCAGGCCGGCGGCCTCGAGCGCGACCTGCAACGCGGTGGTTCCCGAAGAGGTGGCCACCGCATGGGGGAGGCCAAGGTAGCGGGCGAACGCCTGCTCGAACTCCGCGACCTGGCGGCCGGCGACCAGCATCCCCGAATCGAGCACCTCGAGGACGCGACGTTTTTCGTCCTCAGAGATCAGGGGTCGGGCAATGGGAATCGATCTGGCGTTCCGCGCCTGCGATGGGTGCATCGGATATCCCTATAGTGTCCGTACGCCCGGGGAGCTATTCTCGCGGGTCTGCTGGTTCCATGCCCGTAGGGCTTCGTGACAAGGCGTTCAGCCCATCACCCACCCCGCAGCCGGTCGTGTGACCGGGCAGGCGCATCGGCGGCCGCTTCCAGCCGAGTCTTCATCGCCCCCAGCATACTCTCCAGGTTCTTGCGCACGAGGACCTTCAAGAGGTTACTAAGCAGCGCTCCCGCCAGGGGCAGCTCCAGCTCGAAATCCACCACCAACCTGGTCTCTGTTCCCTGGTCTGCCGCCGCGAATGTCCAGGTACCCTCGTAGCGGGTGAAGTCGCCCTCCCGCTGCCGGAAGGTGCACAGGTGGCGGGCATCATCCCAGTCGTCGTCCTCCACCCATCGCACCCGGCGGCCCTGCACCACCCCTACCCACTCGGTGAGCGTATGATTGCCCTTGCGCTCGAGCACGCGGATGGACTCCACGTCTGGCATGAACGTCGGGAACGACTCGACGTCTTTGGCCAGCCCGTAGACGCGGTCGAGCGGGGCGCGGATGAACGCCGCCGCGGCCACCTGGGCCATCGTCAAGTCTCCGGTGACGGCGTCTTGGCGGCGCCGGACGCCCAGGCGACCGCCGTAACAATTTTCTCCGCTGCCGGCGGGGGACCGTCGCCCTGCACCGGATGGTGCGGATGCTCCCGCGATGCAAGATACTCAATGTATCCCAGCAGCGCCTCTAACGTCTCCGGCGAGGTGCCCCGCAGTCGCTGCAACTGGTTTGTCAGGTTCACCCACAGCAGGCGGCTGGCGCCATCGTGGCGGAAGTCCGCGGCGCCAGGTCCGCGATCAAGCCGCCGGAAATCCTCAACATCCTGTGGGGTAATCAACGCGGCGACACGCTTGAGCACAGACGGGCGCACCCCCAGGCACGGGGCCAGCCGTTCGATGTACTCGACCTGACGCAGGTCCTGCAGCCCTCGCTCCCCGCGGGACAGCACACTCGGTGCAATCCCCGTTTCGCGGCTCAGTTGGCGCAATCGCTTGCCGCGGCCCTTGCCGTAAAAATTCTCGCGCAGCAACCGGACGTACGCCCCGAATGCGCGCAGGTCCTCACGGACCTTGGTGGGCGGGTGTCGTGTTCCCATTTTGGAACAGGATTCGCTGCGGTGCGGGCGCGGCCCTGCCTCGGGGGGTGTGCGCGTCATTCCTGGCGCCAAAGCCACGGAGGACATCCACCCCCGACGTGCGACCATGCGGGACCTGTACAACCGCCGTCCCCTCATGCCCAGAGGCCCGGAGCCGCGGATTGGAAGTTGCAGGCGTTTCGGCGCAGAACCCCGTATTCACCACACTGGGAATCGCGTATCGAGGGACACCAGGGAGTTAATGGAAGAGGGCGCCATACGGGAACCTTGGCGGGCTGTGGCTCGGCACCGGCTGCGCGGTGACCGGCTTCTGGGGCCCCTGATGCTCGCGCCGGCGATTCTGTACATCGTCGCGCTGGTTGGGTTCCCCTTACTCCTGGCCATCTATCTCAGTTTCAGCAATGCCACGACGGGATCGCAGACCCTGAACTACGTGGGATTGACGAACTTCGCTCGGGCTCTCGATAGCACGATTTTCCGCGCTGCGCTCACGAACACATTTGTCTTCACCCTGGTGTCCGAGATCCTCGTGATTGTCCTGGGTAACGTCTTGGCGCTGACACTGCAACAGAAGTTCCGGGGACGTCCGGTGGTGCGGTTTCTGATCCTGATGCCGTGGGCGGCGCCCTTCGCCCTGGGCGCCATTGGCTGGAAGTGGATGTTCGACTCCCTGTACAGTGTCGTCAACTGGATGTTGCGGGCGATCCACATCCTCGGCCCGCACGACTTCCCCCAGTGGTTGGGCGTCACGAAGCTGGCCATGGCCGCGATCATCACTGTGCATGTCTGGCGGATGCTCCCCTTCTCGGCCATCGTCATCCTGGCGGGACTGAGTGCGATTCCCCAGGAAGTCCTCGATGCCGCCGCAGTCGACGGCGCGAGTTTTCCCCAGCGGTTCTGGCATATTCTGGTCCCCATGCTCCTGCCGATCACCACGGTCGCGGTGCTGTTTGGGACGGTGTTTACGTTCACGGACCTCAGTCTAGTCTATATCCTCACCGCCGGCGGGCCATTCAACAGCACGCATGTGCTGTCCAGCTGGGCCTTTCAAGTCGGGATTATTGCCGGCGATCTGGCGCAGGGCGCCGCGATCGCCCTGTTCTTGCTCCCGGTCCTTCTGGTCGTGGCGATCGGCATGCTGCGGACGGCGAGCCGCGCGGAAGCCGGCGTCTAGATGTCCCGGACATTCTCCAAGGCGATCGGACGCTCGGGGCTGTACCTGTCCATCGCGGGGTTCACCTTCTTCGCAGCCTTCCCGTTCGCGTGGATGGCGATCACGGTGTTCAAGCGCATCCTAGACCTGTACAACATCCACAACAACCCGTTCCTGTTCAATCTGCCCCCGACCATGGAGAACATACGGCTGCTCTTTGGGGAGACCCTGTTCACGCGCTGGCTGGCGAATACGGCGTTTGTCGGGGCGTTCGTCGTCCTCATCACGTTGCTGGCCGCCGTGCCAGCAGGATACAGCCTCGCGCGCCTCGCGCGGGGGTGGGGCCAGAAGTTCGGAATCGGGATCTTCCTCACCTACCTCGTACCTCCGTCCTTGCTGTTCATCCCGCTCGCTCGGGTTGTTTCGGCGCTCCATTTGCAAGACCGTTTCTGGGCCCTGATCTTGGTGTACCCATCATTCACCATCCCATTTTGCACCTGGCTGCTGATGGGGTTCTTCAAGTCGGTCCCGGCGGAACTGGAGGAGGCGGCGATGGTGGACGGCTGCAGCCGGCTGGGAGCCCTGCGGCGGATCGTGTTGCCCATTTCGATCGCGGGCCTCCTCACCGTCGTTATTTTCGCATTCACGCTCTCGATCCAAGAGTTCGTCTATGCCCTGACCTTCATCTCCCCCTCCGCGCAGAAGACTGTCAGCGTCGGCGTCCCCACCGACCTGATCCGTGGAGATGTCTACTACTGGGGGGCGCTCATGGCAGGCGCCCTGGTAGCTACCATCCCCGTCGCGTTTCTGTACAGCCTGTTCTTGGACCGCTTCATCAGCGGGTTGACCGCAGGAGCCTTCAGGTAGCGGCAGCGAATACTGGTATGGCGGTGAACTGATGGACGCTGCCGCACGCCGATCACGCGCTGAGGGGGTAGGGGTCGATGGGTGAAGGGGCGTGGATCCGGATCTCGGACAACCGCTGGCGTCGCCTTTCCAGACGGGAGTTCCTAAGACTTGCGGCCGCCGCGGGAGCGGGCGCTGCCGCCGCTGGCTTGATGCCGTTGCTCCGGCCGCCCCGGATGGCGGTTGCGCAGGCGAGGCGCTTGACATTTCTCCACTGGAGTCACTTCGTCCCTGGGTTCGACAAGTGGTTCGACGGCGAGTACACGAAGGAATGGGGCAAGGCCCACGATGTCGAGGTGACCGTCGACCACGTTCCGTCCGCCCAGGTCCCGGCGCGCGCCGCAGCAGAAGTGGCCGCCCGACAGGGGCATGACCTCTTCCAGTTCATCACGCCGGCCCCGAACTTCGAGCCGGCGCTAGAAGACATGGGTGATCTTGTCGAACCGATGATCAAGCAGCACGGAATCGTCGACTTGGCGAGGAAGAGCACGTACAATCCCAAGACGAAGAAGTGGTTCGCGTTCTCCCTGTCGTTCACGCCCGACCCCGCGCACTACCGGAAGGACGCCTGGGATGAAGTCGGGTTCGTCCCCGACTCGTGGGACAACCTGCTCAGGGGGGGACGGATGCTCAAGGCCAGAGGGCTCCCCATTGGGATCGCCATCTCTGGCTGTATCGACTCCAATATGGCCTTGCGCGACTGCCTCTGGAGCTACGGGAGCTCGATCCAGAATCAATCTGCCGAGGTGGTCATTAACAACAAGAACACTGTCGAGGCCATCAAGTACATCCGGGCCCTCTTCAAGGAGGCCATGGACCCGGAGGTTTTGGCCTGGGATGATTCGTCGAACAACCGCGCGATGCAGGGGGGCAAGATCTCCTGGACGTTGAACGCAATCTCGATCGCCCGCACCCTCGAGAAGACCGATCCCGAGTTCTACCCCAAGGTGCAGCTCTGGAAACCACCGCGGGGGCCGAATAACCTGGGGGGGAAGCGGCTGGGCTCGGAGCACGTCTTCTTCTCCTACGGGATCTGGCAATTCACTTCACCGGAACAGAAGAAGCTTGCCAAGCAGTTCCTGGTCGACTACGGCAACAACTGGGCGCGGGCGTTTGTGGGCTCGGAGTTCTATGAGTTCCCATCGTTCCCCGGCACCGTGTCCAACCTGCAGGACCAGGTGCTCCATGATACGGTTGCCGCGCGGTTGGGGCAACCTAACATGTACCGGGAACTCACCACGGCACTCTCCTGGAGCACGAACGTGGGCTTCCCCGGGTTCGCGAACGCCGCTGAGGGTGAGGTGTTCGATACCTACATTATCCCGCAGATGTTCGCGCTTGCGGCTACAGACAAGATGACCCCCGAGGAGGCTGCCAAGTGGGCGGGGGAGCAGGTCGAGTCCATCTTTGCCAAGTGGAGGGGACGAGGGCTCGTCTGAGCAAAAACGTCCGCTGTGTCGCCCGCGTAGGGGACGACAGGATATAGAAGGAAGCAACGGGCCCTTACGTTCCTGGAACTCGCCGTGGCGATGACCAAAAAACAAAAAACGACGCTGCTCGGCAACGTGAGTCTCTTCTCAGGCGTCGGCCCAAAAGCGCTGAGCGAGATTGCCGATCTGATGACTGAGATTGAGTTCGCGCCGGGGCGGTACATCGTGCGCCAGGGACAGGTGGGCACAGGTTTCTATCTCATCGCCTCCGGGCAGGCCAGGGTGACGCGGGGCAACGCAGTGATCGCCAGCTTGGGACCAGGAGATTTCTTCGGTGAACTCTCCGTACTTGACCAAACCCCTCGCATGGCACACGTCATCGCCGAGCAACCAACCACCTGCCTGGCTCTGGCGTCCTGGGACTTCGCCAAACTCCTTGAAAAGAATCCCAAACTGACCCTTGCGCTCCTGCGGGTGGTGGCCGGGCGCCTCCGCAGCGTCAGCGAGCAGCACACGCACTAACTGCCGTCTACTTTGTCTACCCGGTCTACTTAGTCTACTTGGTCTAAAGACTAAGAAGACTAAGAAGACCAAGTAGACCAAGAAGACCAAGTAGACGCAGTTAAAGGAGACCGTTGAGCACCGCGGTGAGTTGGCCTCGGTGGTCGGGCGTTTCGAAATTGTGCAGTGGATCTGACGAGAGGACATGCTCAGTGACGTGGCCGCCGCGGCGGACGTACACCGCCGGATGATGATCCCCTCTCTGGTCCGTTTCCAGCACGATGGCCACCGCATCGGGTCCGCTGGCGTCCACGAAGTGGGCCAGCGGGATGATTCCTTCATCTCGAATCCCTTCGCCGGGGTTGACGCTGACCACACGGCCCAGGTACGAACGCTGATTCCATAGCTCCGGGGCCCGCGCCGCCTCCGACAGTAGATACGGGACGACCTCTTCTGACCGCAGCGTGGGCCGGGGGGTGGCGACGGCAAAGTGTTTTTCTGCGAGATAGCGTGCCAGCACGCGGGCGTTGTGCCTGAACCCTCCCACCCCGCCCGAGTTGCTGGGGATGCCATGCTTCTTCAAGCCGATCGCTCCCTGCGTCACCGTCCCCGCGAAGAAGATCCCTGGGACGGTGGTACTCTCCCAGAACGGCGTCAGCGCAGGGAGGCGGTCCTGGTTGAATGTCGCCAGTCCGAGCGCACGGAGGTCACCGAGTGGCGTGGTGAAACCCGTTGCGGCGATGACGGCGTCGGCGTCGAAGACAAATTCGCCCGGCCGGGTGGTGCCCGCAGCGAAGACCCGGTAGCCGGCGCCGGTGCGCTCGACGCGATTTGTGGCGGCGTCCAGGGCGACGACCCCACCCCCCAGCACATGGTCCTCATATGGAAGCAGGTACCTCGCCCGCACACCGGCCGTGGACCGGCTCTGAATCGACAGCAGCGCGGGGCGCGGGGAGAGCAGGATGATTTGACGGGCCCACGGCAGCAGCGCATCGGCTACCTCGAATCCCGAGTTGCGCTTACCCAAGATCACCACGCGCTGATCCGCGTACGTACGCGGCGCCCGCGTCCGGACGTAGTGCGGGACCAGCTCGAGACCCGGCACGTCCGGCTTCCACGGCTCCGCCATACCAACAGCGACGACGAGAGCTCGGCAGGTGTAGTCCCCGTTGCTGGTAACCAGTGTGAATCCATCGCTGGTCTTTCGCGTCGCCTCCCACCGGCAGCCGTACCGGGCCGCCAGTCGCGCGCGGCGTACAAAGGCGGCGAGCCCGCGTGCCATCTCCACACGTGACGGGTAATAGGAAGAACCATCCATGAATTCCGCGACCAGGGCCTGGTGTGTCCGGTCGTCCGCGAGGAGGCTGTTCCAGTCGTACCAGGCGTACGGCCGTGTGCCCCGCGCCGCCGGCGCGTAGGGCTTGGACCAGCTGATCAGCCGCTGGAAGAGCGGAAAGCGAAGGAACATACCGCCGGGACCGGCATCCGCGGAGAGGACCGCATGTTCCACGCGCAGCCGCCGGAGAGCGTAACTCGTCTGCAACCCCCCCGGCCCGCTGCCGATGATGACGACCGGATAGCGACCAGGGGGAAACGGCTTTCGTCCCCTCGTAGCTTTCTTCATCGGCGTGGAATCTTGCTTCGCACCAACCTACACAATCTACACAACCTACACAATTACCTGCCTCTGCAACCCTCGATCGGTGTTGTCTTATCAGGTGATTGTGTAGATTGTGTGGGTTGTGTAGGTTGTGTTAGCGCCACAGGTTCGCGGTCCGCACGCGCCGGGCTTCCGCCTGCAGCATGCGGTAGGACACGCGGGGATAGGTCAGCAGAAACCCCTCCACCTCAGGTCCCGGCAAGGCCAGGCACCGCAGTGGCCCCATCGCCACAACGTCCGCGGCCGGAGGCTCGCCGAGCAGGACGGAGATCTCACCGAACACGTCCCCCCGTGCCAGCGTGGCACGTTGCGTTCCGTCCACATGGACCGCGGCCTGGCCGCTGACGATGACATAGAGGTTGCTTCCAGAGAACCCCTGCCGCAGGATGCGCTGGCCATCGGCAAAATACTCCTCTTCGAACGTATGGGCTACGGCCTCCAGCTGAGGGCGGGACAGGTCGGCGAAGAGCGCCAGTCCGGCGAGGGTGTCGATCAGCTCTACTTGACTCACCATAGCGTCCCCCAACTCTTCAACTCTTTTCCAGGGGCTCCCACTGCTCTACTTCGCGGGCGAACCGATCCGTCGCAGTAGAAAGGAGCCTCTCACCGATCTCGGGCGATCCCTTCTTCGGATCGACACCGACCGCGCCGTGGGGGAACAGCACCTTCCAGTGCCGGGGGCCTTTGAACTCCATCCCGTCGCGCCAGGCTGAGTGCGCGGCGCGCTCGAGCTTCGGGATCGCGGGGCGGACGGCGAGGATGGCGGACGTCTCACCGGCCGCCGCGTGGTACTCGACATCGCCCCACGCCTCGCGCATCACCGCCTGCACCGCGGGATCCTGCCACCAGTGACCCACCTTGACGCGGAGATCCCGGTGGCGGTCCGCCAGCGTGGACAGCGCGGTGGTCAGGGGTGCGATGTTGCCCCCGTGACCGTTGAGGATGAGCACCCGCCGGAATCCATGGCGATACAGGCTCTCCACGAGATCGCGGATCACGGCCATGAATGTATCGGGAGAGAGGCTCAGGGTCCCGGGGAACTCCATGTGGTGCACGGACATCCCAAAACACAGGGTCGGCGTGACCGGTACACCGGTCCGCGCGCTGACGCGCACCGCAATTTCAGTAGGGATCAGGTAGTCGGTGGCAAAGGAGAGGTGCCGCCCGTGCTGCTCGCACGATCCGACAGGCAGGATGGCCCGGTCGTCACGGCGGAGGTAGGTCTCCAGATCGACCCAGCCGATCTCTTCCCATAACACGGCCATACTAATCCACACAACCTACACAACCTACACGAGCTACACAATCACCTACCTGGGAATGTGCCTTCAGTTGATTGTGTAGGTTGTGTAGATTGTGTAGTTTGTGTAGGTTCATCTGGCTCGTTGGGCTGCGGCCAGGACGGCCCGCTTGGTGAAGACCCGGGCCAGATGCGCGCGGTACTCGGCAGATGCGAACAGGTCCTCGTTGACATTGACACCCTCGGCGGCGTGTTCTGCCGCCGCCCCGACGGTCTTATCATCCAGGGCTGCGCCTTTCAACTGCGCTTCCACGCGCGCGGGCCGGTAGGCGGCAGGCCCCACTCCGGTCACCCCCACCCTGGCGCTCGCACACCGTCCCTGCGCATCCACCGTGATCACCGCCGCCACTCCGACGACCGCAAACCCGGATGCGGGATGAGCAAACTTCAGATACG
>VBAI01000259.1 GCA_005882295.1 Candidatus Segetimicrobium genomatis | reverse complement strand
CGGACCAACGGGGCCGCGCCTTCAGCCTGGACGCCGATCATTCCGGGCAGCGAGGCGATACGCCCCGCCGCCTTGTACTCCTTGAACCCCGCCCAATAGGCGGTGATGTTACCGGCGTTTCCCACTGGGATGGCCAGCGTCAGTGGCGCCCGGCCCAGCGCGTCGCAGATCTCGAATGCTGCGGTCTTCTGTCCGGCGAGCCGGTGGGGATTGACGGAGTTGACCAGTGTGAGTCCAAGGAGCGGCGCTGCCTCGCGCACCAGATCCAGAGCGCGATCAAAGGCGGCCTGGACGGCGATGATGGTCGCTCCGCAGGCAATACCCTGGACCAGTTTCCCCAGGGCGACACCGGACGCGGGGACGATGAGCGCGCATGGCAGTCCGGCTCGAGCGGCATAGGCGGCGGCCGAGGCGGCCGTGTTCCCGGTAGACGCGCAGATGATCCCGCGCGCGCGGCCTTCCACTGCCTTGGATACCGCCACGGTCATGCCGCGATCTTTGAATGATCCGGTGGGATTCGTGGCCTCGTATTTGACCAGCAGGCGTAACCCGTGTGGAGTCCCCAGACGGGACTCCAGCAGTGGGGTCCCACCTTCGCGGAGGGTGATGACCGGCGTGGCGTCGGTGACAGGAAGAAATTCCCGGTACTCCTCAATGACGCCCCGCCACATGCGCGGCTGCATATAGATCCCGGCGATCCTCCTAAAGCGAGTCCTGCCTACTGGTTACGGCCTGCTGCGCGCCGGCTCCTGGCCGATGGGGCTTGGCAGGCGAAGGCTGCCAGAATACGATGAAGCTGCACCGGTACACGATGCAGGAGGGGAAGCCGAATGCAACTGCCCGAAAATGTTAAGAAGTTCTTGGAGAAGCCGAATTTCGCCGCGCTGGCCACGGTCAGCCCGAAAGGCCGGCCGCAGGTCACGCCGGTCTGGTTCATGCTGGATGGCGATGAAATTCTGATGGACACGTCGCAGGGGCGGGTGAAGCTCCGCAACCTGGAGGCCAACCCCTACGCGGCGATCGCCGTTGTGGACAAGGACAATCCCTATCTATATGTGCAGATTCGCGGCAAGGTCCGCCTGGACTTTGAGCACGGCGCGCGCGACATCGACCGTCTCTCGATGCGTTACGGTGGCCAGCCGTACAAATACCCGCCGACGGATTCTCCACAGAAGCGGGTGAGTCTCCGCTTGCGTCCCACCGGATTCTCCGGCATGGGAATGAAGTAGGACGTACGTCGGAAAGAGCGAGGGGCGGCCGTGAGTCCGCTCGATGTGACCTCTGTACACCGCCGGCTGACCGCCGTCGATGGACACTGCGACCTGCCGCTGGCCGTCAGCCGCGCCACAGATGTGCGGGGCACGGTGCCGGCCCTCGCCAGCATGCCGGTGGGGCGGGCCATCCGGGACGGCGGCGTGCGTGTGGTGGTGAGCCCCACGTGGGTGGAGCTCGAGCACACGCCGGAGGGCCTCCGCCGCGCGCTCGTGGCCTACGCGCGCCTGGAGCAATCCGTGGCGCAATGCGCAGAGGAATTTGCCATCGTCACCACGGGCGCGCAATTGCGCCGCGCGGTTGAGATTAACCGGACCGCGCTGGTGCTCGGGCTCGAGGGGTGCAGCCCGCTCGGATATGATCCGCACCTGCTGGACGTCTTCGCGCGTCTCGGCGCGCGCGTGGTGGCGCTAACGTGGAACGAACGCAACGCGTTCGCCAGCGGCGCGAAGCAGGACGCTAGAGAGGGACTGTCTCCGTTGGGCAAGGTGCTGGTGCGCGAGGGGGACCGCCTCGGGGTGATCTGGGACGTGTCGCACCTCAACGAACGGAGCTTCTGGGATCTGCTGGAGACCAGCACCGGCCCCATCGTCGCCTCGCACTCAAACTGTCAGGCGCTGTTCACGCAAGGCCGCAATCTGACCGACGAGCAGATCCGCGCGATTGCCAGGCGGGGCGGGATCGTCAGCTTGATGATCCAGTCGTTCGTGATGAGCCCGAAGATCGCCACCATGGACGAGTTCCTGCGCCACGTGGACCACGCCGTGTCGTTGGCCGGCGTCGATCACGTGGGCTTCGGGTACGATTTCACCACGTTCATTGACGGCCTCGACCTGATGAAACTGGACTACCTCCCGCCGGACGCGCCGCCGGAAGAAAACATGCACAAGACGGTAAAGGGCATCGCCACACACGCCGAGCTGCCGCGCCTGACGGAGGCGCTGCTGGCTCACGGATTCAACGAGCGCGACACCGGGCGTGTGATGGGCGGCAACTGGTTTGAGTTCCTGGCCACCGCCTTGAAATAGCCGTGTTCCATGCCCTCTCCCGCGAGCGGGAGAGGGAGGGGGTGAGGGCGCGCGAACCCAGCGTCACCGCAGTTTGACGTCCGCGGCTTTGAGGGTGGCTCCTGTCTCATCGAGGATGCCGATCTTCGTCTGGACGGTCGCCCGGCTGGCCGCGAACAGATCGTCGTGGTGGATCCCCAGAAAGCGGTAGCCCAGCAGCGGTTTCAATCGCTCAACGGCCGCGGGAATCTCGCCCGGAGTCGCCGCCACAATCATTGCGCCTTTCGCCAGGCGCACGTCAACCTCGTGCGTGGGATCGGGGGTGCCCTGGAGTCGGTCACACAGACGGTCAATCAGTTCCTGGCGGGTCAGCCTCGGCATCTCGTCGCCTACGTTCGAGGAGGTCTGGCACCCTGCCGATCCCGCTGAGCCTCCGCGACGAGATCCAGCAGCGGATGATCGGCAGGCAGTTCCGCGGTGCGCATGAGGACAGCGCGCCATCCTTGCCGTTTGACGTCCTGCGCGAGCTGCACGGCAGACG
>VBAI01000256.1 GCA_005882295.1 Candidatus Segetimicrobium genomatis | reverse complement strand
ACGGGTACCCGAAGCTGTTCCCATCCGGCACCGCAGGCTTTGCCGGGTTCCTCCAGAATCTCGGCTTCCCCATACCCGGAACCTTCGCCTGGATCGTCTCCATCGTGGAATTCTTTGGTGGCATGGCGATGATTCTCGGGCTTCTCGTACGCTACGTGGGAGCTTTGATGACCATCGAGATGGTGGTGACCAGCACGAAGGTGAAGATGGCCCACGGCACCGGCTTTGTCGGCTCGCGTGGCGCGGGATGGGAGTTGGATTTCCTGCTCCTGGCGATTGCGCTGGCTCTGCTGCTGGCGGGCGCCGGCGCGTTCTCGCTTGATGCAGTGCTGTTGGGCGGCCGTCGCCGGGCCACCATCCCGCGTCCAGG
>VBAI01000255.1 GCA_005882295.1 Candidatus Segetimicrobium genomatis | reverse complement strand
TGGGTGGCCGTGGACAAAATCGTTCTCAAAGGCTTGACGAAAGTCTTCTCGACCGGCTATGGGCCCGTGACGGCCCTATCCTCTGTGGATCTCACCGTCCGCGAGGGAGAATTCTTTGTGCTGTTAGGTCCATCCGGGTGCGGCAAAACGACGCTGGTCCGGATCATGGCCGGACTGGAACACCAGACCTCAGGTAAGTTCACCATCGCGCGGACCGACGGCGCCAAGCCGCAGACGGCGATGGTGTTTCAGGAAGATTCGGTCTTTCCGTGGATGACCGTGCAGGAGAATATCGGCTACGGCCTGTCTATCCAGGGGGTGCCGCGGCCCACCATCGCGCGCACGGTCGCCACATACCTTGAGAAAGTCGGGCTGACCAGGTTCGCGCGTGCGTATCCGTTCCAACTCTCAGGAGGGATGAAGAAACGAGTCGGCGTGGCGCGTGCGTTCGCAGCGGATCCCGAAGTCCTGCTCATGGACGAACCGTTTGGTGAACTCGATGAGCAGACGCGCGTGCTGCTGCAGGCAGAGCTCGTCAAGATCTGGGACGAGAGCCGCAAGACGGTCGTCTTCATCACCCACAGTATCGACGAGGCCGTCGT
>VBAI01000258.1 GCA_005882295.1 Candidatus Segetimicrobium genomatis | reverse complement strand
GACGCATTCTGCGGCGGATTCCTGGCCGCGGTGCTGGCGGGCTGGGAGATGGAGCGCGCGACGCGCTTCGCGAACGCAGTCGGCGCGTTGTGCGTGACGGCCGTCGGCGGCACGGCCGGCGTGCGCAGCCGCGAGGAGACACTGCGATTCATGGAGAGCGGTGCGATCCGCAGCCGCGCATGAGTCGCGTTGAGCAGGCGCTAGACAGGATGCTGGAGCGGGGAATCCTACCGCTGCTCCCCAACTATGTGCGGCGGCTCTACATGGACGGAGGCCGGCTTCCCATCTCGCACCGCCCCGGCGGCACGTACAGTCCCCGCGTGCGGATGTGGCGGCCGGAGCGGTGGATTGGGTCGACCGTTACCGCGATGAACCCGCACCCGATTCCTGACGAAGGGATCAGTCGCATCAGCACACCCGCCGGAACAATCAGGCTCCCTGTGGCGCTGCGGCTGCGCGGACTGGAGATCCTGGGGCCGCGCGCGTTCGCCGCCTACGGCGCGGATCTACCCGTACTGATTAAGATCTTGGACCCGGCGCAGACGATTGGCTTCCACTTCCACGCGCGCGATGAGGATGTCTGGGCTTATCCGGCGCGATTCGGCGGGCAGCGCTTCGGCAAGGATGAAGCGTATTATTTCCTCGATGCGCCCAAAGGACCGATTCCCTATACGCATGTCGGGCTGGTCCCAGGCACGACCCGCCGCGTGCTGGCCAGGGCAGTTGCCGCTGGGGGCGGCCGGGTCCTGGAACTGTCTCCGGTCATACACCAACGTATTGGTGAAGGCTTCTTTGTGCCGGCGGGCGTTCCGCACCGCCCGGGAACGGCGCTGACGCTCGAGGTCCAGGAGCCGTCCGACGTGTACA
>VBAI01000257.1 GCA_005882295.1 Candidatus Segetimicrobium genomatis | reverse complement strand
GACGCCCCGGGAGATGCACCCCGGGTTCACGTCGGTCGATCAGGCCCTGGCGTTTGTGGATTTCAAGACGGCCGGCGATCCCTCACTCCCGACGCGCTGTTACCTGCGGCCGGAACCCGTGCGCGGACGGCGCTCGCGCGGTGGCCGGCAAGAGTGGATCTTTCCACCTCGCTTTCGGAAATTCAGCGGGAAACGGCTGGTCGTCCAGACCCGATTTGAAAGTGTCGAAGGCGGGCCGTATGTGGCCCTGGTGTGGCGGGGCCGTGGGCGGGTGAACGGGGTTCGCGTGTCAGCGGGATCCGAGTTTCTCGTGACCGCACGGGTGGCCATGCGGCCCCATC
>VBAI01000254.1 GCA_005882295.1 Candidatus Segetimicrobium genomatis | reverse complement strand
CGTCGGCGGGCTTTCGACCCAACAGCGATGTGACGTCGACGACGCTCATCGGAAAGACCATGTGGAAGGCCGCAGCCGGGAGCGAACAGACCCTGACCATCAATCACTTTCAGAGTGCGCTCGGGGTGCCGGGTTCCACAGCCTTTCCTTCCCCGCAAGCCAGGCAGGATGAGGCGAGGACGATCGTGTCGACCGGATGGCACCGGGAGTCGAGCGACGGACAATGGACAGCCCTTGGATACTGGTGGAGTGACGACTTGATTTTTGTCGATCCTGGATCCTCGGTGGACAGCCGGGTTGCCACTCAGGTGTTCGGGATGAACGTCCAACGGACAATCGCCCTTTCATCCGACGGCGTCCAGGTCTACGGCGCGGAAGCACAGAGCCAGGCGTTGGAGGACAATGGGCCGGTGGGCACGAGGCAGGCCACGGTCGGCGGATTGTATGTCCTGGACGAACGGCAGCTCAGCCAGCGCACTCTCCTATCGGCCGGCTTGCGATACGATCTGCACTCCATTTACGGAGGCCAGCTCAATCCCCGCCTGGGGATCGTGCATATCATTCGGGAAGGACTGCAGCTCCGCGCGGGCATCGGCCGCACCTTTCGCGGACCCAGCTTCAGCGAACTGTACTTTGCGCCGTTCAATAACCCCAATCTGCGGCCGGAGTCTGCCTGGTCCGCCGACCTCGGCGTGACGTGGCGTACCCCCGGCGGACTGGAAGTGCGAAGTAGTCTGTTCGCGGTGGCAGCGACGGATATGATCCGACCCGATGCCTCATTCGTGCCCCAAAACATTGCCCGCGCCACAATCACCGGCGGCTCCCTGGAGTTAGCCGGGCGCCTTTCGTCGCATCTGGGTGGTGTGATCAATGTCACCGCCACGCGGGCCGTTGACGAGAGTACGGGCGAGCAGCTGCTGCGTGTTCCATTCTTGACGGCGTCCGCCGCCTTGCACGCGCAGGTCGCCGGCGGCACCCTCAGCGCCCTGGCCACGTACGTGGGGAATCGTCCCGACATTGATCCGGCGAGCTTCGTTCGCGTGGACATGCCCGGCTACCTCGTCACCAATCTGCGATTCGTGCTTGGGGCGCCGGAGGGGGGCCAGTGGCAGATCGGCGTGGCCAACGTCGGTGACGTACAGTATGAGCCGATCGCGGGCTATCCGGCTCCGGGTCGGACCGTGTTCATCGCGTTTGCAGAGAGGTTTTAGCCGTGCGTCGAGCCATGTTGTTGGTCGCGTTCGCCGGCGCGGGATTCTTGATATTCGTGTGGATCACTCCTCACGGACGGCAGGGACGGCCCGACCGCCCCTCCGCTCCGACTGCAGCCGAAGAGGGCGGTGTGGGGGAAATTACCACGGCGTCTCCTCGGGCGCAGGTATCCGGCCCCAGGACCGCTGCCCCGGCCCGGCGGCCCGTCGCCCCTCAGCATGTGGTCCAGGTTGGCCCATTGACGCCGCCGGTGATGCCCGAGTATGGAGTGCGGGTTTCCAGCGGGAAGGGTCAGATCGGCGAACGTGAGGATTCCTCGAAACCATCGTCGGGTGGAGATCAGCCACTCGCAGAGAAGCCGGCAGCTCCCGTAAGGGAATCGGATCGTGCGCCATTCCTCACGCCGCCGGTCTTGCTCACCCCGGTCGCCGGCTATCCGGCCGGAGGCTATCGTGTGGTGCTCGATCGCTCGGTCCTGACACCGCAGCTGAGGGTGGAGGCTGCACAGGGACGTGTTGTCCTTCGGATGCTGGTTCGGTCGGATGGGTCCGTGGCACAGGTAAACGTCGTCGAATCGTCTGGCTCCCAGGTGCTTGACGAGGCTGCGGTCAATGCGGCCGTGAAGTGGAGGTTCGCGCCGGCCTCTCGAGACGGACAACCGGTCGAATCCTGGGCGATCATCCCGATTCGGTTCGTGATCCCCTGATGCGGATTCTCGCTATTGACCCCGGACGAGCGAAATCCGGGCTCGTGATCGCTGCTGACAGGACGATCCTCGACCAGCGGGTAGTCCGAGCGGATGTCCTTGCCCGGGTCCTTCGAGAGTGGAAAGGACGCTACGTAATCGAACAAGTGGTGCTGGGCGATCGGACCGGGCTGGGTGACGTCCGGGCGCATCTAGCGCTCGAGCTGCCTGGCGTCCCCATTTCTGTCGTCCGGGAAACACACACCACACTCCTGGCCCGGCGGCGGTACTTTGCCGACCACCCGCCGCGTGGGTGGCGGCGCCTCCTGCCGCTGTCGATGCAGGTGCCACCCGAACCGTACGATGACTACGCCGCGGTCATTATTTTGGAGCGATTTCTGGAAGCATGAAGATAAGTGAGGCAAAACATGGTGCCGATCCAGGCTCCGCGTAAGATCTGGGGAGGATTTGAGCCTGGAGCGGAGTATACGGATTTGGACCTGTGCAAGGTGTCACCTACCGTTCGAAACCACGGCATCCAGGCGGGGGAAGGGGGGCGCCAATCCGTATTATCCGCCGTTGCAGACGGTAGGCGGCAGTGAGCCAACGGCTACAGCCGCAGCAGAGAGAAAACATGGAAACTCGTTTGCACGCGGCCTGGCCGGAGGCATGATTACCAACTCAAGGGGGTAACGGGCAGATGAGGACTCTCGCAGTGTCAGTTGCAGCACTCCTCGTGCTCGTGGTTGTCTCCCCAGCGTTTGCTCAGCCGTTTGCGGACGTCCCGACCGATCACTGGGCGTTCGACGCGATCGCTGAGCTCGCCGCGAAGGGCATCATCGAGGGCTTTCCGGATGGTACCTTCAAGGGCGATCGGGGAGTAACCCGGTACGAGGTGGCCATGATCGTCGCCAGAATCCTGGCGCGCATCGAGGCCATCAAGATTCCCGCGCCGGCGGCAGCTGCGCCAGCGCCTCAAGTGACCAGAGCGGATGTCCAGACCATTCAGCGGCTGGTCAACGAGTTCCGCGCGGAACTGGCTGCCCTCGGCGTGCGGGTCACCGCGGTCGAGGAAGAGCTGACCGCGATAAAGGGAGCGACATCCGCGACGAAGGTCTCTGGTGATATG
>VBAI01000253.1 GCA_005882295.1 Candidatus Segetimicrobium genomatis | reverse complement strand
ATGCCAGAGCGCCCAGCTGCAGCCCGAAGCCCCGCACGAAGCCCAGGCCGGTGCGCCCGCTGCCGGTATGGCGCTCGATCACGGCCAGTTTGAGCAGGTCGCGACCGGGATCGGCGACAGCCTCTGCGTGCGCGATCGTCGCGTCGTCCGTGGCGGCCCTGGTTACGATCTGGTTTGGGATGATCTGAATGACGTGCATGCGGTTGCCCTGTGCCGGAATGCGAAACTGAAGGCTCGTCCGCGGGACGCTCAGCGACACAGGGAGCGTCGCCAGCCGCAGGGGCCGGTCGTAGGGGAGCAGTTTGCCATCCTGCGCCACCAGCTGCCCGTGCCGGAAGACCAGGCGGGGCCGCGGCGCCCGGAGGTCGTCGAACGCGATCAGGTCCGCGCGCCTGCCCGGGGTGATCGCCCCGCGGTCGCGCAGCCCAAAGTATTCGGCCGCGTTGAGGCTGGCCAGCTGGAACGCCAGGAGTGGGTCCAGACCCAGGACGATCGACTGCCGGATCATGGCGTCGATATGACCCTCGTCCAGCAAGGTGACCGGCGTCCGGTCGTCGGTGCAGAAGACAAAGCGCCGTGACGTCTGCGGGGTGACGAGGGGGACCAACTCGGACAGATTCCGTGCGCCCGTAGCCTCCCGGATCATGATCACCATCCCACGGCGCAGCTTTTCCTGCGCCTCCTCGCGGGTGGTGCACTCATGGTCGGAGCCGATGCCGGCGGCCACATACGCGTTCAGATCCACCCCCCGCACCCCGGGGGCGTGGCCGTCGATCGGTCGGGCCGCTGCGGTCCGCAACTTGGCGAGGACGTCATCATCTGTCGCCAAAACGCCTCGAAAGTCCATCATTTCCGCCAGACCCAGCACCCACTTGTCCTGCAGCAGGCTCTCGAGATCGTAGGCGGAGAGCTGGGCGCCGGAGCTTTCCAGCGGGCCGGCCGGTACGCATGAGGAGGCCATCACGAAGACGGACAGGGGGTTGTACTTGGCGGCGTCCAGGATGTAGCGAATGCCGGTCATGCCCAGCACGTTGGCGATCTCGTGCGGATCGGCGATGATCGTGGTGGTCCCGCGCGGGACGATGGCCCGGGCGAACTCCGGGACGTTGACCAGCGAGCTCTCAATGTGTACGTGGCCGTCGATCAGCCCGGGGGCCAGGTAACTGCCGTGGAGATCGAGGACATCGCGCGCCTGGTAGGCGTCTGTCTCCGGCAGGGCGATCCCGGCAATGCGGCCTCCGGCGATGGCCACATCGGCGGGGATGATATCGCAGGCGTAGAGATCGAGGACCCGCGCGTTGGTCAGCAACAGATCGGCGGGCTCGGCGCCCCGGGCGATCTGGATCAGTCTGGCAAGGTCCATTGGCCCGTGCTTTCGTTCCTTGGCCGCAGGTTCCTCCGGATTCCGGAAGGGCGTCTACCCGTGGGGGAGAGGGAAACACCTCCGTTGAAAAGAAGGTGCCGAGGGCAACACGAAATCGCGTGAGTGAGGATAGAGATGGCGCACATCCTGCCGTTTCGCGGCCAACCGAGTTACGATCTGGAGATTGCCGGCACGGTGCGGAGCCTTCCGCTTATTCAGGTCTCTCCCGATACGTGGATCGCCTACTACTATAGCCTCGGTGATACCGAGGTCATCGACCGGGCGGCACGGGAACTGGCGCCTAAGATGAAGAGCTGCGATCTGTTCGTGACGACTGAGACGAAGGGTATCCCGCTGGCGCACGCCATCGCCACGTACCTCGGACTCAAGCCTTACATCGTCTGCCGCAAAGAAATCCGTCCGTTCATGCTGTCCCCCGTGACGGTGCGCTACAAACCGATCACTGCCAAGACTGAGCAGGAGCTCTATATCGACGGACGCGACGCGATCAAGGTGAAGGGGAAGCGGGTGGGCGTAGTCGATGACATTGTCAGCACAGGCGAGACACTGCAGGCCATGGGCGAACTGATCCGCCGTGCAGGCGGCACCGTGGTGGCGAAGGCCGCCCTGCTCCTGGAAGGCGACGATCGTCCCGACGTATACCACCTGGGGATTCTGCCCATCTTTAAGACGATGGATGCTGCCGGGCGCTAGCCGGATGGCCGAGCGCCCCTCCATCTCCACGCATGTGCTCGATACCGACCGCGGCGCGCCCGCGCGAGGGGTGCGCGTTGAACTGTACCGGCAGGGGCGGCTGCTCTCAGATCAACAGACCAACGATGACGGACGCATCGCCGATCTCGTTCAGGGAACCCTGGAGGCCGGCAGGTACCGGATGGTCTTTCACGTGCCGTCGCCGTTCTTTTCGAGGCTGGAAGTCGAGTTCAACGTGGCCGACCCGGGCCGCCACTA
>VBAI01000292.1 GCA_005882295.1 Candidatus Segetimicrobium genomatis | reverse complement strand
GCTGACGTGTGCGGCGATGTATGCGCGCCAGCGCGGTGATGACCGGGAGGCCGATTTCATTCAGGCGTACGCGGACTTCCTGGAACGCCACGTGGAGTCCTGGACGGTCACGACCTCCGGTCGGCTGGTACCCGGAATCCTACGGCACTTCATTCGCATCCATCCGGTCGCCATGGGCGAGGTGCAACCTGATGAAGATCCCAATCGTGGAACGCTGCGGTTGACGAATCAACCGCCCGGCGCCCAGGCCGAGTTTCCCGCCAACGAGATCGTCGATGCGGGATTTCTGGAACTCGTGCGGTATGGGATTCGTGATCCACACGATCCGCTGATCGTGGATTCTCTGCGTGTGATCGACGCGGTCCTGAAGATC
>VBAI01000291.1 GCA_005882295.1 Candidatus Segetimicrobium genomatis | reverse complement strand
CCGAGTACATCAACCTCCTGCGGTCCATCCATAATGGGCAGGTCTTCGATTTCATTCCCGAGGTGGCCGACCGCTACCGGCGGCGCGACGCCGAACTGCTCGAAATCTGGACGTTCAATCGGCAGCCGCGAGTTGTACCACCAGGGTCTACCCTGCGGATCATCGCGGCCAGCCCGTTCCGTCTCCGCTGGACCCGTGATGAATGGGGCACCCAGGAGGACACGCCGTCGACGCCCACGGCGCTGGGACTGGCGTTCGTCGACATCGCCGTTCCCACAGCTCAGCAGGCTCCCTTGCGCTTCACCTTCTTCTGGCCGGCGCGAGCACAATGGGAAGGACGCGACTATCAGGTTGCACCTACTGGCGCTTCCCCGAACGCAAGAGCTTGATTATTCATCGTGATCGACCTCCTTCTAACGTTCAGATGCCTGCGTAGCCGCAGGCTCATTCCTCGCGGACGAGAGACGCCGCCTGTTCCCTGGAAACCTGCTTCCCGTGCCCCTCCTGCACATGCTTGATGAAGGCGTCCACGAGCTCCGGCGGGGTGTGAGCCACGCTACATTTCTCTCCACCCGCCACAACATAGGATGGGTAGAGATCGTCCAGAGGAGGGAAGACGCATGGCTCAGTTCTCATGATCCGGCCTGAAGGAGCATATCCGCGTCGCGCACGGCAAGGCATCGTAGGGACGCCGCCAAAGGGGGCACGGTGAAGTCTCCCGTCCTGATAGTCGCGGCAGTGGCGATGATCACTCTCGTGTCCGCCACGGGCTGGGCTTGGGGCCAGCGAATTCCCTTTGACACCTCGGAGTGGAAGACGGATTTTACAAAGTACAGCGTGCCATTCAATGAGATCATGTCCGGAGGACCCCCTAAGGACGGCATTCCGGCCATCGATACGCCGCAGTTTGACGCCGTCCCTGACGCGGATAAGTGGCTGAAGCCCCGAGAGCCGGTCATCCTTTTTGAGCGGGCGGGGGAGGCGCGCGCCTATCCTCTGCAGATCCTCATCTGGCACGAGATCGCCAACGATACCGTGGCCGGGCAGCCGGTGGCGGTCACGTTCTGTCCATTGTGCAACACGTCCATCGTATTTGACCGCCGGCTGGAAGGCCGGGTGCTGGACTTCGGCACGACCGGAAAGCTGCGGTTCTCGGACCTGGTCATGTACGATCGCCAGACGGAGTCCTGGTGGCAGCAGGTGACCGGCGAGGCGATCGTCGGCGAGATGACCAGCAAGCGCCTGGTGTTTCTGCCGTCGCAGATCATCTCGTGGGAGATGTTTAAGCTGACCTATCCAGGGGGGAAGGTGCTGAACCGTGAAACCGGCCACCGCCGGTCATACGGTAGCAACCCCTATGTCGGATACGATGATATCAATTCCTCTCCGTTCCTGTACCGCGGGCCGAAGGACGGTCGCCTGCCGCCGATGGAGCGTGTGGTCACAGTCTCGCTGGGCGGGGAAGATGTGGCCTATCCGTTCAGCGTGATGGAAAAGGTCCGTTTGGTCAACGACACCGTCGGCGGCAGGCCCATCGTTGTAGTGTTTACCAAGGGCGTCACGTCTGCCCTCGACGGCGGCAGCATCCCCGACTCACGCGACGTCGGGACCGCCGGGGTCTTTGAGCGGACGCTGGAAGGAAAGGTGCTGACGTTAAAGGCGAGTGGAGTCCGAATCATTGATGCGCAGACCGGCAGCACCTGGAACATCCTCGGTGCGGCGACGGCCGGGCCACTGGCCGGCAAGCGACTCACCCCGTTGGTCAACGGCAATCACTTCTGGTTCTCCTGGGTGGTGTTCAAGCCGAAGACCAGAATCTACAAGCCCTGACTGCGACGAGGCGCGAGCCTCCCCCCGAAAGGGATATGTAAGCCAGCTCACAGTAGTTAGGGTCGGTCAACCGTAATGTAAAGATTTAGGATTCCCCCGGCGGAGGTGTAGAGATGCGCGTATGCGTATTCTGGCGGTTTTCGTCGATTGGCAAGCGGGTGCTGCCGTTGATTGTGATCGCGGCCCTCCTCCTTTTGCCAGACAGTGGATCCCATGAAGTCCGTGCTCAGGGAACCGAACCGCAGATCACCATCGTCTCGCCCAAGGATGGTGAGGTGGTGACGGCTAACGCGGTGCCAATTATCTTGCAGATCAGCAACTGGACGTTGGACTGTTCGCTGGCCGGCACGCCAAACAAAGCTGGTACGGGTCACTGGCACCTGCTGCTTGATAAGGGGCTCGTCAACATGATCTGCGATCCTGTGTCCACGCTCATCCTGCAAAACGTCAAACCCGGCAAGCACCTCCTGGCCGCAGTGCCGGCGCAGAATGACCATGAGGAACTGGAGAAGGCCGAGGTCAAAGCCACGTTCGATTATCAGCCTGCCCACCCGCTGCCTCCGGTGACGGGTCTGAACCTTGGCAAACCCAGCGTCACCATCCTGTCGCCGAAGAATGGGGCGACGGTGTCAGGACAGACGTTTTCCCTGGTCTTTGATGTGCGGAACTTCCGGCTTTC
>VBAI01000290.1:3037-3609 GCA_005882295.1 Candidatus Segetimicrobium genomatis | reverse complement strand
CTCTCGCTCCCGCAGCGGGGGCAGGCCCTGACCGTGAGCTTCCCACGCGAGGCCGTGCTCGCCCTGGAAGCGCCGTCTTCGAGCTGACGCCAGCCGGCGTGTAGCTCCACCGAGAGCGTCAACCACGGGGTCGTCCGTCCGCCGTCACTCCGGGCGCCGACCTTACCGCCGTGGAGGCCGGCAACCTCCTTCACGATCGCCGGTGCCCCCTATGCTCCTCGGTTGCAGCGCAGGAGGTCCTGATGAGAACGTATCCCGAACTCGTCGAGATCGCGGTCAATCATCTGGTCGCGGGCCGCAGCGGGAGCATCGGCACCATCCGCGTCGACGCCGCCCAGGTGGAGCAGCTGCGGCATGAGGTCACACCGCATCCGCACGCCCACCACCGGCTGATAGTCGACGAACCACGCGAGCGCGGCGGCACGGACGCCGGACCCTCCCCGCTGCAGGTGTTCCTGGCCGGCGCGCTCACCTGTCTGCTCAACCAGTTCATCAAACTCGCGATGGCCCGTCGGCTCGCCATCGAGACCGTCAGCGGCACTCTGCGCGGGCGCGTCCACCACCGGGTAGAC
>VBAI01000290.1:0-3018 GCA_005882295.1 Candidatus Segetimicrobium genomatis | reverse complement strand
AGGCGGAACGATACTGCTATGTCCACAACACGCTGCGGAACGCCGTCCCCCTCACGGTGCGCCTGCACCTGAACGGGCGCCAAGTCGCCGAGCGCATCAGCCGGCCAGCGCTGTCCGTTCACGAGTCTTCCCCACATAAACCAGAACCAGGGTAACCAGGGGGAGCCGCAGATCCCGTCGGTAACCTCTTCATTGATGAGCCCAAACGCACGAATGATGGCGGAATCCGGATCTGACAGCATCGGATACGTGATTCCACGGCGATTCGCAAACTCTCGCAGCACGTCTGCGGTGTCGTAGCTGATACTGCAGATTCCGTACCCGCGCGCCCGCAGCCGGTCAGCGTGTTTCGCCAACTCCACGAGCTGGCCTTTGCAATATGGTCACCAGTCCGCGCTGCGCATGAAGACGATCACCGCCCCGGCCGGGCCTGCGATCGTCTCAAGCGTCTGCCGGCGACCGAACTGATTCAGGGCGCTGAATGAGGGGATGGTCTCCCCAACTTTCGGGCCGTACTCTCGTGGCACCGAGCGCACCGCCATTCTGTGATGGAAGCTCTATTGACGCGCTCCTTGCTCAGGATCCCAGAAGTTGCTCCAGCCGGGCGCGGTTGAACCCCACGACCGCTTCGCCGTCGATAATGGTGACTGGCGTGGCATAGAAACCGCGTTCCATCAGATCGTTCATCGCTTGCTCGTCGGCGCTGACATCTTTCTCCGTATACGGCACGCCCTTCTGGCGAAGGAACTCCTTCACCTTGCCGCAGAACACTCAGCCCGGCTGCGAGTAGACAACTACCGACTTCGGCATCGCCCCTCACCTCCTACTAGCCCAATGTACGCCAGGCCACTGCGCAATATTTCCCGCTTGTGGTGGAGTTGAGCCGTATACTCGTGCGAGAGGGAAAACCATGCGCGCAAAAACGTCGGTCATCGGCGTGTCTGTGGTTGTCGCACTTGCAGCAACCGTAGGTTTCACCCTGTTCCGTCCCCGCACAGTCCAAACGCCATCTGATGCGGCTTCTACCCCGCCGCTGCGGCTCGCACCGGATATTGAGGTAACCATGTACCAGGGCCAGGCGGAAGTCGGCGGGGAAAAGATCGCGCTGTCTGACCTCTGGGAGAAGAAGCGGCAACCGGTGGTCCTGAATTTTTGGGCAGGACTGTGCCCACCCTGCCGCGCAGAAATGCCCGATTTTCAGCGGCTCTACGAGCAGCCCAAGCGCAAGTTTGACCTGATCGGCGTCGATATCGGTCCGTTCATCAACCTGGGTTCTCGTGACGACGCGCGGGCGTTGCTGCGGGAGCTCAAGATCACCTACCCTGCCGGCACGACCTTCGACATCAGGACCATCCGCAACTACGAGATCCTGGGGATGCCGACCACGGTGTTCATCACCGCCGGTGGACGGATCTGGCGTAAGCATGCCGGGTTGTTGACATTCAACCAGGTCAAGGCACTCGCCGACGACTTCACCCGGGTATCGTCTTCGCCATGACTTCCTGAGTCTTCCGGACGATGGCCAACGAATCCCGAACCGCCCCGCCGCCCGCTCGTCGCGCCGATCAGCCTCGGGTGGCGGCTGCGTTAGTGCTGCTGTCCGCCCTGGCCGTCATTGGATTGCTGGCCATCCTATTTGCGGTACGAAATCGCGCGGAAAGCACGGTGGCTGATCTCGCGACGCTGATCCCGCTGGGGTGGGCCTTCGCGGCAGGGATGGTCGCCAGCGTCAACCCGTGTGGATTCTTCATGCTGCCCGCGTATCTTTCGTATCAGCTCGGCGCGCGCGGCACCTTGGAGGAGTCATCGCGAGTCCGCCGCGTCTCGCGAGCGCTGGGCCTTGGCGTGGTGGCGACCTCAGGTTTTCTGCTCGTCCTGGCCGCAGTGGGCGGCGTGATGGCAGTGGGTGGCCAGTGGCTCATCCGGACCTTCCCATATGTTGGCGCGGCCATTGGCGCAGGACTGACTGTGCTCGGGGTGTGGATGCTGCGCAGCGGCCGGACCATCGGGCTGTTGCCCGCCAGCCGGGTTCACGTCATCCCTCAGCGCAGCACGCGCAACGTGTTTCTATTTGGCATCGCGTACGCCGCGGGATCGCTGAGCTGCACGCTGCCGGTATTCTTGCTCGTGCTTGGAACGTCGCTAGCCTCCCAGGGGCTACTCGCGTCTTTCGGTCAGTTCATCAGCTTCGGGCTGGGCATGGGGACGGTTCTCATGGCGGTCACCGTCAGCGCGGTCCTCTTTCAGGATGCGCTAATCGGAATCGTTCGCGCGATCGTCCCTCACGTGAATGGTCTCAGCGCGCTGCTTCTAATCGGCGCCGGTCTGTACCTCGTGTATTACTGGGTCTGGGTGTCCGGCGCGATCCTCTAAAATGCGGGTTTTTGAGGATACCGACAATGCCTAACGTAATCGTGTTCGACGTGAACGAGACGATGCTCGACCTGCAGGCGCTCGACTCTCACTTTGCGCGTGTCTTCGGCGATGCCAACGTCCGGAGACAGTGGTTCCAGCAATTCGTGCAGAACTTCCTCGTCACGATCGTTCTGGGCAGTTATGTTGAGTTTGGGACGATCGGGCGTGGCGCGCTTGACATGGTTGCGGCACGGCTCGGGAGGAGCCTCACCGACGACGACCGCAAACGAATCCTCGGCACGATTCGCGAGCTGCCGCCCTACTCTGAGGTACGGGAGAGCCTCGAACGCTTGAAAGCGGCGGGGCTTCGGCTCGGTACCCTCACGAACTCAACCAAGCAAGTGGCAGAGGCGCAGATGCAGAATGCGGGTTTGATCGACCTCTTCGAGCACGTGCTCTCCGCAGACGAGGTGAAGCGCCTGAAGCCTGCGGCCGAACCTTACCGCATGGCCGCGGAACGCTTTGGCGTGCCGATCAGCGAGGTGCGACTCGTGGCCGCGCATGCCTGGGACATTGCCGGTGCGATGAGTATGGGCTGCAAGGCGGCCTTCGTGGCTCGACCCGGCATGGTCCTCGACCCGCTCCACGCGCAACCCGACATCG
>VBAI01000289.1 GCA_005882295.1 Candidatus Segetimicrobium genomatis | reverse complement strand
TCACATGCCAATGGCCGGTGCCGTTCACCTTGGGTCGGCCGAGGAGGTCGCACGAAAGCCGGAAGTTCCGCACATCAAAGACCAGGGAAAACGTCTGTCCTGACACCGTCGCCCCATTCTTGGGCGACAGGATGCTCACGCTGGGTTTGCCAAGGTTCAGACTCGTCACCGGCGGCAGCGGCTTCGCAGGTTGATAATCGAACGTGGCCTTGACCTCGGCCTTCTCCAGTTCCTCGTGGTCATTCTGCGCCGGCACTGCGGCCAGGAGGTGTTTGCCGGGTTTGACGTTTTGCAGGATGAGCGTGGACACAGGATCGCAGATCATGTTGACGAGCCCCTTATCAAGCAGC
>VBAI01000288.1 GCA_005882295.1 Candidatus Segetimicrobium genomatis | reverse complement strand
CGAGTCATGAGCGAAAACCGCTTGGCAAACGAACCGAGCGCGTATTTGCGCTCCGCCGCGCACCAACCCGTGCAGTGGTATGCGTGGTCTGCGGAGGCGTTCGAGCGCGCGAAGCGCGAGGACAAACCGATCCTGCTCGACATCGGGGCGGTCTGGTGCCACTGGTGCCATGTGCTGGACCACGAAAGCTACGACGACCCCGCGGTTGCGGCGATCGTCAACGAGCACTTCGTCGCCGTCAAGGTTGACAGGGACGAGCGGCCCGATCTCGACGCGCGCTACCAACAGGCGGTCACCGCCATCAGCGGACAAGGCGGCTGGCCGCTGACCGGCTTCCTCACGCCGGACGGGAAGGTCTTCTTCGGCGGCACTTATTTCCCGCCGGTGGACGCGTTCGGCCGGCCGAGCTTCAAGCGTGTCCTGCTGAGCGTGGCCCAGTACTACCGCGAGAGCCGGGAGGAGGCCCAAGATGCCGCGGCGCAGCTGCACCGCCAGCTCGCCGCGCGCGAAGGCTCAGGACACCCCGGAACGCTTGATCCATCGCTACTCGCCGCCGGCATCGACAGCATCCGGCAGGCATTCGATCCCACGAACGGTGGATTTGGTGACGCGCCCAAGTTCCCGCATCCGTCCACGATCGATCTGTTACTCCGCCGGTACGCCAGGACCCACGAAGACGCACTGCTGGAGATGGTGTTGCGCACACTGGTGCACACGGCCCGGGGCGGTATGCACGACCAGCTGGGCGGCGGGTTTCACCGGTATGCCACCGACGCGCGGTGGATCGTCCCGCACTTTGAAAAGATGCTGTACGACAACGCAGGGTTGCTGGCCAACTACGCGCACGCCTTTCAGGCCTCGGGCCCCGCTTACCTCGCCGAGGTCGCGCGTGACACCGCCGAGTTCATGGCGGCGGTGCTCTACGACGATGCGCGTGGCGGATTTTACGGCAGCCAGGACGCCGATATTACGCCGGGCGACGACGGCAGCTACTTCACCTGGGCGATCGACGAGGCCCGGGCCGTGCTCAGCGACGACGAATTTTCCGTGCTGGCTGAGCATTACCACCTGCAGGGGCGGGGAGAGATGCACAACGATCCTGCCCGGCATGTGCTCTATGTGGACCGGGATCCAGACGTCGTGGCCGCGGTCTTGCACCGGGACGTCGCCGACGTCCGCCGGTTGCTCAGCAGCGGCCGCGAAAAACTTATCGCCGCCCGCGGGAAACGGCAGATGCCGTACGTCGATCACGCCTGCTACGCAAACTGGAACGGCCTGGCCATTACCGCGTTCCTCGACGCGTCTGTGATCCTGGGCGAATCCCGGTACCGTAACCTAGCACTGCGGGCGCTGGACCGGTTCATCGAGGAGGGCTACCGTCCGGAGAGTGGATTTGCGCACCGGCTCGGGACGGACCCGTCGAGTGGTGTGCGGACGCTGGACGACCAGGTCCAGATGGCCGACGCCCTGCTGCATGCGTTCCAGTTGACTGGGGACGGCCGGTACCTCCGGCTGGCACGCCAGACCGTCGACCTCATGCTCCGCGACTACTGGAACCATAATGGCTTTCTTGACGTGCCGCGGCAGGCAGTGGGGCCCGGCCTCGACAGCCCGCACGTGCCTGTTCAAGATGCGCCCACGCCCGCGGCGAACGCCGTCGCGGCCGCGGTCCTCCTCCGCCTCTCGCGCATCCTCGGGGTAGACAGCTATCGCAGTGTGGCTGAACGTCTGCTCAGCGAGTTGGTCCCGGCGCTCGCACCGCACGGGTTGTTTGCCTCGACCCTCCTCATCGCCCTGGACGACCTCCTGCACGAGCCGGCCCACGTCACCATCGTCGGCCCGCTCACCGACCCCCGAACGCGCGCGCTCCATGAGGCCGCCCTGCGGGTCTTCCGTCCGGATAAGATTGTGTCGCTGCACGCCGACGGCGATCACTCGATTCCATTCCCCGAGGCGGTACAGGCCATGGTCGCCTCCGCCGCCGAGCCGACGGCGTTCGTCTGCGCAGGCACCGCCTGCGCCCCGCCGACCAGCGAGCCCACCGCACTTACCGCCACCATCACCACCTTCGGTCTGTCGTAACGCTTCTGAAGGGCCCATGTCGTACGTCGACCTCAAACACCTGCTGGCGGACTTAGCACTGGAAGCCGTGCGAGATCCGGAGCACGCAGTCTCAGCTGCAGTGGCGGCGGCTTATGGGGCGCTGGCTGAGGAGAGCCGTCCGGCCGTCCCCTGGTCTGTGCTGCGCACGAAGGCAGAAGAGTTCGGCCGGGGATTTGACTGGCACCCCACCATCGACGATGCGCAGCGGCTGGTGGAACGCGGCCTGCTTGTCAGGCGAAGCGACGAGTTCACAATCAGGGAGCCGTTTCTGCCCTTTCTCGAGTACCTGCGGCGCCAGACATCCCGCCTGCTCGACGCTCTGCGGCTAGTGCGTACGCTCGGACCGCAAGGCGACGAAGCCGAACTCCGGCGCGGCGTCGCGCTCTTCAACGCCGGGCTCTACTTTGAATGTCATGAGTTGCTGGAAGGCGTGTGGAGGGCGACTCCCGGGCCTGAGAGAGCTTTCTATCATGGGATCGTCCAGGCGGCCGCGGCTTTCTATCACTACGAGAAACGCAACTTTCACGGCGCGCGAACGCTGCTAACGAAGGGCCTGCAGAAGCTTGAGGGATTTCCTGATGACTACCGGGGAGTGAACCTCGGCGCATTCCGGCGGATGCTGCGGCCGTGGAGTGAATACCTTGAGCCGAAGGCGGAGGCCATCTCGTTCCCTCGTTCCCGCGTTCACTGATGTGTTAGTATTGTGCAGGATCGGAGGGGTGACCGAGCGGCCGAAGGTAGCCGCCTGCTAAGCGGTTGAGTGGGCAAACACCTGCTCCGTGGGTTCGAATCCCACCCCCTCCGCCAGTTGTTGCCCGCGAGATGAAAGGCTAATGTTCACGAAGCTCCTCGCAACACTCGCCCTACTCACCACTACAATCGGCGGTGCAAGTCAGGTTCGCCAAAATCCATCGACCGTTCCTCAAACGTTCAAAGTAGCCGTAGGCGGCGAAACCTTTACTCTTGCAGAGGTAGACGTCGGAACAAGGTTCGACTGCGCTGCGGGCAGCGTGGTGGGGATTGTGCTTAAAGACAGCAAGGGAATCTCGCGATGGTCCTATAACTTGGGCGACACGGCCTCATATCTAGCGATTCACGGTTGCGATGGTACGTCCGCAGCCAACGTTGTCGGGGTTGCCGTCCCCAACAGCGATACCGCGTTATGGGTGATCCAGGTCCTGCATTGTGGAGCAAGCTGCGCGGGTTATGATGCCCATGTCTTCTCATTCCACCCTTCCCACATTAGATACCCACCGCATTCGGTCGAGTACGATCGTGCAACCATACCCGAGGAAATTCAACGCGACCTAGGAGACGGAGGTGTCAAATTTGTGTTCCCCCGCCTGCTGCTGTACGTAAATAATGGATACCATGAATGCCCGTCGCGTTGGACGCGATTGACCTATATGTGGATCCAGGCCTCCGATGCGTTCATACTCAAGAACACAGTATCGTACACAAGTCCGCAATGTTCTCTGGTCCGCCTGGGAGAGAACTCGACCAGACACTGGCCACCTGACCCCGGCCAATAACTCCTGGAAAGATAAGAGAGGCGCCCGTTCAGGCGCCTCCCAATCCCTAATCCCGAATCCCTAATCCCGCAATTGTCCTTATAGGCCTTCCATGATCGCCTTCCACTGGCCCGGCACGAAGATGAAGATCTGCGTCACTTTGCTTGAGAGCGTGCCGGAACGGCCGAGGTCGAAGGCGATGCCCAGTTCATCGTAGATGATCCTCGTGGAACGGCTTCCTTCACTCGCCGTGTATTCTTTGCCGTATGCGGTCTCCACGGCCT
>VBAI01000287.1 GCA_005882295.1 Candidatus Segetimicrobium genomatis | reverse complement strand
TCCCCGGTTTCAGAATCGACCGCCACCACCTCACCCTCGACAATGGCGTCGGTAGCCTTCAGGTAGCGGCGGGCCAGATCCGCCACGTCTGGATATTGGTCCGTAATCTTCTCCAGCCGGCGGGAGAAGATCTCAACCTCTTTACCTTTCTTATGAATCTGCAGGCGTTCGCCATCGTATTTGTACTCGGCAATGCACCGGCCGCCGAGTTTGGCGAGAATCTCCCCGGGATCCCCTAGACGCTCGGCCAGCATCGGCCGGATCGGCTTGCCCACCACGACGTGGATCTTGCGGATCTTTTCTAACCCACCCTCGGTCACAACAGCAGCGACATAGCCGAGGTCGGAGGTCAAGTTATAGGCCCGTTCGAGCTCCTTGCGCGCTTGTTTCCCACCAGCGAACACCTCGGCCAGGGCATCGAGAATCGTCATATCTCCCACGCCCAATCGCAGCTTGCCGGTGGCCATGCGCACAATGTACTTGGCCTCAGCCGGGGTCGCGCGCCCCAGCAGCCCGGCGATGGCCGCAATCCGTGATGTCTGCGCACCTTCGCCTGAAGCGCGCGCAGCGCGGTCGAGTCCATCGTATACTTCGTCGACGGTCAGCACAGAACGGCGCGTCTTGCCCTTTCCGAGCAGCGCTTGGACAACCGATCCGAGATCGCCGGCGTGGGTCAACTGCCGCGCTACGACCTCCTGTGACTCGCCGGTGGCTTGGGCCACTGCCCGCACCGCCATCTTTTCGGCCACGCCGATCTCGATGCCCTCAAAGTCGGGATAGAGCTTCCCCTGCGTCAGGTAGGTGAGGCGGGCGATGATGGGTTTGGGCGTCTGCCGGAACAGGTCGGCCAGCAGTCTCGTTATCGTCAGGCGCGAGGTCGTGGCCTCGATCTTTGCGTAGGCGTCCGCGAGCAGCTGGTACTTCATGTTTGCCGAGCGAACGTTTGTCATGAACTTCCTGTAGCTCTATTCAGGCATTCCCCAATTGTAGCAACCGACGCGGTCCTGGTACCATGCCAATCGCTAAGCTGTCAGGGAAGCGCGTCGGGTTCCACGCTTACTCATTTTTCCTCTTCAGTTCTCCGTTGACCCAGAATTCACTTTCGGTTGTCATCCCCTTGTGTCCCAGTCTGTAGACTGAGTGGGGCACAGCCCGACGAAAGGATGGTTCGAATGTCGATGAAGTATCAGCGGTGGTTGCAAAGTCTCCTCGATGACGTGGGACGGGGTGATATCGGCGTCGGAAACGTCGAGCTGAGCCTGCCGCGGCTCTTGTTCACGTTGCACAAAGGCCACAGCACCCTTGACGCCTGGCTGCCGGTTTCCGCGCTCGCTGATCGTACGCATGTGATGGGGCGGTTGCTCGACATCGTCGTGCGGTTCAACAGAGACTGCTGGAACAGCACCCAATGGAAGGTTGAGGTACTGGATCATGAGGCGAAGCATCGAGAAAGAGCTGTGGGGGGGACCGTCGGCTCGACCCGATGACCTGAGGCGGATGCGCAGGTGTGATTATGTATTCTGAGGCCGCTCCTGGATGGCACGGATGTAGCGCTGTGCTGAACGCGTGACGGCTTGCTTGGCGTCCTGCCGGATGACGCGCTCAAACCACCCACCGTAAAGCCGGTCGAAGGCAAACGGCTCAATGGCGCTGACGATGCCTCGGATTGCTGACCCGGGCAGCGGGATCAAATTAGGATAGCTGAACATGAAGCTGGCGTACCGGCGGTCGGAGACCACGTAGATCGTGTCGCCTGTCAGGAGCACGCCGCGCCCGCCTGCCCCCGCGGCCCAGTGCAGCACTGTGGAACCCGGGAAATGGCCGCCGCATCGGATCAGCGTCACCTCGGAGTTGAGCGCGAGCGTGTCACCCTCCCAATACTCGATCGCGGCATCGGGCCGTTGGACGAACGCTCGGTTCGCGGCGTGAAGCCGGACCGGCGCGTCGAAGGCCCGGGCCCATTCTACCATCGACGAATAGAAGTGCGGATGTGAGATGGTGATCGCGCTGATCCCGCCGAGTCTTCGGACGGCCTCGATCGTCGCGTCGTCGAGATAGCTGATGGAATCCCAGAGGATATTGCCCTGCGCCGTCTGCACCAACAGCGCCCGCTGGCCGATGGCAAACTCCGGCTCCGTGCGAATGCCAGTGAGGCCAGGCTCTTCGTCTCTGAGCACGTTGCGGTGATCGGTGCCAAGCCGGTCCATGGCGGTCCACTCCTGGCCCTGCCAGTTGACGTATTGGCGTTCATCTTCACAGACCTGACACCGGGCAGGGGGCGTGTTGCTGGGCGGGTACTGCGTCCCGCACGTGATGCAGATGAACGCGTTCATTGGGCGCTCATGCTCCTCTCGATGGAATTTCGCGGACGGCGTGGCCGTTGGACCATTCATGGCCACGGCTCCGTACTTCTCGCCAACTCTGCTCTTGGATGACGTCGCACCCGAGGCGTGGATCTTTCTTGACTATGAGGACGACGGCCGGGTCCTGGTCCTCAGCCCCAAGCAGTACGAAGCGATGTATCGGCCTGATCCCGAAGACCAAGGCGGTTGAATTCCGCGTCTAGTATATCTTACGAGAGAGGGAACGCCGGCAGTATGCCCAGAACCAGCTTCGCCGCCGCAGCCGCAGAAATTGCGCGCCGTGATAAGGTTATGGCCGGACTCATGAAGCGGACCGGTGCGTTTCGTCTGCCCCGGCCTTCTGCCGATCACTTTGCCGCTCTTGCGGAAAGCATTCTCTACCAGCAATTAGCCGGCGCGGCGGCGGCCGCTATCCATGGCCGGTTCGTCGCGCTCTTCAATGGGAACCTTTCCC
>VBAI01000286.1:2902-3451 GCA_005882295.1 Candidatus Segetimicrobium genomatis | reverse complement strand
GTTACGACCAATGGGGAGGAAGTTTTCCTTGGGGCGACGAGTGGGGTTGCCATATTGGATCCTGGCCCCCTAGCTCTAACCCCATTTACTACGTTGACATAGTCAGCACCCCGACGTGGAAATTCTGGTGGCCGGATGGTCAGAATCATTCGTGTGGACCTTGCTTCACGGGGCCATTGACGGCAATTGACGCAGTAACGTCATGTCTGCGTGTCGGTGCAAATAACGAAACGGCTATGAGTCCGTGGGAAGTGCCACAGCAGGACGCGAATACATGGGCGCAGACACAGATTGACAGTGGACACTGGGCGGATGCGGTGAAACCGGCGCTAGATGCAGTGATTCGGGCAGCGGCGAGCACCCCCGACATGGCGACGCTGGGGATCACGGGAAATCCTCCGTTTGATGGGGACTTCGGCCAGGTTGAGCTGGCGGATGCCCTGAACAGGATGAATACTCTGGCATCACGGATAACGGGACCTCTATCGTCTAATTGGACCCAAGAAGAGGCGAATCGCGATTGGATTGGTTCAACGGGCCTAAGGTGGA
>VBAI01000286.1:0-2884 GCA_005882295.1 Candidatus Segetimicrobium genomatis | reverse complement strand
AAGCTAAAAGCGCTGACAGGTGGGACGACGCGCGTAAGGCAGAGAGCGCCCGGAACCGACACAGGGACCCCAGGATGTTGAAGCGACACTGATACATGCAGGAGGGCGAGAACCGGCAAAATCCCCTCTCTGGACTCATGCCATCCGATTGGCTTGAAACGCATCAGGGGAGCAGTGTCTGGATCACCGCATACCGAGTTCTGAGAGTTAGCAGGGATTCTAGGCGAACCTCCACGCAGTATCGTGCTCGATACTTTGGGTCTTTGCGTTTTCATCTCTTATGGTCGGATCAACTATTATGATCCAAGTGGGCTCCACCTTGATTTCGTTGATGAATGCCAATGGCGACTCGATGCATCTACACTTCACATGCGTGAAACTCCCGAAGGGATGTATCTTCTTATACTCGCACCATTTGGCATCGCAGGCAAAGAAGGTAACGAGCCTCTTACCAAGCAGAGAGTAAGCGAGATTGTGGGACTGCTGGCCGTGTTCGAGGGTCGGAACATCGCCTACGAGCGACTTTTCGAGAACGTTGTTAAACTGGACTCCCATAGGTCGTCCGATTGACACGCGAGAATCCCACCCCTATAATGGGCGGTGGCCGTAAAGTCTTTTTTTTTATGCGAGGCCCCATGGCCCGTCTCACGGAAGCCGGCGTCAATCAGCAGCCCGCGCGGGTCGCCCCCCGTCCCGCGGTCCCGGGGGCCAAAGGCCCCTCGATCTGGGACCGGCTGGTGCGCTATGCCCGCGAGGTCTGGGCCGAACTCAAGCGGGTGGACTGGCCGAGCCGGACTGAGCTGGTGGCGTCCACCATCGTCGTCGTGGCCGTCCTGGCGGTCCTGTCGGCGTACCTGGGCGCGTGGGATGCGTTGTTTACCTGGCTCTTCACGCAGGTGCTGGGCCGCTAACCCCCTCCACGAGGGCGTCATGACCGAAGATCCCACCGTCGAACAGAAAATCAAGGAGATATTTGCCGACGAGCCGGAACCTGAACCGGCGCCGGCGCCCGAGGCGGCCGCTCCGGAAGTTGCCGCGGAAGTCGAAAAGCCCCGCGATCCTCGCGCGAAATGGTTCGTCATCCACACCTATTCCGGCTACGAGAACAAAGTGAGGACAAACCTGGAACGCCGCATGCAGTCGATGCGCTCGCAGGGCGGAGAGAAGATTTTGCAGGTGTTGGTTCCCACCGAGAAAGAGAAGGAAATCAAGGGGGGCAAGCGGCGCGAGGTCGATCGCAAGATCTATCCCGGCTACGTGCTGGTCGAGATGATCATGGAGGACGACTCCTGGTACGTCGTCCGCAATACCCCCGGCGTGACGGGGTTCGTGGGCTCCGGCACGCGGCCGGTCCCACTGGACGACCAGGAGGTCAAAAAGCTCCTGAAGCAACTGCGGGATGAGACGCCGAAGTACCGCATCACCTTCCAGAAGGGCTCCCAGGTGCGGATCACCTCTGGGCCGTTTATGGATTTCACCGGCGTCGTGGATGAAGTGATGGTCGAGAAGGAGAAAGTGCGCGTGCTGGTGTCGATCTTCGGTCGTGCCACACCGGTGGAGCTGAACTTCGGTCAGGTGGAAAAGGTCTGAATTCTAGTCTCCCCTGTCTGCTTGCAGGTTGTGAGACTGTGCAGACTAGGAAGACTGTGTAGACTGAGGTTGAGGGATGGCGAAGAAAGTCACTGCTGTGGTCAGGTTGCAGATTCCCGCAGGGAAGGCCACGCCGGCGCCACCCGTCGGGCCCGCGCTGGGACAGCACGGCGTGAACATCATGGAGTTCTGCAAAGCGTACAACGAGCGGACCGCCTCCATGGTGGGGACGATCGTCCCGGTGGAGATCACGGTGTACGCCGACCGCACGTTTTCGTTCGTCACCAAGACACCCCCGGCGTCGGTGCTGCTCCGCCAGGCTGCGGGGATCGAGAAGGGATCCGGCGAGCCCAACAAGACCAAGGTCGGCAAGATCACCCGCGCCCAGGTGCGCGACATCGCGACGCAGAAGATGCGGGATCTCAACGCCAACGACGTGGACGCCGCGATGCGCATGGTTGAGGGCACCGCGCGGTCCATGGGCATCCAAATCGTCGGCTGACTCAAAAAACTACGTCTACTTGGTCTACCAGGTCTTCTTAGTCTACGTGGTCTACAAGCGGCACTCCGTCGAGTAGGTAGACCAAGAAGACCAAGAAGACCAAGAAGACTAAGTAGACGAGGTGGAATTCGCATGGGGAAGCACGGCAAGCGATACATTGAGAGCGCGAAGCTGGTGGATCCGAAGGCATTGTACGCTCCGGCAGAGGCGGTGCGCCTGCTGAAGCAGATGAGACAGGCGAAGTTCGACGAGACCGTCGAAGTCGCCATCCGGCTGGGGATCGATTCCAAGCAGGCTGACCAGCAGATCCGGGGGACGGTGCCACTGCCGGCCGGGACCGGCAAGACCGTGCGCGTGCTGGTCTTTGCAAAGGGCGAGAAGGTGAAGGAGGCCGAATCGGCCGGCGCCGACTATGTCGGGGCAGAGGATCTCGCAGAAAAGATTCAGGGCGGGTGGATGGATTTCGACGTGGCCGTGGCGACTCCTGACCTGATGAATGTCGTGGGCCGGCTGGGCCGGACCCTGGGCCCGCGCGGACTGATGCCCAGCCCGAAGGCCGGCACCGTGACCTTCGACATCGCCAAGGCCGTCAAAGAGATCAAGGCCGGAAAGATCGAGTACCGCACCGAGAAGACCGGGATTCTTCACGCTGGCATCGGCAAGGCGTCGTTCACAGAAGAGCAGCTCCTGGCGAATTTCACCGCGCTGCTCGAGGCTGTGGTCCGGGCCAAGCCGGCCGCGTCAAAGGGTCAGTACCTGCGCTCGATCGCCATCTCCACAACCATGGGGCCC
>VBAI01000285.1 GCA_005882295.1 Candidatus Segetimicrobium genomatis | reverse complement strand
CAGATCGAAGAGATTCTGCTGGCCATCTTGATCGCCGCCATCCTCGCGGCAGGCGTGGCGCCCATCGTATCCAGACTCGAGAAGATCCGGTGGACACAGCGGGGAGTGCGGCTCTCCCGCATCGCCGCGATCGTGCTGGTGTTTCTGGGGATCATCGTTGTGCTGCTGGCCGTCGGCGCCCTGCTGGTGACCCCGCTGGTCATTGAGACCCAGCAGTTCATTGCGAACTTCCCCCAGCGTACTGCCGAGCTGCAGGCTCAGCTGGTGAGCCTCCACGCGAAGTACGCCTGGCTGCCGGACTTGGCCGTGTATGTCCAGCGGCTGCCTCAGGAACTCAACAACCTGTCCCGGTTCTTCGCTCCTGCCGCCGGCGTGGCGTTCCGCTTCCTTGGCGGGGTGGCCACGGTGATCACCGTGCTGTTCATGGCCTTCTACATGCTCGTGGAGGGGCCAGCCATCCGCTCAGGATTCGCGGCGCTCTTCCCCCGACGGGAGCGGGCCAAAATCGAGGAAGTCCTCGATCAAATCGGGGCGAAGTTCGGCGGCTGGCTCCGCGGACAGTTGCTCCTGGGGTTTATCATCGGCCTGGCCGCGTGGCTGCTGACGTCGCTGATCGGTCTGCCGTATCCGGTGCTGCTGGGGATCGTGGCCGGCATCACCGAGCTCGTGCCTATGGTTGGTCCCACGCTGGGCGCCATTCCGGCGGTCTTCCTGGCGCTGTTCCAGCCGCCGGTGAAGATTCTCTTCGTGATTGCGGGGTACGCCGCGATCCAGCAGGCTGAATCGAACTTTGTTGTCCCGCGCGTGATGCGTAGTGCGGTGGGGTTGTCCCCGCTGCTGACCATCCTGGCCCTGGTAATCGGCGGCAAACTGCTCGGGATCATGGGGGCGCTGCTGGGGGTGCCGGTGGCGGCCGCGTTGCAGGTCGTGGTGGGTGAGATCGCGCGGCGTGTCAGACCGAACGAGTGACAGCAGTCTCTTCGGAGTTGCTCATTCCTCGTTGTGCTCTTCGATAAACGAGAGGGCCTGCGACAGCGCCGAGGTCAGGAAGGCCGTCGCCTCGTGCTCGCACAGGTCGGAGAAACCCCGGCGTTCCAGAAATTGTCGGAGTGCCGGCACGAGTTTCGACAGTTGCCGCGACATGTAGGAGAACAGGTCCCAGTAGGCTTCTTCGGCGGCAGGATCTCCCGGGCCGGCGCGCTCCATCAGGGTGAGATAGCGCGAGTGCAGGTCCCTGTACTGCGCATCGTGCTCATGTTCTTGCCGCAGTGACTCGATGATCGCGGAGATCTCCGAATCTTCGAGCGCTTCCTGCGACAGAAAACTCATATCCAGCAGCAACTCGCTCAGTTCTTCGGTGGGATGCCCCAGATACAGTTCGGCTTGATGCTGCTCAGGTCCGATCAGCCTGCGCAGCTCCCGGGTCAGTTCGTCGTCCGCCTTGGGCAGTTTCGGGGGCCGGCCGTTCCGCATCAGCGGCACGGTCCCTTCCCGTAGGGAAACGCGCGCCAGCGCATCCTGGCCCAGCCGGCGCCGCACGTACGCGGTCGCTTCGGTCTCGTCGAGGGCTTTGGTGGACCGGAACACCAGCGTGTCGCCCGTGTATCCACGATAGCGCCAGCCGTCGCTCGCCAGTTCTTCCACCCACCGCGCCACCTGGCGCAGCCACGGCCCGTGCACCGCGGCGCCCCGCAGCAGCGCGGCAATGACCGTTTTGGCCGACCGTCCGCGCAGCGCAAACTCGCCCGGCTGGTCGAACAAACGGATTGCGAGTTCCATGTGGGTTTGGCTCCGTCCCATCGAATCACCGCACACATTGCCCGCGGGCGCCTTTAGTATAGCACGATGCCCTGTGACCGCTGAACGAGATGCAATCGCAGTGTCCCGTCGCGCATGAGGTGGGACAGGAGATGATCTGCGCGGAACGGAAAATCAGCACGAGGTTTCCCTGAGGTTCCTGATGCCATTTGAGCGCGCAGCACGCGAGACACTCGAGTCCTCCGCGCTGGCTCCCTATGCCGTGCGCAGCGCATCAGCGCGCCGCCGCTATCATGAACGGCCCGATGCCTATCGGACCGAGTTCCAGCGCGACCGGGACCGCATCCTGCACTCCACGGCCTTCCGCCGGCTGCAGCACAAGACGCAGGTGTTCGTGGTCACGGAGGGCGATCTGTACCGCACCCGCCTGACGCATACGTTGGAGGTGGCGCAGATTGCCCGGAGCATCGCCGCGGCGCTCAGGTTGAACGGCGACCTGGTGGAAGCCGTTGCGCTGGCGCACGATCTGGGCCACCCTCCCTTTGGACACGCCGGTGAGCAGGAGCTGCACGTGCTGATGCACGAGCACGGCGGATTCGAGCACAACCTGCAGTCGCTGCGGGTGGTCGATGAGTTGGAAGTGCGCTATGCGATGTATCCGGGTCTGAACCTCACCTGGGACGTCCGGCAGGGCATCGCCACGCATGCGACCCTCTACGATGCGCCGAAGGTTCCCGCCGAGTTCGCGGAGTTCTCGAGTGCGTCACTGGAGGGACAGGTTGTCGATGTGGCTGATATGATTGCCTACAGCACGCACGATCTCGACGACGCCCTGCACATTGGGCTCGCCGATGAGCATCAGCTGGCCGCCCGCGGCATCGAGTTGTGGATTGAGGCGCTGCAGCACGCCGATCACGTGCTGGCCCGGCGCGACACTGCCGAGACTCAGGTCGAGCTGGACCTGGAGGAAGTGCGCGGGGAGGTCCCCCGGGAGCCGCTGCCGCTCGACTCCTGGAAGCGCCGGGATGTGCGCATCCGGGAGGCCATCCGCTGGATGATCGGGCGCCTGGTGGAGGACGTGATTGAGACATCCGACGCGCACATCGAGGGCGGCCGCATCACGTCAGCCGGCATGGTCCTGGGTCATTCCCACCGGCTCGTGCTGATGAGTGAGTTGTTGACGCATCAGCTCCAGCAACTGGCTACCTACCTGCGAGAAGAGGTGTACTATCATCCGGAGAAGTTGGTGATGGAGCAGAAGGCTCGGCGGATCATCCACGGCCTGTTCGACGCGTTCGCCGGTGAGCCGCGGCTGCTGCCGCGGCCCGTGCAGGAGCGGCTGGACGGGACCGACCGGTACCGCGTGGTGTGTGATTTCGTGTCCGGCCTGACGGATCGCTCTGCGCTCGATCTGTACAACCGGCTCTTTGAGACCTACGAATTTGGATTTGGTGGAGGGACAACACCGTAATCTGTCATCGCGAGCCCGAAGGGCGTGGCGATCTCCTTAGCCACTAGATTGCTTCGGCGCACTACGCCTCGCAATGACAGATTAAGGTAAGGACCCGACGATACCCTAATAGGTGATCTGATGAGCGTCGAATCACGAATCACGAGTCGCGAATCACGCGTTGTCGGCAAGCCGACCAAGCGCATCGAGGGTTTGGAGAAAGTCACCGGCTCCGCCCGCTACACGGAAGATCTGTACCTGCCCGGCATGCTGCATGCGCGCCTGGTGCTCAGTCCCCATCCGCACGCCCGCGTGGTCGCAGTTCCCCGCGAGATCGCCCTGGCGGTCCCCGGGGTCGCGGCGGTCGTGACCGAGGCGGATCTCCCCGAAGGCGTGAGTAGTCAGCTGCTGGCCGATGATGAGACGCGGTACACCGGGCAGCCGGTGGCGGCGGTCCTGGCAGAGACAGAGGCGGCCGCGGTCGACGGCGCCGACCGCCTCGCGGCGGCGGTCGAGTACGAGGTCCTGCCGGCGGTGCTGACTCCGGCCGAGGCTATGCGAGACGGCGCGCCCCTGGTCGTCGAACACATGGAGGAGGACAACGAGGCTGCCGCCCACGCGACGGTGTCGGCCGGCACCGTGAAGGAGACGTTGCCCCGCAACGTCGCCAACCGGTATCACTTCACGCGCGGCGACATCGCCCAGGGTGTGCGCGAGGCCGATGTTGTGATTGAACGCACCTACACCACCGGTCGTTTGCACCAGGCGTACATGGAACCGCATGCGACGATCGCCGCCCCGGATCCGGGCACCGAGACGGTGACCGTCTACACATCGACCCAGGGGCAGTTCTATGTGCGCAGCGAGACTGCCGACGCGCTGGGGATTCCACAGCACCAGGTGCGCGTCGTGCCCATGACGGTCGGCGGCGGGTTCGGCGGGAAGATCGTCCTGTTGGAACCGCTGGCGGCGGCAATGGCGGTGATGCAGAGGCGGCCCGTCCGGCTCGTGCTCACGCGCCGGGATGACTTCCTGTTTGGCACCCCCGCCCCCGAGTGCGAGATCTGGCTCCGGACCGGGGCTAGGCGTGACGGCACGCTGACGGCGCTGCAGGCGCGGCTGGTGTTTGACTCCGGCGCCTCGCCCGGGGCGCCCGCCTCCATCGCCGCGATGCTGCTGGGAGGGTATTACAAAACCCCCCATCTGGATATTGAATCGATGGAAGTCCTCACGCACAAGCCGCCGAACGGGGCATACCGCGCCCCCGGCGCGCCGCAGGCTACCTTCGCGGTCGAGTCTCAAATGAATGACATGGCCCAGCAGTTGGGACTCGATCCCGTGGAGTTCCGGCTGCGCAATGCGTCGGACACAGGCGATCCCATGCCGAACGGCCGGCCCTGGCAGAAGTTAGGGCTGCGGCAGGTGCTCCAGGTGCTGCACGACCACCCGAAGTGGAAGGACCGGGTCAAGGGCGACGGCATCGGATACGGCGTGGCCATCGGCGGCTGGCCCGGCGGGGTGGAGTCGGCCGCGGCGTGCGTGCGGGCGAACACCGATGGAACGTTTCACGTCATTGTGGGCGCGGTGGATATCACCGGCGTGGCCACCTCGCTGCGGCTGATCGCGGCGGAGGTGCTGGGTGTGGACCCGAGCCTGATCCGCGTCGTGACGGCAGACACCGACCACGCGCCCTATGCCGGGATGTCGGGGGGTAGCAAGACGACATATACCGTCGGCACGGCGGTGAAACTCGCGGCCGAGGATGCGCGGAAGCAGGTGCTAACGATCGCCGCCTCCGAGATGGAGGCGCGCGCCGAGGACCTGGAGATCGTGGACGGCTTCGTGCGCGTGAAGGGGACGCCGCAGCGCGCGCTGCCGCTTGGTGAGATTCTCAAGAAGAGTATGGCGTTTGGCGCCCGGTACGCGCCCGTCTTCGGCAACGGCTCGATTCCATCC
>VBAI01000269.1 GCA_005882295.1 Candidatus Segetimicrobium genomatis | reverse complement strand
CGTACAGCGCCACCATGAAGAGGATCGTGCTGACCGGAAACCGTTGCGTCGCCGCCTGCAGAACAACCACCCCACACCCCCGCCTCCAAAATCCGCTTCTCTATCCTACAGCAGCACCCGCCGCCGTGCCACACCGATTACCAGGGCGTCACGTATGCGACAAGGACCTCTCGACGCCAGGAGTCAAACCGGTCGGCAGCAATGGCGGCGCGGGCCTCCTCCATCAGCTGCGCCAGGAATGACAGATTATGGTACGTAGCCAGGCGCGGTCCCAACATCTCGTCGGCGTTGAAGAGGTGGCGAAGATAGGCGCGGGTGTACCGCGCACACACCGCGCAGCGGCAGCTATCATCCGGTGGCCCCAGGTCCTCGCGGAACCCGGCGTTGCGGACGTTCACTCGCCCCTGCCTCGTGAAGATCGCGCCGGTCCGGGCCACCCGCGTGGGCAAGACACAGTCAAACAAGTCCACGCCCCGCGCGATGGCGTCCAGCAGCGCAGGAGGCGCGCCCACCCCCATCAGATAGCGCGGGCGGTCGGCGGGCAGGCCCGCGCACGTCTCCTGGATCAGCTCTGCGGTCAGCTCCCGCGGTTCGCCCACGCTCAGCCCGCCGATCGCGTACCCGTCGAACCCCATCTCGACTGTGCGCGCGGCCGCGTCGCGCCGCAGCACCGGTGAGAACCCGCCCTGGACGATGCCGAACAGCATCTGGCCGTTGCCGGATCCGTGGGCCCGGGACCGTCTGGCCCACAGCAGTGTCAGGCGCAGCGCTTCTTTGGCCTTCTCGTCGTCGGCGGGGTACCCCAGGCACACGTCCAACGGCATCACCAGATCACTTCCCAGCTGTCGCTGAATCTCCAACACCCGCTCCGGGGTAAATAGATGCTCGGCGCCGTCCAGCGGAGAGCGGAACGTCACGCCCTCGTCGGTCAACCGCCGCAGCCTGGCCAGGCTGAAGATTTGAAACCCGCCGCTGTCCGTGAGGATGGGGCCATCCCACCGCATGAATTTGTGCAGTCCACCGGCGCGTTCGATGACGTCGGCGCCCGGCCGCAGGTACAGGTGGAAAGTGTTGGCCAGGATCATCTCGGCGCCGATCTCCCGGACCTCCTCGGAGGTCAGCCCCTTCACCGTGGCCTGCGTGCCGACCGGCATAAAGGCAGGCGTGCGCACGACGCCGCGAGGGGTCTGCAGGCTCCCCAGGCGCGGACCGGCGGCGGAACCTCGGAGCAGTTCGAAGCGAAACCCGCTCATAACGCGAGCAGTATAGCATGAGAGGAACCGCCCATCTAAAATTGAAGTAGAAGGCCGACCATGGACGAGCAGCAGAAGAGCCGCGAAGAAATTCTCGCCGCCATCAAGGCCAAAGCCGACGCCATCCGCGCGCAGCGGGCCGCGACTGTCAAGGGCGACCAACCCGCGGCGGCGGCCGCGCCGACAGCCACACTGGAAACCCCGGTGTCTGCGGTCAACGCCGCCGGACGGCCGGCTGGGAAACCGACAAGTCCAAAGGTCACGGCGCTGGCGACGGTGACCCAGGGCGTTGAGCTCGCCACCGACAAGGCTGAGGACGAGAACATCCGCAAGCTGCTGGGTGGCCTCGGCGCCTACCAGAACCCCCTGCACCCCGGCATCTGGCAGCTGGACTACCGGTATTATGACGAGGCGAAGCGCCGCCTCAAGCAGGCGGGCTACGAGATCGAGGAAGACCAGTATGGGAACATCCCGCTGAGCAAGTGGACGCCTCACCTGTGGGGATGGTCCAAAGTCGAGTAACTGACGGGAACGGGGGAACGGGGGAACGCGGGAACAACCGCCTACCCATGTGACGTCGCGTTCCCGTGTTCCCGCGATCCCGCGTTCCCGTTAGTCAGAGGATCAGCATGGCATCGCCGAAGCTATAAAATCGATAGCTGTGCGCGATCGCTTCCTGATAGGCCCGCAAAATCAATTCGCGGCCCGCGAATGCGCACACCAGCATCAGCAGTGTCGTCTTGGGCAGGTGGAAGTTCGTGATCAGCGCGTCCGTGGCCTTGAAGCGAAAGCCTGGATAGATGAACAGCTCACTCCAGCCGCGGCCGGGGCGAACCGCGCCGTCGCCTGCGGTCACCGTCTCCAGAGTGCGCACCGCCGACGTCCCCACCACCACGCGGCGGCCCCGACGCTGCGTCAGTGCCGTGGCCGCGTCCTCGCCGACCTCATACCATTCCGCATCCATCCGGTGGCTCCGGACATCGGCCGCCCCCACGGGCCGGAAGGTCCCCAGCCCGATGTGCAGGGTCAGGGTGATGATACGCACTCCTGCTGCGCGGATGCGGTCCAGCAACTCCGGGGTAAAGTGCAGGCCGGCCGTCGGGGCCGCCACGGCGCCCTCCGCCGACGCATAGACGGTTTGATAGTCCTCAGGCCGGCGCAGCGGCTCATGTATGTACGGCGGGACCGGCATTTCGCCGATCTCGCGCGCTGCTTCAAGCACCGGGCGGTCGCCGGCAAATGCGACCAGATGAATCCCCTCATCCTGCGCGGCGATCACCTCGCCAGATAGGCGCGGCGAGAGATGCAGTCGTGTTCCAATGCGGACGCGCCTGCCGGGCCGCAAGAGCACTTCCCAGATCTGGCCGTCGCGAGGCCTGCCCTGAGCGAGCGGCTGCGAGCCGAAGGGTCGCGCAGTCGCGCTCTCCTGCTCCCGCGCAGGGCGCAGGAGGAGCACCTCAACGGCGCCACCCGTGGGCTTGCGAGCCCGCAGGCGCGCAGGAATGACCCGCGTGTTGTTCACGACCATGACGTCGGCCGGCTGCAGGTATTCGGGGAGATCGCGAAAGACGCGGTGCTCCAACCGGCCGGTGGATCGATCGACCACGAGGAGTCTCG
>VBAI01000268.1 GCA_005882295.1 Candidatus Segetimicrobium genomatis | reverse complement strand
GATGGTGACCCTGTTCGACGAACGCGGTCGTATCGATGACGACGCGAATGCGCGGCACATCGAGTTCCTCCTGCGGGGAGGCGTGCATGGGATCTTCGCGCTGGGCAGCACCGGCGAGGTCATGCACCTCACGCTCGATGAGCGCCGCCAGTTTGCGCCCCTCGTCGTGCAACAGGTCCACAGCCGCGTTCCCGTGTTGATCGGCTGCGCCAGCACATCGACCGATGAGGCCGTGGCGCTGGCGCGGCACGCGCAGGAGAGCGGCGCAGACGGCGTGGTGGTGATTCCTCCCTACTACTGGACCCCGAATGACCGCGCGATCGAGACGCATGTCGCCGCCGTGGCCACGGCCGTCGACCTGCCGGTGGTCATCTACAACTTCCCCGCCGTCGTGGGTCGCACCATTCCCCCGGCACTCGTCGCCAGGCTGGCTGAGGCCCACGCCAACGTGCTGGGAATTAAGGAGACGGTAGACAGCATCGCGCACATCCACGAGGTGCTGGCCCGGGTGAAGCCACTGCGGCCGGAGTTCAGCGTGCTGTGCGGGTACGAGTTTCATCTCCTCAACACGCTGCAGTCCGGCGGCGACGGGGCGATTCCGGCGCTGGCGAACTTCGCGCCGCAGCTGCCGGTGCAGGTCTACGAACGATGGAGACAGGGACAGCCCGCTGAGGCGGCAGAGCTCTTGCGCCGTCGGCTGGGGCTGGCGGCGCTCTATCAGCTGGATGCGCCGTTCTTTGTCGTCGTCAAAGAAGCGATGGCGATGCTGGACCTGATTCCCCACGCCGCGGTGCGCCGTCCGGCGGGTCCGCTGACGGCGGAGTCGCGCGCCAGGCTGCGGGAGATGCTCACGTCGGCAGGCGTGCTGTAGGATAGCGCGAACAGCAACTCCACCACCCCTGGGGCAGACGCGCGCGGAGGAGTAAAGCAATGCGTGTGGCCAGCGACATCGGCGGAACGTTTACCGATCTCGTCTCCTTAGATGAGCGCACCGGAAGGCTGGGTTCGGCGAAGGTGGACACGACGCCCCCAGAGTTCGAGCGGGGGGTGATCGATACCCTGCGCAGGGCCGGCGTCGACGTGCAGGCGATCAACTTTTTCGTGCACGGGACGACCGTCATCATCAATGCGCTCACGGAGCGCAAAGGCGTGCGCACCGGGCTCATCACCACCAGAGGCTTCCGCGATGTCCTGGAGATTGGCCGCGCGAACCGTCCCGACCTGTACAATCTGACGTACGCGAAACCCAGGCCGTTCGTGCCGCGCGCCCTGAGGCTGGAAGTGACCGAGCGGGTCAACTACAAAGGCGAGGTCCTGGTGCCGCTGGCAGAAGACGAGGTGCTGGCGGCGGCGGCCGGCCTGATCGGCGAGCAGGTGGAGGCGATCGGCATTTGCTTTCTCCACGCCTACGCCAATCCGGCCCATGAGGCGCGGGCGGCGCAGCTCATCCGTCAGCGCTGGCCGCAGATCGCCGTCACTGCGTCGCATGAGATCACGCGGGAGTGGCGAGAATATGAACGGACGAGCACCACGGTGCTGAACAGCTATGTCAAACCGATTGCGGCGCGGTACCTGGACCGGCTGGATCGCGAGCTGGCACGCATCGGCGTCGGCGGCGCGCGGTATGTGATGCAATCCTCGGGGGGCACGGCGACGTTTGCCGCGGCGCGTGAGGCGCCGATCGCCATGGTGGAGTCCGGGCCCGTGGCCGGCGTGCTGGGGGCCGCAGCCATCGGGCGCGTGGTGAGGGAGGCCAACCTCATCTCACTCGACATCGGTGGCACCACGGCCAAGACCTCGCTCGTGGAACGCGGTGATGTGAAAGTGACCACGGACTACAAGATTGAGTGGACCCGCGCCTCGGCAGGGTACCCTATCAAGATTCCGGTTGTCGACATCGTGGAGATCGGCGCCGGCGGTGGGTCGATCGCCTGGATCGATGAGGCCGGCAGCCTGCACGTCGGTCCGCAGAGCGCGGGCGCGATGCCGGGGCCGGCCTGTTACGGGCGCGGCGGGCGCGAGCCGACGGTGACCGACGCCAATGTCGTCGCCGGACGGATCAACCCCGCCTACTTCCTGGGCGGCGAGATTGCGCTGGACGTCACCCGCGCGCGCGAGGCGCTCGGGCCCATCGCCCGGCACTTCGGGATCTCAGTAGAAGCAGCGGCCCTGGGCGTGATCCGCCTGGCCAATGCCAACATGGTGAATGCCCTGAAGCTGGTGTCCGTGCACCGTGGGTATGATCCGCGGGACTTCACGCTGGTCGCATTCGGCGGCGGCGGTGCGATGCATGCCACGGCGCTGGCGGACGAGTTGCGCATCGCCCGGGTGCTCATCCCCACCAGCCCCGCCGTCTTCTCGGCCTGGGGAATGCTGATGACCGACCTGCGTTACGATCTCATCTGGACGTCGATTCTGCGCACGCAGGCCGCGGCCAACGACGGGCTGGACAGGATGT
>VBAI01000267.1 GCA_005882295.1 Candidatus Segetimicrobium genomatis | reverse complement strand
AGTGGAATGAGCCTGGGGCATGCGTTCAAAGCGAAACGAATCACGGTGACGATGATCCTCGCGGCATCGGCGCTGTGGCCGGCTGCGGCCTCTACCCAGAACATCTGGACGAGTCACGGCCCATACGGCGGCACAATCACTGCTCTGGCCATTGATTCTCAGACACCCACCACACTCTACGCAGGCACACTTGTGGGCGGCGTTTACAAAAGCGTTGACGGAGGCGAAAGCTGGCAAGCAATCAATACTGGGCTTGCCGACGTCAGCACTCGCAAAGGCAGCCTGACGGCACCGACCGCCCCGTATGTCCCGACCGACCAAGTCCTAGCACACCTCCATGTTACTGCTTTGGCGATAGATCCCCTGACGCCGACTACGGTGTATGCGGGTACTCGGTCCGGGGACGTCTTCAAAAGTACCAACGGGGGCACTGTCCATACGGTTTATCCGCAGTCTGATCATTGACCCCAGAGCGCCAGCGACTATCTATGTGAGTGGCGGACCAGTGGAGTGGCTGCCCGGGATGCCCGGACGTCTGCGGGCCTTCACCGGCGGCGGCGTGCTCAAGAGCAACGACGGTGGCAAGAACTGGTACCCTATCAACACCGGCTTGCCCACATCGATGATCGGGGCTTGGGGGGAATCGATACCCCTTGTTGCGTCCCTGGCCATCAATCCTCAGGCGCCATCCGTACTCTACGCTGCAAACAGAGCCGGTCTGTTCAAAACCACCAACGGAGGTCGCAAGTGGCACGCCGTCCTGGGGCAACCTGCCGTTGAGAATCTAGAACTCACCACTGTGGTCGTCGATCCTCAGACTCCGGCCACCATTTATGCGGGAGCTGTTGGCTCCTCGCCCGGTTCCTCGGGCAGCGTTTTCAAGAGTGTCGACGGGGGAGACCGTTGGAGCGCCTGGGGCACCGCGGGGTTGACTTTCTCCAATGTACGGATCTTGGCCATCGATCCTCGCACGCCGACAACCCTCTTCGCGGCAGCAGATGCTATCTGGTCACCATCCCCTTTCCCCCCAACAGGAGGCGGGTTCACGCTCGGAGGCCTATTTAAGAGCACCGATGGAGGCAGGAACTGGCGCTTGATGAACACTGGTCTGGCCGGCTTTGTCCACGCCCTGGTGGGCGATCCTCAGAGGCCCGACACCGTCTACGCAGGCATGGCGGCTGGCGGGGTCTACAAGACCACCGACAGAGGTGAAAACTGGCGAGCAGTCAATGTTGGGCTAACTGGGCTTGATCTTTCTCCTGGCGCTCTGGCGATCGACCCCAAGACACCAGCCACCGTTTACGTCGCTACGCCTCGTGGTGGCGTATTTAAGAGCGCCGATAGCGGCGACAGCTGGCAGCCGGTCAACACCAGGTCGATCAATCCTACTCCTGTCTGGGTCCTTGCGATCGATCCTATTACGTCAACTACCATCTATGCTGGTTCCGGTGGGAGTGGGGTCTTTAAGAGTTCTGATGGGGGCGGGAGCTGGCGTTCCATGAACGCTGGGCTGAGTGACGTTGCGACCTCCGATATCACAGCACTGGTCATCGATCCTCAGACTCCGACCACCCTCTACTTGGGCTGGGGTGGCCACACCTATGGGGTGCCGAGCGGTGTGTGCAAGAGCTCCGACGCAGGAAACAGTTGGATCGCCATCAATACCGGCTTACCTGATAGCAGAGTTGTCCAGGCGCTTGCGATTGCTCCTTCGGCTCCCGCGACCCTCTATCTAAACCTCAGGTACGCTGGCACGCCAGACATCGGCGTTTACAAGACCACCGATGGGGGCAAGACGTGGAACCTCATCGCCCAGAATTCCGATGTCGGCAGCGTCCTGGGGGTCGATCCGCGAACACCAGACACTGTCTACGCCAGTGGTGTCCCCAGTCGCGAGGGGTCCGGCATCCTCAAGAGCGTCGACGGGGGGATAACCTGGCGTCCAATAAACGCCGGCTTGATAAACCTCCACGTTCATGCGCTGGCCATCGACCCTCAGACACCAACCACTCTCTACCTAGGCACCCAAGAATGGCCAGGACAAACTCATGGCGGGATTTTCAAAAGCATCGACGGAGGCAGCACCTGGCGTCCCATTAACGCCGGACTGACTGACTTCAACGTCATAGCTCTGGCGATTGATCCCAGGACCCCTTCGACAATCTATGCCACCACCCCCGACGGAGTCTTTGTCCTCCGGCAATAGCGTGGACCTGGCTCAGTACCGGATCGCGCGGTGACGAGAACCTTGCTATCTACTGCTTGGAACGTTCCTCCAATTTTCGCAACAGCTCGCCCATCCGTTTCTCTCCTGTCTAGTTGCAACGATGGCAGGGAATACGTCCCGGCGTGGAATGACCTTCCCCAGTGGGGAGCAAACACATGACAGGTGGCCCCGAGTCTCACCGATCTCACCGACCCGTGAAGCGCAAACGGAAGAGACTCAGCCGCGCCGAACGGGAAGAACAGGCACAGGCCCTTACCGTCAAGTTCATCGAAGAAATGGCCACCAGGCATTTCAACGAATTCCAGGTCGCCCTGGTGGCTGCGGGTCTCATGGGCCTCGCTGTCTATTCAATGAAGGATAAGGTCAAAGAAGGCGATCAGGATACCCTGCTCCTGCTTCGGCACATCCTGCGGGATGTGTTCGAGCAGGAAGCGCTCAAGCGCATTCTCGAAGCGGAGCGGACGGCTGTGCTGAGGTGGGACGAGACCAGGCGAAACCCCGCAAAGCGGGAGTAGTGCGAAGGTCTACTGCTTCGAACGTTCCTCAAGCTGTCGTAGCAATTCCCCCACGCGCTCCATCTCCGTTGAGTACCCTGCCAGATCGCCCTGCCGCAGCAGTTGCTGGGCGCGGCGATAGGTGGCCGCCGCCTGCGTAATCAACTCCTGCACCGTTTGCGG
>VBAI01000266.1 GCA_005882295.1 Candidatus Segetimicrobium genomatis | reverse complement strand
TCGCACCCAGCAGCCTGGCCACCGCGGCATCGAGCGTCTCCTCCATCACGATGCGGGGACCGCTGGCCACAATCACCCGCTTCAGTTCCGGCAGCTGGCTCCGCTCCGCCTGTAGGAACAGCGGCTCGACATACATCAGGGCGTTTTCCATCGGGATGATCAGCAAGTTGCCGCGGAGGACGCGCGACCCCTCCTGATTCCACAGGGTGAGCTGCTGGGAGATGACGGGATCCTGGTTGATGCGGGACTCCACCTGCATCGGCCCGAAGACGAGCCGGTCCTTGGGGAACCGGTACACGACGATCTCCCCGTAGTGGGGAACATCGTTGCGCACCGCCATCCAGGCGATCA
>VBAI01000265.1 GCA_005882295.1 Candidatus Segetimicrobium genomatis | reverse complement strand
GTTTCCACGTTCCCGCGTTCCCGTGTCGTCAGGCGGCGGAGGCGTCAACCTTCTTTCCCTCTCCCTGGAGGGAGAGGGTTAGGGTGAGGGGGTTCCACGAACCTCCACTTGGGTCATGTCCGGCCGTCTGCACTTCCGCGTTCCCGCGTTCCCCTGTTCCCGCGTTCCCGAGTCGTGAGGCGCCGAGGGGCGCCAACCGCATCCCCCTCTCCCTGGAGGGAGAGGGATAAAAGGTGAGGGGGTCACACGAACCTCCTCGGTCGCGCGTTTAGTCCCGCAATCCTCATCTCCGCGTTCTCTGTTCGCTCGTTCCCTGTATAATTGTTGCCGTCGGGCCGTAGCGCAGGTGGTAGCGCGCTTCCTTGGGGTGGAAGAGGTCGCCGGTTCAAGTCCGGCCGGCCCGACCATGAATGACGCGGGGTCTGTGATAGTCCTCGGTGTCAGTCCGACAGTCGGTTGGGTCCCGGTTGGGTCACCTATCGAGGAGGTAAGAAAAGTGGAAACATTGCCGACCATCGTTACACTTCTGATTGCTCTCAGCGTCGCGTCAGAGCGTCTGGTCGAGATTATCAAAGGCGTCATTCCGTTCCTCAATCAGCAGAATCAGAATGCCACTCAGGAGGGCTGGAGAAGGGCCGCTGTCCAGGCGATGGCCGTCGTGGCCGGCATCGTGACCGCGCTACTTGCCCGCTCGGCGATCACTGATGTCGTTCCCAAGGCATGGCAATCCACATCTGGTATCCTGGCGCTAGGTCTTCTCGCGAGTGGAGGCTCTGGCTTGTGGAACGCGGTTCTGGGCTATCTTCTACAGGTGAAGGACCTAAAGAAGCTCGACGTCAAGGCGAGGACGAAGAAATGAAGCGCTGGCGTGGTCCTGGTTAACGATATTGATTAAGCCATGCTTGCGTTTCGTCGTGGTTGGCGAACGCGTTCAGGGTACCCTCGACCTGCTTTTTCAGGCCGGTGTCAGTGAGTGTTCGGTCAATAGCCGCATATACATCATGTAGCAGTTCCAGTGGGTTCTTCTCAGCCACCGGCCCTGTAGCGATACCGAATCCCTTCTCAGCAGTCCTTATTAGGAACTCCTTCCACACCGAGACATTGTCAATGCCGCCCGCGATACCGAGGGTGCCGAGGGTGGTTGCCACGGCTTGCTCAGTCTGCGGGCCGAAGGCGCCGTCCACCTTCACCGGTAGTTCATACACATGCGTCAGAGCCCCTTGCAGGAATTTCACACGCGATGGGGAGCCCGGTTGGAACCCGATCGCCGTGCCATCATCCAAGTGCAAATGGTCTCGATGGTCGATATCGTAGTTGTAGTCTAGGACGGTGCCAAAGTGCCGCCGAACGATGGCTTCCACGGCATAGTAGAAGACCCGGTCGCCCCCTTGGAAGCCGTCGTGGAGAGTGACGAACCCCTTGCCGGCCCAAAAGATTCCGTCAATATCGAAGGCTCGGCCTTGGCCATGGAATCCAGGCTTTTCTACCCACGCACCCGCGCTGGCGATGACCTCGGCTTGGCCGAGAGGGCAGATGTCCCAGAGTTCCTGAAAGCACTCGTTGAGCTCAGTCTCGAATGGATCCAAGCAATAGAACTTCGCCGGCTTGCCCCGAGTTCCATACCCAAAGGGAGGGGCCAACCGATCGTAATGCACAGGCACACCAGCGAGGACTTCGAAGAAATTGTCAGGTCTGGCCACGGACACTTCTCCCTTCTAACTCCCAGATCAATCGCTGGCTGTTGCATTAACTCGATACCCCATCAAAACCGGCAGGAGACCAGGCGATCTTCGGAAGGATGGATATCTATGATCCGGCCGGCCCGACCAGTGTCATAGCCGTTCCGGGAAAGGTACTAGTGGATGGTGGGAGGGATCGGAACAGGCGAGATCCAAACGTACAGCGGGACAACCAATGATCCCCGCTTCGAAGCGCCGAGAAGTGGATGAGTCACCATCCGGATCCGCATAGGTTTTCGCAGGAACGTAGCGTGAAGGGCGACATCGTCCGCATCCGAGACGTAGAAGCGAAGCGGGGCACAACGCAGCGGGGCTTTGTCCGCGTCGGCGAGACGCCGGTCGGGCCCATCCAGTTTCCCATCGTCATCATTCAGGGCACGAAACCAGGGCCCACCCTGTGCCTGACTGCCGGCGTCCACGCGGCCGAGTACCCGGGGATCGCCGCAGTGACCCAGGTCACGAGAAGCGTGAGGGCGGAGGACCTGACCGGAACGATCATCGCCGTTCCGGTTGTAAACCAGCCGATGTTTCAGGCGCGCGCCGGCTTCCTGTCGCCAATCGATGGGCTCAACCTCAACCGCACGTTCCCCGGAAACCCTACGGGCTCGATCAGCGAGATCCTGGCGCATGTCTTGCTCAACGAGGTCGTCGTCCTCGCCGACTACCACATCGAT
>VBAI01000264.1 GCA_005882295.1 Candidatus Segetimicrobium genomatis | reverse complement strand
AAAACACCGCCACCGACGGCCGGGACCTCGGCGCCGATATCGACGCCCTGACCGCGGCCACGGCCAGCGCCCTCAGCGGCGTCTCGAGTGCGACGCCCTCCCTTGCTGTTACCCCCCAGATCACCACCGACTTTGGATCCGTCTCAGTCGGCGCCTCGGCCGATCGCTCCTTCACCGTCACCAACACCGGCGGCGCCGCCCTCACCGGCACCGTCGCGAGCGCCACTCCCTTCAGCATCGTCTCCGGCGGCGCGTTCACCCTCTCCCCCGGGACCAGCCAAACTGTCGTCGCCCGCTTCAGTCCTCCCGCCGCCGGCAGTTTCGCCAACACCGTCCTCTTCAACTCCAACGCCAGTACCGCTGCGCGTTCCGTCACCGGCTCCGGCGCCGCCGCCGCCGATACCACCCCGCCGGTCATCTCCTCGGTCACGGTCTCTTCCCTAACCTCAACCACTGCCACCATCACCTGGACCACCAATGAGCCGGCCGACGCGCAGGCCGAGTACGGCCTCACCACCGCGTACGGAACCCTGAGCGCGCCCGACTCCAACCTGGTCACAGCGCATGTGCGGGCGCTCACCGGACTCAGCGCTGGCACACTCTATCACTACCGGGTGAGATCGCAGGATGCGAGCGGGAATCTCGCCGTGTCGGCAGATTCGACCTTTACTACGATCGCTGTGGACACCACCGCGCCGACCATATCGATCGCCTCTCCGGCCGCGTCGGCTGTCGTCTCCGGCACGATCACCGTTTCCGCCACCGCCTCCGACAACGTCGGCGTGGTTGGAGTGCAGTACAAACTCGACGGAGCCAACCTCGGCGCCGAGCAAACGATCGCGCCCTATGCCATCTCCTGGGACACCACCGCAGCTACCAATGCGGCGCACACCCTGACCGCGGTGGCCAGAGACGCGGCGGGCAACGCGGCGACATCGGCGCCGGTCACGATTACGGTGTCCAACCTCCCGTCTGTCTCGGTGTCGCCGACCAGCATTGCGTTCGACTCGGTGACGGTCGGAACCACCAGCGCTGCGCACAACGTCCAGGTCACCAACACGGGCTCCGTGGGCGCGTCGCTCAGCAGCGTCACCAGCATCGGCCCCTTTGCCATCTCCCAAAACTATTGCGTGGCCAATGGCAGCTGGAACGGTGTCATGGCCCCCGGCACGCACTGCGACCTCTACGTGGTCTTTGCTCCAGTAGCGGCGGACAGCGCGACGGGGACGCTGAGCATCAGCGGGGCAGGCAGCGTCTACCCAGTCACCCTGGCCGGTACCGGCGTCGCCCCGGTGACCTCTGTCTCGGTCTCCCTGGTCAGCCTTGCGTTCGGCTCGGTGACGATCGGGACCACCAGCGCGGGGCAAAACGTTCAGGTCACCAACACGGGCTCGGTGGGTGTGTCGGTCAGCAGCGTCACCAGCACCGGACCGTTTGCGATCTCCCAAAACTATTGCGTGGCCAACGGCAGCTGGAACGGGGTGATGGCCCCGGGCACGCATTGCGACGTGTTCGTGGCGTTTGCGCCGGTGGTGGGGGGCAATGCTGCCGGGACGCTGAGCATCAGTGCGGCGGCAGTCGTGTATCCCATAACCCTTGCTGGAATGGGCGTGGCACCGGCCGACACCACCCCGCCCACCGTGTCGATCGCCTCACCGGGCAATGGCGCCACCGTTTCCGGTACCATCCCTGTTTCGGCCAGTGCTGCTGACAACGTGAGTGTGGTCGGGGTGCAGTTTAGACTCGACGGCACGAACCTCGGCCTCGAGGAAACATCCAGCACCTATTCCATCGCGTGGGACACGACCACCGTCAGCAACGGCTCTCATGCCCTCACCGCCGTGGCCCGCGATGCCGCCGGGAATACCGCGACATCAGCCGCGGTCACCGTCACCGTGAACAACGACGTCACGCCCCCTGTGCTCTCCACCGTAACCGCGTCCTCCGTCGGTCCGAATGCCGCCACGATCACGTGGACGACGGACGAACCGGCCGACTCCCAGGTCGAATACGGCCTCACCACCGGTTACGGCAGCGCGATACCGGTCGTGTCCGGCCTAGTGACGGCGCACACCGTCACGCTGAACAGTCTGGCCGCCGGGACCCTTTATCACTATCGTGTAAAGTCCAAAGACGCCGCCGGCAATCTCGCGGTCTCGCCTGACGCGGTGTTGACCACCGCGCCGGCTCCAGACACCACTCCACCGGCAGTATCCATAAGCACCCCCGCGGCGAACAGCTCAGTCTCCGGCACCATCACGGTCATCGCGACTGCCACAGACAACGTCGGCGTGATGGGGGTGCAATTCAAACTCGACAACAGCAACATCGGATCTGAGCTCACGGCGTTCCCCTACGCATTCACCTGGGACACCACCGGAGTGCTCAACGGCTCTCACACCCTCACCGCCGTGGCCCGTGACGCCGCCGGGAACACATCGACCTCGCTGCCTGTGAGCGTAACGGTCTCCAATCCTGACACCCTTCCCCCGTCCCTACCCACCGGCCTGACCGCGACGGCGGACAGGGCATCACAGATCACTCTGGCCTGGTCACCTGCCGCCGACAACGTCGGAGTGACCGGATACCAGGTCTTCAGAAACGGCGTACAAATCGGGATCGCAAGCGGGAGTAGCTATCAGGATACAGGGCTCTCGCCGGTCACCGTCTACACGTACACCGTCGCGGCCTTCGATGCGGCCGGCAACACGTCCGGTAAGTCATTCCCGGCAGCGGCCACAACGCTGGCAGTGCAAGACACGACGCCGCCGACGGTCTCTATCACCGCGCCCACCGCCGGAACGGCACTGGCCGGCACGGTCAC
>VBAI01000263.1 GCA_005882295.1 Candidatus Segetimicrobium genomatis | reverse complement strand
GACGGGACGATCCTTCCGGATGACCTATGCGGAACTGTACGAGGCCGTGGCCAGGCTGGCAGGGTCACTCCGCGCGGTCGGCGTCCGCCCGGGCGACCGGGTCTGCGGCTACATGCCGAATCTCATCGAGACCGCTGTGGCCATGCTGGCCACGACGGCCGTCGGCGCGGTCTGGGCGTCCTGCGCCACTGACATCGGGCCGCAAGCCGCGCTGGACCGCCTCGGCCAGGTCGAGCCGAAGGTGCTCTTCACCGCTGACGGCTATGTCTACAAAGGGAAGCCATTTCCCACGCTCGACAACGCCGCCGCGGTGGCCCGCGGGATCCCGTCTCTCGCGCGCGTGGTCGTCACCTCTTACGCCGGTGCGCGACCCGATCTCAGCGCCATTCCACGCGCCGTCCGGTACGAGGAATTCCTGTCGGCGGAGCGGCATTCGGCTCCGGACTTCGAGCAATTGCCCTTCGACCATCCTGTGTACATCATGTTCTCTTCTGGCACGACGGGAAAGCCGAAGTGCATGGTGCAGAGCGCCGGGGGCGTACTGATCAACCATCTGAAAGAACTCTTGCTGCACACCGACCTGCAGCGTCGCGATGTGATCACCTACATCACCACATGCAGCTGGATGATGTGGAACTGGCTCCTCTCCTCCCTGGCCGTCGGCGCCTCCGTATTGCTCTTTGATGGCAACCCCGCGTATCCGGATCTCGGAGCCATGTGGAAACTGGTGGCAGACGAGCGCGTGACAATCTTTGGGACCAGCGCCACGTATCTCAACGCCCTGCGCGCCGCTGGCGTGCGGCCGAATCGGGACCACGATCTGTTATCGCTGCGGGAGATCTCTCAAACGGGATCCCCACTGTCGGCGGAAGGATTCGAGTACGTCTATCGCGAGATCAAGCAGGACGTGCACTTCAACTCCATTTCCGGAGGAACCGACATCAACGGGTGTTTCGCCTGTGGCAACCCGATCAGCCCGGTGTACGCGGGCGAGCTGCAGGGCCCGGCGCTGGCGATGAAGGTGAACGCCTACGACGAACAGGGCAACCCGGTGCTGGACCAGCAGGGCGAGCTGGTCTGTGAGGCGCCGACGCCCTCCATGCCCCTGTACTTCTGGAACGACCCGGACGGTCGCAAATACCGCGAGGCCTACTTCACCTCCTATCCCGGCAAACACGTGTGGCGGCATGGCGATTATATCCGCATCCATGGCGAGACCGGCGGCATTACATTTCTCGGCCGCTCGGACGCCGTGTTGAAGCCCGGCGGGGTGCGCATCGGGACGGCCGAGATCTACCGGATCCTCGAGCAGTTCCCCGAAGTCGCCGACAGCGTGGTTGTCGGCCAGTCGTGGCGTGGAGATCAGCGGATCGTGCTATTTGTGAAGCTGGCGGAGGGCAGTCTGCTCACGCCGCAGCTGCGCGATGCCATCCGCGCGCGCCTCCGCACGCAGGCGTCGCCCCGGCACGTGCCGGCGGTCATCCTGGCGGTGCCGGATGTTCCGTACACGTACAACATGAAGAAGGTGGAAAGCGCCGTGGCGAATATCATCAACGGCAGGCCGGTAGTGAATCGAGACGCGCTCGTGAACCCTGACGCGCTGGCCTACTATGAGGCGTTCTTGCAGGTACTACAGCACGAGTAACTGGAGGGTGGCATGAAAGTCGAAGGAACCTACACACTCCCCGCCCCGCGGCAGCGGGTGTGGGAGTTGCTCAACGACCCCGCGGTGCTGGCCCGCGCCACTCCTGGGGTGAAAGAGTTGCAGCCGCAGGGGAATGATGTGTTTAAAGCGATCATCGAGATCGGTATCGGCCCGGTCAAGGGCACGTATACGGGCCAGGTGAGCATCGCGGACAGAGTTCCCCCGCAGCGTATGCGCCTGATCGTCGAAGGCGGCGGCAAAGCCGGAACGGTCAAGGCCAGCGGCGAGCTCCATCTGGAAGAGCAAGACGGCCGGACGGTCATCGACTACACCGGCGATGCCCAGATTACCGGGTTGATCGCCAGCGTCGGGCACCGGCTTATCGGCGGAGTGGCCAAGCAGATGGCCCAAGACTTCTTTAAGGCGCTGGAGCGCGAACTAACGAAGTGACTTCCTAAAAGAGCGGGACTGGGGATTAGGGACTGGGGACTAGACAAGATAAGATGTAGTTACCAGTCCCTAGTCCCGAGTCCCGCAGTTTTCGTTTCTGCGAGGTGAACGATGGCGATTTCCCGTGCGCTCGGCGCCCGCATAAAGCGTCGTGAGGATCCCCGGCTCATCACCGGCACCGCAACGTACGTCGACGACATTATGCTGCCCGGCCTGCTGCACGTGATCTTCGTCCGCAGCCCGCATGCCCATGCGAAGGTGACGGCCATTGACACGGAGGCGGCGCGCCGGGCGCCCGGTGTTGCTGTAGTCTGGACCGGGGAAGACGTCGCCACGCGCTGCGGGCCGCTGCCGATCGGTCCGCGGATCAGAGACATGAAGGTGCCCAAACGCTACCCGCTGGTGATCGACGGCGTGGTGCGCCACGTCGGTGACCCGGTCGCCGTGGTCGTTGCCACCGACCTGGCTGCCGCCCGGGACGCGGCCGATCTCGTCGAGGTGACATACGAGCCGCTTGCGGCGGTGATCGACCTGGAGGCGGCCATGCGGGCGGACGCTCCCGTGATCCATCCGGATCTAGGGACCAACGCCTGTTTCCGCGTGACCTTCGGAAGTCCAGTGGACGAGGTGTTCGCGTCCGCCGAGAAGACCGTATCCCTGCGTTTGATCCAACAGCGCCTGGTGCCGACGGCGATGGAAACACGAGGCGTGGTCGCGCACTACAAGGGCGGCGAACTGACGCTGTGGACGTCCACCCAGATCCCGCACGTCGTCAAGACGACGGTGGCCGAAACCGTGCGCCTGCCCGAACATCAGGTGCGCGTCATCACGCCGGAGGTCGGCGGGGGCTTCGGCAGCAAACTGGACGTCTACGGCGAAGAAGCGCTCATCTCCGCCCTCTCGATCGCCCTAGGCCGGCCTGTGAAGTGGGTGGAAACGCGCCGCGAGAACTTCATGGCCACGACGCACGGGCGGGCCCAGGTCGTCTACGTAGACGCGGCCGCGACCCGCGACGGGACCATCACCGGCCTGCGGGTGCGGGTGCTGGCCGATATCGGTGCTTATTCGCAGTTGCTCAGCGCCGCCGTGCCGACCAACACCGGATTGATGAGCTGCGGGTCGTACCGGATCCCCCACGTGTTTGCCGAGGTCATCGGCGTCTTCACCAACTGTACGCCCACCGGGGCCTACCGGGGTGCGGGAAGACCGGAGGCGACGTTCCTCATCGAGCGCGCCGTGGACGCCGTGGCGAGGGCACTCGCCATGGATCCTGCTGAAGTCAGGCGCCGCAACTTCATCCCGCCCGAGGCGTTCCCGTTCAAGACCCCGACCGGCGCCACCTACGATAGCGGGAACTACGAGCAGGCGCTGGACAAAGCGCTGCAAATGGTGGAGTACAAGGCGCTGCGCGAGGAGCAGCGCCGTCTGCGGGGCCAGGGACGATATCTCGGGATCGGGCTCTCCAGTTACGTAGAGATCACCGGGCTGGGAGCCGCGGCGGCGCTGCCCGGTGGATTGTGGGAGAGCGCCACGGTGCGTGTCGAGCCCACCGGGAAGGTTACCGTGCTCACCGGGTCTTCACCACACGGGCAGGGTGAGGAGACGACGTTCGCGCAGATCGTCACCGATCGGCTTGGTGTGCCAGTCGACGACGTGGTGGTCGTCCACGGTGACACCCGCGCCGTCCCTTACGGGGTAGGCACCTTTGGGAGCCGCAACACCGCGATCGGCGGGTCGGCCGTCTTCATCGCCTCAGACCGCGTCCGCGAAAAGGCGGTCCGGATCGCGGCGCACCTGTTGGAGGCAGCGCCTGGCGACGTGGACGTCGACGGTGCGCGCTTTCAGGTGCGCGGCAGCCCGCAGCGCGCCGTGGAGTTCAAAGACGTGGCTCGTGCCGCGTATAAGGGGGCGAAACTGCCGCCGGGGACGGAGCCGGGACTGGAAGTGACGCACTTCTTTGCGCCGCC
>VBAI01000262.1 GCA_005882295.1 Candidatus Segetimicrobium genomatis | reverse complement strand
TTGTCGATCTCCCAGAACCCGTACGGCTTCGTCACGCCGATCCCCGCCAGCGTGTGCGTGATCGCCGCCGTCAGCGTCGTCTTCCCGTGGTCCACGTGCCCGATCGTCCCCACGTTGCAGTGCGGCTTCGTCCGCTCAAACTTTGGCCTGCTCATACCCACCCTCCTGAAGAACGATCTATGAGTTCTCTGCCGACTGCGGGACTGGGGACTAGAAACCCGTACTTTACCAGTCCCTAGTCCCGAATCCCTAGTCCCGTAGTTTCGTTTAGGCTCGCGCTCCCACACTCGACTTGGCCCGGACCTCCTCTGAAATGCTGGCCGGTACCTCTTCATAGTGCGACGGTTCCATGGTGTACGTCGCCCGGCCCTGGGTGGCCGACCGCAGCGCGGTCGCGTAGCCAAACATTTCGCCCAGCGGCACCAGCGCCCGTATGATCCGGATCTTGCCCTGCTGCTCAATCCCCTCAATCCGGCCGCGCCGGGCATTGAGGTCGCCGATCACATCGCCCATGTACTGCTCGGGGGTCAGGACCTCGACCTTCATCACCGGTTCCAGCAGCACCGGCTTGGCCCGCGCCATGGCGTCTTTGAACGCCATGGAGCCGGCAATTTTGAACGCCATCTCCGAACTGTCCACCTCATGGTACGATCCGTCGGTCAGGCGGGCACGGAAGTCCACCACCGGGTATCCGGCCAGGACACCGCTCTCGGCGGCCTCGCGGATGCCGGCCTCAACCGGGCGGATGAACTCGCGCGGGATGTCGCCGCCCCGGATCTCATCGACGAACTCGAGTCCGGTTCCCCGGGGCAGGGGCTCCAGCACGATCTCGACGTGGCCGTATTGACCCCGGCCGCCGGTCTGCCGGATGTATCGGCCCTCGGCCTGGGCAGGCTGGCGAATCGTTTCCTTATATGCCACCTGCGGCCGCCCCACGTTGGCCTGCACGCCGAACTCACGCAGCATCCGGTCGACAATGATCTCCAGGTGCAGTTCGCCCATCCCGGCGATCAGGGTCTGACCGGTCTCCTGATCGAACCGGACCTTGAAGGTGGGGTCTTCCTCGGCCAGCTTGGCGAGCGCGGAGCTGAGCTTCTCTTCGTCGGCCTTCGTCTTCGGTTCCACGGCCACAGCGATGACAGGTTCGGGGAAGTGCATCGATTCCAGAATGATTGGATGGTCTTGGTCGCACAGCGTGTCGCCGGTCGTCGTGTCGCGCAGCCCGACGGCGGCCACCACATTGCCGGCGGTAGCCTCCGGGATGTCCTCCCGGTGGTTGGCATGCATCTGCAAGATACGGCTGACCCGCTCCTTCTTCCCGTTGTTCGCATTGTAGACATACGATCCGGCGGTGAGAATCCCGGAGTACACGCGGAAGTACGTCAGTTTGCCAACGTAGGGATCCGTGACAATCTTAAACGCCAGCGCGGCGAAGGGTTCCGTCGGATCAGGACGGCGTTTGGTCGTGCTGCCCTGCCGGGACGGATCGCGCCCCTCCACAGCCGGCATATCCACCGGGGACGGCAGGTAGTCGACCACGGCATCAAGCAGCGGCTGTACACCTTTGTTGCGGAATGACGATCCGGCCAGCACCGGGACGAGTTTGTAAGACAGCGTCCCCAGGCGGAGCCCACGCCTGATGTCCGCTTCGGAGAGGGTGTGGCCCTCGAGGTACTTCGCGGTGAGATCGTCGTCCATCTCCGCCGCGGCCTCGACCAGTTTCTCCCGCCACTGTTCCGCCTGCTCGCGCATCGCCTCGGGGATCTCGGTCTCATCGGACCGGGTCCCCAGGTCATCCAGGTACAGGACGGACTTCATGCGGATCAGGTCCACGACGCCCTGAAAGTTATCCTCGGCCCCAACCGAGAGTTGAATGGGCACCGCGTTGGCCCCCAGGCGTTCGCTGACCATGCGGACGGTGCGGAGGAAGTCCGCCCCGGTGCGGTCCATCTTGTTGACGTAGAGAATGCGGGGGACGCGGTAGCGGTCCGCCTGCCGCCAGACGGTTTCCGACTGCGGCTGCACGCCCTCGACCCCGCTCAGCACCACGACTGCGCCATCCAACACGCGCAGCGACCGCTCCACCTCGACGGTAAAATCGACGTGACCGGGCGTGTCGATGATGTTGATGCGATGGTCGCGCCATACGCAGGTGGTGGCGGCGGAGGTGATGGTGATCCCCCGCTCGCGCTCCTGCACCATCCAGTCCATCGTCGCCGAGCCCTCGTCCACTTCGCCGATCCGGTGCACCCGTCCCGTGTAGAACAAGATGCGCTCGGTCGTCGTCGTCTTGCCCGCATCGATGTGGGCGACGATGCCGATGTTCCGAATTTTGTCGAGCGACACGCTCATAACCACTCCTAACTACGGGACTGGGGACTCGGGACCGGGGACTGGGCACATCCTGACACCAGTCCCTAGTCCCAAGTCCCGCCTTTGGCTACCATCGATAATGCGCAAATGCCTTATTCGCTTCGGCCATGCGGTGCGTGTCCTCGCGCTTCTTCACGGCGCCGCCCTGCCCGGCGGATGCATCCAGAATCTCGGCGATGAGTTTGTCCATCATCGTCCGCTTGTCCTTACGCGCCCGCGCATATTCGACCAGCCAGCGCAGCCCTAAGGAGAGGCGCCGCTCGGGCCGGACCTCGATCGGCACCTGATACGTTGCCCCGCCGACGCGGCGGGGCCGGACCTCGAGGACCGGCATGACGTTGTGCAGCGCCTTATCCAGCACCTTCACCGGGTCCTGGCCGGAGCGTTCCTTGATCTGGTCAAAGGCCGTGTAGACGACGTGTTCGGCCAGACTCTTCTTGCCCCGCTCCATCACTTTGTTGACGAGCCGATGCACGATCACGCTGTTGTACATCGGTTCCGGTCCAACCTC
>VBAI01000261.1 GCA_005882295.1 Candidatus Segetimicrobium genomatis | reverse complement strand
GCATCCCCCGCAGTAGGGCCTCCGGCAGTAGTTTATCGAACAAACGTTTGTCAGGGATATTCCGTCAAAATGTTACATAGTTACCCTGATTTCGGGGAAGAATCAAATATGGTCAGATGAGGACGCGTAGCACGCTTGTTGTGATGGTCCGGACAATCTGGCGTGCTCAATCGGGTGGGCTTCGGCCCACCCCTTTTTTTGCGCGCGAAGGTGAAGCCAGTCGAGGATCTGCGACAGGGAGGGTGATGAAATGACGCGTTATCCCCGGTTTGTGATCCTGCTCGTGATCTTCATCGTGTCGATGACGCTAGGGTTCCCGCTTCCATTTGCGCAGAGCCAGACAGACATCATCGAACTCTTACCTGACACCGCAATTCTGCTGGACCAGTCGAGCGGCAGCGGCAGCGGCGGGAATGCGACCTCGACGTCGTCGACGAACATCTTCTCGCCCGCTGCATTCGTTGACTACAAGCGGATCGGCGGCGAACCGACGGTGGTAGTTGACCGGTACCCGTTCGCACCAGGCCAGTTCGGCTGCCCGAACACCGCGACGAGCCCGTGTCCACCACGCGACATCGTGTATGTTTCGGCGCCGCAGGGATTCCTCTTCCCTCACTACAGCAACTTCTTCAAGTCGGACGACCTCGGCCAGACGTTTCGTGTTCCCCACCACATTCCGACCACCGCCTTTGGGACCACGCAAGGCGGCGGCGGAGGTGACAGCCACCAAGTAGTCGGCGCGGTCTCGCACAGGGTCTATTTCGTCGACCTTGCGCTCAGCTGCATCACGATGAACACGTCGGTCGACCTCGGTGAGAACTGGACGAGCGACCAGTTCGGCTGCGGCTCGAGCCTTCTCGACGATCGGCAGTGGGTCGAAGCAGACGAGCTGTATCCGGGGCTGACGGCGCAGGACGGCTGGGTCTACATCAGCGCCATCAACCTCTTCGACCCTGCCCTGCCGACGCTGATCGCGTCGCGGGCACCGGGGAACGAGGCTGGCGTCGTCCCCGGCTCGTTCGTCGCCCACTCGCCCTGCAACCCATTGACGTTCACGGTCGGTGCGGGCGTGCTCGTACCTGCGCCCGACAACATGGCGACGCCGTGCCCGGATCCGTCTGATCCTTACCTCTGGGTCGCCGGACCGGTTACTTCGGACAAAACCGTGCGCTCGGGAAATTCGACGCACCCCGTCTACATTCCGTTCGTGCGGCGCATCAGCGCGGGCGGCCTGGGGCAAGATTGCCCCTGCCCCTGGCAGCTTTACATCGCCAAGTCCGTCAACGGTGGCACCGACTGGACGCGGCTGAAGCTCGCCGACCTTCCCAAAACGGTCGACCCGGCGCAGATCTTCGTCCAGATGGCGATCGATCGAGCCGGCAACCTCTACTACAACTGGTCGCAAGCCCGGAACGTGACATCGAGCGGTGAAGGCGAACAGGACATTTACTACACCTTCTCGACCGACGGCGGCGTTCATTGGGCGTCTCCGATCGACCTGACCGGTTCGGCGAATGACTCAGCGATCTTCTCGTGGATGGTCGCCGGCGACGCGGGTCGGGTCGACCTTGTCTACTACAAGTCGAACAGCGGCGCGAACTCGAACGTCAATGTGGGACAGGTCTGGAACGTCTACTTCGGCCAATCGATGAACGCGCTTAATACCGGGGCGAACTTCAGTGGCGTCCAGGTGAGCGCCGAACCGAACCACCTTGGTGGCATCTGCACCGGCGGGCTCAGCTGCAGCGGCGACCGCGACCTGCTCGACTTCTTCACCGTCGATGTCGACCACCTCGGTGCCGCGCACATCGTGTACTCGGACGACCATCAGAGGCGAAACACCGACACGCGCGACAAGCTCACGCGGCAGCTCTCCGGAAATAGTATCTTCAAGGATCAGAACATCACCCTGATGTCGAGCTGGCCGATTCGCGACCACTCGGTTTCCGACCGCGCGGGGGACGTCTTCGACGGCGACGGCCTCCCCAAGGGCTCCTGCCCGGGGATGGACCTCCTTGGCGCGAGTTCGAGCCGGACGAACGACCTGCTCACAGTTACTCTCACGCTGAACTCCGCGCCCTCCGCCACGAAGGCCATTCTCTGCGCGACGACCGGTGCGACGGGCGGCCTGTGGGGCGCCGAGTTCTGGGCAGCGAGTTCCGAGGGCGGGACGGACGGCGGCAACACCTTCTACGTTGCTTATCGCGACAACCCGCTCGATGGGTCTCCACGCGTCGAGGCAGGGGTGGTCGACAACCTCAACCTGAATATCACCTCACTCGAGTTTCGTCCGACGGATATGGGGACGCCGGCGACGCCGGGCGGGACCTGCTTCTCGAGTCTCCCGCCGGAGCCATGCACGCTGACCATCTCGGTACGCCTGAGTGATCTGGGGATCAGCTCCGGCAACGGGCTCTACGGACTCACGGGTCTCTCGACCTACTTCTTCGGCTCGACCGAAAGGCCGCCTCTCCTCCGCGTCGAGGGAGGCAACTCGGAGCTGGCGGACGCCACGGCACCGATCCACTACAACGGCAGCGGCACGCCGTAACCAAGTAAGGAGCGGAGGGGAACATGAAAACGGCCCTACCGAAGTTTGTGCTGGCGGGTACGGTTCTGTGCGTGCTTACGCTGACTGCCATGGGGGG
>VBAI01000018.1 GCA_005882295.1 Candidatus Segetimicrobium genomatis | reverse complement strand
ACCCGTAGGAATTCTGTCACCGCATCGGCTAGCACCGCCCGGTCCCGGTCCAGCGTGGCCACATGACCGGAGCGCTGCAACCACAGCATGGTGGCAGGCACTCCAGCAGCCAGGCGTAGGATTTCATCTGCGCTATCGCGGGGGATGATCCAATCGCGGCGTCCCTGCACCACCAGCAGCGGCACCCGCACCTCTGGGAGTACCCGCCGGGTCTCCGCCAGGAGCAGCTCCAGCTGACCCGCGGCCACGAGTGGGATTCGCGAGTACGGAGACCAGTACGGGCGGACATCTGCGTCCCGGGGCACCAGGCGAACCAGCACCGGGACCACTGGCATCACCTTCGACGCCACCCGGGTCGCCGACGCCAGCAGCGGCCGGATCCGGACTGGTGCCGAGATTGTCACGACGGCGGCCGGGGGATCTGCGGCAGCGAGGTAGAGGGCCAGGGCGCCTCCCATCGATAACCCGACGAGAGCAACCCGGCGGCATCGTCGCCGGAGGTCTTGATACGCCTCACGCGCCGAGGCCACCCACTCCTGCCAGGTCACGCGGGCGAGATCATCAGGGGACGTTCCGTGCCCGGCCAGCCGCGCGATTGAAGTCTCCCAGCCCGCCCTGGCCAGTGCATCGGCCAGCGGAGTCATCTCCAGTGGAGAGCCTGAGAATCCGTGCAGCAGCAAGACACCAGAACGCCCCGTCGTGCCCATCGCAGTCGTTTTCGGCGGGACGCAGGAGGTTCCCGCCGCCGTCCACGGTCACATTCTTTGTTCTCGTTCCGTCATAGTAGTGATAAGCGAAATCCAGCCGGTGTGACAAGGAGGGACTGGAACGATGAAACCACACGTCAGCGGCATCACGCTCGGGGTCAAAGACGTGAACCGGGCGAAGCAATTTTACAACAAGGGTCTTGGTTGGCCGATCCAGCAGGACTACCAGGGCCAGTGGGTTTCCTTCAGCCTGAACAATGGCTCGTCCACGCTGGGGCTCCGTCCCTGGGATGTGGTTGCCGGCGACGCCGGCCTAGCTCCGGACGGCAGCGGCTTTCGCGGCATCACCTTCTCCTACGACGTCCGCTCCAAAGACCGCGTCGATGCCGTGTTGGCCGAAGCCAAGCGCGCCGGCGGCACGATTGCCAAGCCAGCGCAAGATGCAGCGTGGGGCGGATATTTCGGCTACTTCACGGATCCAGACGGCTATCTCTGGAAAGTCGGATGGGCGCCAGCCACCACGGAGCAGCCGTCTGCCGCTGAATAACCTGGCTCGGCCTCAGCCTTCGCTCTGGCCTTTCGGCTTCCGCGGCGCGTCGAGGAACACCACCTGGTCGGCCACCACCTCGGTCGTGGTCCGGCGAGCGCCGTCTTGTCCTTCGAAATTGCTGATTCGCAGCCGGCCCGTTACCCCAACCAGCCGCCCTTTGGTCAGGTGCTCGGCAACGGTCGACGCCAGCTGTCGCCAGGCGACCACATTGATGAAGTCAGCTTCTCGATCCCCGTCGGCGCCGGCAGATCCGCGGGGGACGGCCAGGACAAACCAGGTCCGGGGAACCCCCTCACCCGTCGTCCGCATCTCAGGATCTCGAGCCAGGCGACCGACCAGTATGATCTGATTGATCCCCCGACCACTGGCGCGGCTGTCGAGTTTAGCGGCGCGTTCCTCTGTCGCGTCCTGTGCCTGTGGCATTGTGACCCGCTCCTTTCGCGTGAACTGGCGGCACCACCGTAGCGGACTGAGGGCCCGCGGGCAATAGCTCAACTGAGTCATTGGCAGCAGGGAGACGGGCTGCGCAGGCAGAAAACAAGCCCTACTTCGTCTTGTGGCGACAGTTGGATCGGGGGGACGTGATGGAGGGGTCGCCAATCACTGGAGACGAGCGATTCTCGTTCGCCCGGTTTGCCGGCCACCCATTCTTCAAGCAGGTCAACGCCTGGCTGGTCTCGCACTCCCAGATCCACGCGGATTCCGCCGTGGTTGATCTCGCCTGCGGGCCCGGGGCCGTCACGGAACTCATTCTGGGCGAGTTGGACGAGACGCTCCCGGGGGCGTGCGTCTATGCGGTGGATCCGTCGCTTTCTGCCCTCGAACTGGCCCGCCAGCGCATCCGGTCGCGTATCGTCCATTTCGTGCAGGGCACGGCCGAGCGCCTGGCCACGCTCGTCCCCCAGGTGGACCGCGTCGTGTTTGCCAATGCCGTGCATCTGATTGCGGACAAGGCGACCGTTTTCGACCAGATCTTCCGGTCCCTCCGCCCCGGCGGCGTCCTGGCCTTTAACACCACCTTCTTCCACGGCGCCTATCCGGAGGGGACCCAGCGGTTCTACAAACTCTGGGTGCTGCGCGCGATGCGGTGGCTGGTCACGCAGGGCCACTCGGTCACGCGGGGCGCCAAAGCCACCGCGATGCAATGGCTGACGGTGGAGCAATATCGAGACGCTCTCCGGTCGGTGGGATTTGCCGATCCGGTGATCGTCATGCACGAGAAGCCCCTCAGCGCAGAGAGTCTGCAGGACATCGGATCGTTCTCGCTATTTATTGAAGGAGCCCTGCCGGGCGTCCCGCTGGAAATCGGGGCGGAGGCGCTGCGGCGGGGCGTGGAAGAGGCGTTCGAGGAACTAAAGCTCGCCAACGTCCCGCGCAACTGGCTCCAGGTCGTGGTCCAGCGCCCCCTAAACCCTACAGCCGGGTAGCCAGCTAACCGAACAGGCGCACCTTCCCCAGCAACGCTCGCAGGGTCGTCATCTTTCCGATGTGGTAGCCGCGGTGATACGTGGCGAAGACCAGCATCTCTCCAATGGTGGCGAAGTTGCGAGATTCCACCTGCTGAGCGAGGTCGGCAGACTGGGCCAAGCGTTCCAGTTCCTGCTGGGCCGCCTCGAAAACGGGCCTCACGTCGCTCAGCGGGGGGTAGTCTGCTGCGCCGCCGCTGCCCGTCCTGAAGAATCCTTTAAACGAATCGGGCGCAGGCGACGTCCCGCCGGCCAGCCGGAAGAACCCGCCGTCCGACAGCGCCAGGTGGCCAAGCTGCCAAATCATCGGGCTCAAGTTGTTGGGCAGCTGCCCGGCCTCAGCTTCGGAGACATCCTCCACGCACCGGAGCACGCGGGTGAACGAGGCGGTCAACCCAAAGCGGATCACATCCCGGCTCTCCACGCTCATCATTCCTCCTGTCAGGGGATCGGGTGCTACCCTCTTTTCAAAGGGGTCTGACCCCTTTGAAAAGAGAGCCCTCTAAAAAGGAAAGAGGAGAAGTGAAAAATCCACCTCTCCTCTTTCGATTTACTCCCGGCAGCGACCTACTCTCCCACACCGTTACCAGTGCAGTACCATCGGCCCTGGAGGGCTTAACTACCGTGTTCGGAATGGGAACGGGTGTGGCCCCTCCGGCATCGCCACCAGGAATTCTTATGATGTCGAAGGTCAAGGTTGGCTTCGGCACAAACCCCTAGGGCCTCGGCCGTCGACCTTGACCTTGGATCCTTCGACATCACACTTTTACCCGCAGGCTCTATACAGCTACCCCTAAAGCAGTGATCAAGCCCTCGCCCGATTAGTACCGGTCAGCTCAACGCCTTGCGGCGCTTACACCCCCGGCCTATCAACCAGGTAGTCTACCTGGGGGCTTACCCGGTTAACCCGGTGGGTGGCCTCATCTTGGGGTGGGTTTCGCGCTTAGATGCTTTCAGCGCTTATCCCGTCCGGACATAGGTACCCGGCACTTGCCCTTGGCAGGACAACCGGTACACCAGAGGTCCGTCCACTCCGGTCCTCTCGTACTAGGAGCAGATCCCCTCAAGCCACCTACGCCCGCAGTGGATAGGGACCGAACTGTCTCACGACGTTCTGAACCCAGCTCACGTACCGCTTTAATGGGCGAACAGCCCAACCCTTGGGACCTACTGCAGCCCCAGGATGCGATGAGCCGACATCGAGGTGCCAAACCTCCCCGTCTATGTGGACTATTGGGGGAGATTAGCCTGTTATCCCCAGAGTAGCTTTTATCCGTTAAGCCACGGCGCTTCCACTTGCCACCGTAGGATCACTAGGCCCGCGTTTCCGCCCTGATCGGCTTGTGAGCCTCACAGTCAAGCTCCCTTATGCCCTTGCACTCGCCGCACGGTTTCCAACCGTGCTGAGGGAACCTTTGGGCGCCTCCGTTACCATTTGGGAGGCGACCGCCCCAGTCAAACTGCCCACCTGCCACTGTCCCGAGAACCGGTCAGGTCCCCGGTTAGGACTTAATCTTGCCAAGGGTGGTATTCCAAGGTTGGCTCCACCGAGGCCAGAGCCCCGGCTTCTCAGCCTCCCACCTATCCTCTGCATGGTGAGACCAAATCCAATGGCAAGCTACAGTAAAGCTTCATGGGGTCTTTCCGTCCAGCTGCGGGTAACCCGTGTCTTCACGGGTCGCACAACTTCGCCGAGTCTCTCGTCGAGACAGCGCTCAGCTCGTTACGCCATTCGTGCAGGTCGGAACTTACCCGACAAGGAACTTCGCTACCTTAGGACTGTTATAGTTACAGCCGCCGTTCACCGGGGCTTCAGTTCGGAGCCTCGCCTTGCGGCTAACCCCTCCCTTTAACCTTCCGGCACTGGGCAGGCGTCAGCCCCTATACGTCGCCTTGCGGCTTAGCAGAGACCTGTGTTTTTGTTAAACAGTCGGCTGAGCCTATTATCTGCGACCTCTTCGGGCTTCCGCTGTACGCAGTCACCCTACGGAGGCACCCCTTCTCCCGAGGTTACGGGGTCATTTTGCCGAGTTCCTTGACGAGAGTTCTCTCGCGCGCCTTGGCACTTTTCGTGCCGGGCCACCTGTGTCGGTTTGCGGTACGGGCGCCCTGCACCCTGGCCACGAGGTTTTTCTTGTCAGTGTGGGCTGAGCCACTTCGCCTTTGCTTGCGCTCGGGCTCGTATTCGCGTCTCGGCGTTGAATGGAGATCCGGATTTCCCTGGACCTCCCGCCTACCCGCTTAACCCGGGACAACCAACCCCCGGTAGGCCTACCCTCCTGCGTCCCCTCTTGGCTCGTAACGGATGCAGAGCGGGGCCGGAATATCAACCGGCTGTCCATCGGCTACGCCTTTCGGCCTCACCTTAGGTCCCGCCTAACCTTACGCGGACGAGCCTTCCGTAAGAAGCCTTGGCCTTACGGCGGACAGGATTCTCACCTGTCTTTTCGCTACTCATGCCGGCAGACGCACTTCCGCTTCGTCCGGCAGTCCTTACGGTCTGCCTTCACCTATCGCGGAACGCTCCCCTACCACCCGGCGCGGGACGATACCCGCGCCGGATCCGCAGCGTCGGTAGATGGCTTGAGCCCCGCTGAATCTTCGGCGCAGCACCACTCGACCAGTGAGCTGTTACGCACTCTTTGAAGGATGGCTGCTTCTAAGCCAACCTCCTGGCTGTCTGAGCGATGCCACTTCCTTTCCCACTTAGCCACCATTCCGGGACCTTAGCTGGCGGTCTGGGCTGTTTCCCTCTTGACCATGAGGCTTATCCCCCACGGACTCACTCCCGGTGAGCACCGCATGGCATTCGCAGTTTGGTTGGGTTCGGTACGGGATCTCCCGCCCTAGCCCATCCAGAGCTCTACCACCACACGGCTCGGCACCGAGGCGGCACCTAAATGCCTTTCGGGGAGAACCAGCTATCTCCGGGTTCGATTGGCATATCACCCCTACCCCCAACTCATCCCATGGTTTTTCAACACCAATAGGTTCGGGCCTCCACGAAGGGTTAACTCCGCTTCACCCTGGCCAGGGGTAGATCACCCGGTTTCGGGTCTGCCGCGTGCGACTGGTCGCCCTATTCAGACTCGGTTTCCCTACGCCTTCGGCCATGATGGCCTTCAGCTCGCCACACGCGACAACTCGCCGGCTCATTCTTCAATAGGCATGCCGTCAGGCATTCCGATCCTTGCGGATCGGCATAGCCCTCCGACTGGTTGTGGGCACACGGTTTCAGGTTCTATTTCACTCCCCTCCCGGGGTTCTTTTCACCTTTCCCTCACGGTACTCGTGCACTATCGGTCGCCAAGGGTATTTAGCCTTGGAAGGTGGTCCTCCCAGTTTCCCACGGGATTCCACGTGTCCCGCAGTACTCAGAACGCCACCCAGGAAGTCCTCGCTGTTTTGCCTACGGGGCTGTCACCCTGTATCGCCTGCCGTTCCAGGGCAGTTCGGCTACACCGAGGATTGCTCACTTCCCGGCCGGTCCGCAGCCCGGCCCGGTAACGTTCTACAACCCCGCGCGGACAACGCCCGCGGGCTATCACGCCCGCGCGGTTTGGGCTCTTCCCCGTTCGCTCGCCACTACTAGGGGAATCTCGTTTGATTTCTCTTCCACCTGGTACTGAGATGTTTCAGTTCCCAGGGTGCCCTCCACACCGCCTATGAATTCAGCGGTGGGTCCCGCGGTATGACCCGCGGGGGGTTCCCCCATTCGGACACGACCGGATCGAAGGTTGTTAGGCACCTCCCCGGCCCTTTCGCCGCCGACAGCGTCCTTCATCGGCCCTTAGCGCCAAGGCATCCACCGTGCGCCCTCTGTAGCTTGAGACCCGCTTTAGGAGTAGCTGTTTAGAGCCTGCTTACCCCCTCGCGTCTGCACACCCAGACACGATGGGCCCCATCTGGCGATGGGGAACGATTCCAGACGCCTCGGGAGCCTCTGGAATCTCACTGTACGGTTGTCAAGGAACAAGTCCGGGGATGCGGACGGTGATTGTTGGGGTCTGGAAGACATGAAAAGAGGGGATGAGCAGCCATCCCCTCGGTGCTCATCTGGACAACGTATTCGGTTAGCCGCTAAGCGTACCGAAGATCCGTGTTCCCTCCCGCGTCTTACAGACCATCCTTCATTATAGACCCGGTCAAGGGGTTGTCAAGGACTCAGGCATCTGCACGGCCACGACCTCCCCGCGCGCGCACACCTCGCCCGAGGCGAGCAGGTTGATCTCCACCACCACCTTCCGGCCCCGCACCTCTCTGGCGCGGCCGCGCAACTGCAGGGGCACGCCGAGCGGTGTCGGTTTCACGTAGTCGACATGCAGAGAGGCCGTGACGAAGCGCAACGGAGGATCCGTCCCGAGGTCGCGTCCGGCGGCGCGATAGGCGGCCGCGGCGGCCGTCCCGGTGCCGTGGCAGTCGATCAGTGAGGCGATGAGCCCGCCGTACACGTACCCTGGGATGGCGATGTCGTACGGCCGCGGGATGAAGGTAGCGACGGTCTCCTCGCCGTCGAGGTAGGTCCGCAGATGCAGCCCGCGGTCGTTGCGCTGGCCGCACCCGTAGCAGTAGTTCCACTCATTGGGGTAATACTCTTGAACCGCTTTGGGCTCCATCGTCATCCTCCGAGCTCATGATCGGGGCTTGGCCGGCATCCACCGCCGCACGTCCCGGCAGTACTGAGCATAAGCGTCACCGAAGCGCCGGCGCAGGTCCGGCTCCTCGACAGACACGACGAAAGCATGAAATCCGATCCACAAGGCACCCGCGTACAGCAGCAGGGCCGGGGACGATAAGTACGCGGCCCATCCTACCACTACGGTGAGCGCCGACAGGTAGATGGGGTTCCGGACATATCGATGCAGCCCCCGGATCACCAGTCGCTTTGGAGGGTCAATGGGGGCGGGTGTTCCCCGGCCGAAGGTGGCGAACTCCCACTGGCACCAGAGGTAACCGACAGTCCCAAAGGCGAGGAGCATGATACCGGCGACCGGGCGCAGGCCCCATGCCGGGCGGGGGATCGGTCCACCCGCGATCCGCAGCGGGAGATACACGCCTGCCACGCCAGGGACGAGGATGGTGAACAGGACGTTCTTGGCAAGCAACCACACGGTCTCGCTCCATGGCGCGTTCCCGCCGGACATGCGGCCGGCTACAGGTTTTCGATCGGCACAGGCTCGATCAGATCGGCCGGCTGGAATCCGAGGACCTTCGAGTAAAAGTACAGCTCGGCTTCCAGGGCTCGGCGGATGGTGGCGGCGTGGCGAAATCCGTGCTGCTCTCCCTCAAAGGCCAGATATGCCGTCGGGATCCGCTTCGCGCGCAGCGTCTCAAACATCCGCTCCGACTGATTGGGCGGCACCACCGCGTCCTCCAGGCCTTGAAGGAAGATGACGGGGCAAGAGAGCCGGTCGCTATGGTGGATCGGGGACCGGGCAAGGTAGAGATCGCGCCGTGCGGGGTAGGGACCGATCAGGGAATCGAGGTAGCGCGACTCAAATTTGTGGGTTTCTTTCGCCAGGCCTTCCAGGTCGCTGACCCCGTAGTAGCTGGCGCCCGCCCGAAACGCGTCACGAAACGTGAGCGCACAGAGTGTCGTATAGCCGCCCGCGCTGCCGCCGCGGATCGCGGTGCGCTCCAGGTCCACCACGCCCCGGGTGGCCAGGTATCGTGCGCCGTTGACGCAGTCGTCTACGTCGACGATGCCCCATCGTCCGCGGAGCCGCTCGCGGTAGCCGCGCCCGTACCCGGTGCTGCCCCCATAGTTCACGTCGAGCACGGCAAACCCGCGGCTGGTCCAGAACTGGATCTCGGGGTCCAGGGCCGTGGACGTGGCACCCGTCGGCCCGCCGTGGGACAACACGAGCAGCGGGGGACGATCTTTACCTGCTGCGATGTAGCCCGGGTTGCGCGGCGCGTAGAAGAATCCGTGCGCCGTCACCCCGTCTTCGGTCGGAAACTCGACTGCCTCTGGCTGCGAGATAAAGGCCGGATCAAGCGCCAGAGCGCTCGACGGCTTCAGGACCGTGACCCCTTTGTTGCGGAGGTTGACCAGCACCACCGACGGCGGCTGCGTCGCTGAGCCGGCGGTGAAGACCGCCTGCTCATTTGCGACCTGCACGTTGCTGGCTATATGCGTGTAGGGAAGGTCGATCAGCTCGAGCTGTCCCGTCCCCAAACGCAGCCGACCCAGCCGCCAGAGGCCCCGCACTTTGTGCGCACAGATGATCTGATTCGGGGACTCGAACGCGTACGTGGACATGGCGAAGACCCACTGCGGGCTGCCGAACTCGGCGGCCATCGCACACAGCGGCTCGATGCGCCTATCCTTTCGCCGGTAGAGATTCCACCAGCCGCTGCGATCCGATACGAAATAGAGTTCGCTGCCGGGGGACCACTCCGGTTGAAAGATCGACTCGGACGGCCCGCCGGCCACGCGTTCACGACTCGCGATCGAGCCGTCGCCTCGGAAGGTGCCCAGCCACAACTCTGTGCCGTCCCACGGCATGTTCGGGTGGTTCCAGCTGAGCCAGGCCAGCCGTGATCCGTCTGGGCTGAGGCGCGGGGAGGCGTAAAAGTCACTGCCGGTGACGAGCACGGTCCCCGCCTGACCGCTGCGCAGGTCCACCGCCGCCAGGGTATTGATCGCTTCCCGTCCTGGCTCGGTATGATCCTCCCGCACGCACACGATCCGGCTGCGCCGGCGGTCAACAACGGCATCAGCGTAGCGGAGACCGCTTTGTGCGGTCAGCCGTTCCGGAGGGCTGCCCGGCCGCTGACGGTAGAGCTGCTGGTCTTCGTCATTCGCAAAGTACACCACGCCATCGGCCACGGTGAAGGCGCCGCCCCCGTACTCGTGCACGCGCGTGCGGGCACTAAATGGGGGCGGGGTGACGTCGGTGATCGCCCCGCCGGACGCCCGGCGCACCACCACGTGCCGTCCCCCTTCAGCAGGCCGCTGCTCGATCCAATAGATCTCCGCTCCGTCGGTCACGATCTGGCCAAACGTCACCGAGGACGTCGCCACAAGGTTGGCGGAGATCGGGGATTTCCACGAACCGTACGGGGCGGGCTGCGCCATCTTAAGACGCCTTCACCTGCATCGCGTACACATGCCTGAGGATGCCGCCGGGACGCACGACCGCCCTTTCGAATTGCATGCCGACCTTTTCCGCCACGCGGGCGGAGGCGGTGTTCTCGGGATCGATCAAGGCGATCAGGCGCGGCACCTTGAGGGGTCCGCGCGCATAGTCGCGCAGCGCGCAGGCGGCCTCGGTGGCGTACCCCTGGCCCCATGCGTCTGCCGCAAACACGTATACCAGCTCCACCTCGTCTCGCCCGTCGACATCCTTTTTCGTCAGGCCGCAGTCGCCAATGACGCGCCCTGACGTCTTCTCGACGACCGGGTAGAAGCCGAATGCATCGGCGGAACCGGTTCGCAGCTCGTCTTCCAGGATCCGGCGGACTGTTTCAGTCTCCCGTGGGCCGCCCATGTAGCGCGTCACGTTGGGATCGGCCCAGAGGGCGATGAGGACGGCGACGTCGGAGGCCTGCAGCGGGCGGAGCAGGAGCCGCGGGGTTTCCAGGCGCGGCATCAGGAGGCTAGCCGACTTTCTTAAGCCGGTCCAGGTACTGCTTGCGGAACTTGGCGACCTTGGGAGCGATGACCACCCGGCAGTATCCCTGGTTGGGGTTGCGCCGGAAATATTCCTGATGGTACTCTTCCGCCGGGTAGAACGCTTCGAAGGGAACAACCTCCGTGACAATGGGGTCGCCCCAAATCCCCGCGTCGTTCAGCTCGGCGATGACTTCCTCCGCGACCTTTTCCTGCGTCTCGTTGTGAGTGAAGATGGCCGAACGGTACTGGGTGCCCATATCCGCCCCCTGACGGTTCAAGGTCGTGGGGTCGTGAATCGTGAAGAACACCCTGAGCAGGTCCCGATAGGAGATCACGTCCGCATTGAAGGTGACCTGCACGACCTCCGCATGTCCGGTCTCTCCGGTGCACACGTGCTTATACGTCGGATTGGGCACCGAGCCGCCCGCGTACCCCGAGACGACGTCCTCGACCCCTTCCAGGTCGTCGAAGACGGCTTCCAGACACCAGAAGCACCCACCGGCCAGCGTGGCGACGTCCTTACGCATCTGTCTGTGCGCCCTCCTCTTCTATCCTCACGTTCCATGATACCTGATTCTAGTGCCGTACCAACTTGATAGTTAGATGTGGCTTACGGGCGATTCCCCAGGTACTTAGGAGAGAAGATGTGGCGAATCAAGTTGGTACGGCACTAGTCGACCGGCTCGAGGACGACGACGGGAATACGCCGGGACGTGCGGGCCTGATACGCGGCGTAGCCCCGGTACGCCCGAACGACCCGGGCCCACAGGCGCTCACGCTCTGGGCCTTCGGCCTCCCGCGCCCGCACGCGACGCACGCCCCGCCCGATCTGGATCCGCGCCTCCGGGTGCGCGCGCAAGTTCCACCACCAGGCCGGATGCGCCGGCGAACCGCCGCTTGAGGCGATGACCACGACGTTCCTTCCTTCTGGAAAGTACACCAGCGCGGTGGTATGCGGCCGTCCGGTTCGCCGTCCCTTAGTGGTGAGCAGGAGGACGGGCATCCCAAGGAGCCGGCCTCCCAGCCGCCCGCCGCTGGCGCGATACGTCCAGCGATGCATCCGCCAGAGGGCGGCGACAGCTCTCATTTCTACTTGACGATCTTGAGATTGAAATTCGCGGTGCCGAGCGCCCCGACCAGACGCACCCAGAGTGGAAGCAGCTGCTCGGCGCCTCTGGCTTCAAGATCTCGGTCACTCTCGATTTGGCCGTCTGGTCGTTGCCGCTGACAAACACGTCGTGATCCCCCCGGACCAGCGAGGGGTTCACCATCAGTTTGCAGTTTATCGTGTTTAGGGATTTGACGACTTTGACGTCTGGAAAGGCCCGCTGAATCTGCTCCCCGAGTGAGTCCGTGTTGGATACCGACAGTATCGGGGGCATGCCTTTAGAGAAGTCCAGCGGGTTGGCGACATCGATGAGGATCTTCCCTTTCATGTTCTCCGCGCCCGCGAGTTTCAGGGCGTCCAGCGACGCCACGCCATGAGTGCAGTTGAAGAGAATCTCGCCGAACTTGGCCGCGTCGGCGAAGGTCCCCGCCGACGCCTTGGGACCATTGGCCTTCACCCATGCCGCGGCCTTCTCATTCGTGCTCGACCGAGACCCCATCATCACATCCTGGCTCATGCGCACCAGTTTCGTCCCAATGGTCTGTCCCACCATGCCTGTCCCGAGGACGCCTATCTTCATCGCCGTCTCCCTGAACGCGCGGCCCCGGCGCGCTTCCGCTTTGGAGCGCGAGCCACGGGGTGAGCGCGATGTTTGGTGTGCGTGGGCTGGTAGAGTTCGACCTCATCACCGCCGGGGACCCGAAACCGCGTCACCGATCCCCAATCCTCTCGCTGTACGGGCGAGGTGAATTCGACGCCCCGCTGCTTCAGTTCGGCCACTGTGCCGGCCAGGTCGTCGCAGTAGAATGAGAGGCGATGAAACGTCGTCTGAGACTCGTGGCAGCCGATCTCGGCTTCTGGAGCATCAAAGACAAGCCAGCCCCCGCCGGTGTCCGTGAACGGAAAGCCCAGCTTGTCCCGGATGAACGCACGCATCTGGTCGGCAGCGGGCGTAAAGAACATGGCGTGCACTCCGCGAATCACGCAGACCACCCCCCTCTTCTTCAAACCCTACGCACTACTAGAGCCACCGCCTGACCTTCGTTTTATATTCGAGGTAGGTGCGGCCAAACTGCGCTTCCAGGTGACGCTCTTCGTTGGCGATGAACCGGCTGGAGATCCACCAGACAAAGAGGGGCACCACCACGACGGGCGACAGGCTCCCCAGCAGGATCCAGAGGCCAACCAGGATGAGCGTCATGGAAATGTAGAGGGGATTCCGGCTGTATCGGTACGGGCCCTCAGCAATCAGGGCGGTCGACTGCTCGAACGGGATGATCGTCGTGTCGTGGCGCCTGAACTGCACCGCTCCCCAGAATCCCACCAGTAGCGCCATCGCAATCGGCAGGGCCCCCAACGCCCTCCACGGCCAGGCCAGCCACCTGGCGACCGGCAGGACGTAATGCAACACGACCATCAGGACGACAGCCATCAATAAGAGCACCGGCGGATAGAATCGTGGCGACGGCGGAGTCTGGGCGTCCATCTCAACGACTACTTCGCTGCGTATCCTGAGAAAACTTCCTCGACCCCAGACGAGCGGTGGGAA
>VBAI01000017.1:3084-31169 GCA_005882295.1 Candidatus Segetimicrobium genomatis | reverse complement strand
CTCCGGCATTTGTCACCGTCGGCGGGATCGTCGCCGATCTCATCGTGCCCATCCAGTCGTTTCCGATCACTCCACAGGCCCATCAGGTCGTGGAACGGCTCTCGATCGAACCGGGCGGATTGGGGAACTGTCTGGTGGTCGCCGCGCGGCTGGGCCTGCATGCCATCGCGCTCGGCTGGGTGGGCCGGGATCTCTTCGGCGATCAGCTCATGGCATCGCTCCGTCAGGAAGCGGTGGATGTGGAGCACGTCCTGCGCCTGGAGGGGCGGACGACGGTCTCGACCGTGCTCGTGGATCGCGAAGGGCAGCACGTGTTTGTGGGCAGCATAGGCGTGCGCGGTCCCGAGCACCTCCCTGGCGAGTGGGAGCCGGTCGTGGACCGCGCGACGTGGGTCATGAGCGATGGATGGGTGCTGGTGCAGAATCCTGATCCGATCGAGGAAGCCCTCGCGCGGGCGCACGCGCACGGGCGGACCACGGTCTTCGACCCGGGTCCCCTGCTGCATCGCGTGCCTGAGGAGCGCGTCGGCAGGGTGCTGGCGGCGACCACGGTGCTGCTGCTGACCGAGGAGGAAGCGGTGCGGCTCGTCGGGCCCGGCGCGCCGGGTCACCTGACGCAGGCCCTGCTCGCCCGGGGGCCGTCGATCGTGGCGCTCAAGCGCGGCGTACAGGACGCGCTGATTGCCACGCGGTCCGAGTCGTTTGCGCAGCCTGCGTTCCATGTTCCGGTGCGGGACACGACGGGAGCCGGCGACGCGTTCGACGCGGCGTTCATCGCGGGCCTGGCCTACGGGCTGCCCCTGCGGTCGGCGGCGACGCTCGCGGCGGTCGCGGGCGCGGTGGCGGTGTCCAAGCTCGGCACCGGCACAGCCATGCCGACCCGCCAGGAGATAACCGCCTTCCTCGCCGCCCACCGCCTCGGCATCGATCTGCCGGACACACCACGAGGTGTGATGTGACACAGAAGGTGATCCTCGATTGCGATCCCGGCCACGACGACGCCATGGCGATTCTGCTGGCGGCGAAGCGCCTCGACGTGTTAGGCATCACCACCGTCGCGGGGAACCAGAGCATCGACAAGGTCACTACCAACGCGCTGAAGGTCGTGGAACTTGCCGGGCTCACGCGCATTCCGGTCGCACAGGGAGCCGCGCATCCCCTGGTGCGCGCTCCGCGCCACGCCCCGGAGATTCACGGCCAGACGGGGTTGGATGGCCCGGACCTGCCGGTGCCGGCCACCAAGCCGGTGAACATGCACGCCGTCGACTTCATCATCGTTACGGTCATGCGCACGGACGGCGTCACGCTGGTCCCCACCGGCCCGTTGACCAACATCGCGCTGGCCCTGCGGAAAGAACCACGCATCGCCGGCCGTATCCCGGAGATCTGCCTGATGGGAGGCTCGCGCACGCACGGCAACGTGACCGCAGCGGCGGAGTTCAACATTTACTTCGACCCAGAGGCCGCGCACGCCGTCTTCACCAGCGGCATCCCGATTAAGATGGTCGGACTAAACGTCACCGAGCAGGTCATCGCCACGCCCCCACGCCGCCAGCAGCTGCGGGTGCTGGGGACGCGCGTGGCGCGCGCCGCGGCGGAGATGCTGGATTTTTACGCCGGAGCGGTGGAACGCGCGTATGGATTCGCCGGCGGCGCCATGCACGACCCGCTGGCCGTGGCGGCCCTGATCGATCCCGGGGTGCTGGTGTTCGAGCACATGCATGTCGCGGTGGAACTGGCGGGACAATACACGCTGGGCCAGACGCTGTGCGACGACAGGTTTCTGCGCGCGGGGGCCAAGCGGGACGCGGCCGTACGGCCTGGGGCGAAGCCCAATGCCGAGGTGGCGGTGTCGGTGGACGCCGACCGCTTCTTCAACCTCTTCATGACGGTGTTGCGGGAGTACTCGTGACCGCTTTTCATTGGGGTCTGACCCTTTTGAAAGATTTCATCGGGGTCTGACCCTTTTGAAATGGCAGGAGATGACCGAACGGCTGTTTGAGACCTGCTCCGCTCGGGGCGCCAGACTAGGGGCGATGCGTCTTAAGCAGCCGGCGGGCCTCGGCCTGGATGTGCTCGGAGATGGAGGGAACTCCCAAATGCTGGAGGGTGATGGCGGCGGAGATGGCGCCGTACAGACCTGCCTCAGTCGCGCTGTGCGTCCGATGGTACCCGACGAGCAGCCCGCCGCCGTAGGCGTTGCCTGCCCCGGTGACATCTTTGGGCGGCCCCAGGGAGATGGCAGGGACGTGCTGGGACCCGGAATCCCCGCGCGAGCGGACAAGGGAGCCTTCCCGTCCCATGCGGATGCTGACCAGCTTCGCCCCGGCATCGAGAAAGGTCGCGATCCAGCGGTCGGGCGGCTGCGGTCCCAGCATTGCCGTGCATTCCTCAGCATTGGGGGACACGAGATCCACCGATCCGATCAGGTCCAGCACACGGGTGCGCTGCTCTGTCACCAGGTGCCATGGCGCTGGCTCCCAGAGAATCAGCGCTCCGGGCACACTCCGCATGGCCTGGCACAGACCACCAACCGTCTCCAGCTCCGCGGTCATCAGGTGAAAGCCCTGCGCGTCGGGATGCGCCGCGATCTGCTCGGGAACGGGCGCGAATGCTGGGAACTCGCTCCGCGGAGACTGGAAGATCTCGGTGCGGTGTTCACCCGCGTCGTAGATCTGCCAGGCGCGCGGAGTCGTCTGCGGACACCGGCGCACGCTGCGCAGGTCAACGCCCATCTGCTGCAGCGCCGTCCACAAGGCCGCCGGGAAGTTGTCTCCCACGCTGCCGATCAGGCCCACGTCGTTGGTCCACACCCGCATGCCGGCGGCGGCGTGCGTGGCCGCACCGCCCAGGATTCCGGGAAGCGTCCGCCCGTCGCTGGTGACGATATCATCGATGATGATGGTGCCGACCGCGACAAACATCACCGTTCACCGGGCGCTCCGCCGTGGATGCAGTCCGGCAAAGAGCAGCCACGCAGCCAGGGCGGGAATGACGCTCACGCCGAACACGGTATGCAGACCGCGCCACTCGTAGATCGCGCCGGCCATGACCGTGCCGGCGCTTGGTCCGAGGCCCATCAGCGCTGCCCCGTAGAAGGCCTGGGCGGTGGCGCTCCATTCCGGGCGCGTCAGATCACGCACCAGCAGGACACCTGCGACCTCGAGGCAGGCGATGGCGACGCTGTGCAGCAGTTGCAGCGGGAGGATCGGCCAGGGTGAATGCAGCAGCGCGTACAAACCCCACCGGACCGGCAGCACCAGCAGGCCGACGCCGACCAGACGGGACACGCCGAAGCGATGGATCAGACGCTGCATATTGGCCATCAACGGGACCTCACCCATGGCCGCGATGGCAAACGCGGCGCCCAGCGTCCATCCCGGACCGCCGAGATCGCGCAGGAAGACCGCCAGAAAGGTATTGTTGACGCCCATGCCCATGCCGGTGAGCGCCGCGGCCGCTACCAGCGTCCCCAGTCCTGGAGATGCGGTGAAGTGGCGGAACTGCACCCCGGCCGGCGCGACCGGACGGGCGCCTTGCGGAAGCCACGCGGCGACCGCGGTCGCCGCCAGCGCAAAGACGGCGTGCAGCGGCAGGATCAGCTCGGGATTGGGCTGCGCCACCTGCGCACCGATCACAAATACCGCCACGGAGAACCCAATCGAGCCCCACAACCGGATGCGCCCGAAGCCGCGGTCGTTCCGGCCGAGGTGCGCCAGCGCCATCGCCGTCACCAGCGGCAGGATGCCCGCCCGCATCACCGCCACGGCGACCATCGCCAGCAGGAGCGGCACAAATGCCCGCGCGGCCCACAGGCCCACCGAAGCAGCGACGAGTCCGGCACAGGCCAGGGTGAGCAGGCGTTTGGTCTGCCCGCTCGTATCTGCCAGCACGCCCCACACCGGTTGCGTGATCACCTGCACGACCGGCAGCACACCGAGAACCACACCGGTCTGCGCCGGAGACAAACCGCGGGCCAGCAGCGCCAGCGCCATGAAGGTAATCGCGGCGATGTTCATGTACATGATGGCGAAAAATGATAGGAATGGGGCGGAGCCAGCAGGCATCGTTCGGATGTTCTTGACCGCGCAGGTCCACTCCTGGAGTGCGTCCGATGGCCGTGCGTGACCGGCGCGCGCTTGATGCGATCGCGGTGTCCGCGGCGTCGATTGACCATGTGATCCGCGTCCGGAACCTGCCCGCGTTTGACGAGAAGGTCATCGGCACCCTGGTGGGCCGGCTGCCCGGCGGCACGATGGCGAACTTCGCCTGCGCGCTCAGCCGGCTCGGCGGCGGGGCGGCCTGGATGGGCACGGTGGGGGGCGACCCGGAAGGCGCCATGATCCTGAGGGATTTCCGGCGCTTCCGGGTGGATACCCGGTGGGCCAGAGTGGACCGCGGGCATCACTCCAACTTCACGGTGATTTTCCTCGGGCCGTCGGCGGAACGCGGGATCGTCGTCGTTCCGTCCATCCGGGAGCGGCTGCCGGCGGCGGTGCGACTGCGGAAGCGGTTCACCCGGGCCAGGTTTCTCTACCTGTCGCCGCACGATCTGGAACTCGCCCAACGGCTCACAACGATCGCCGGCAAGGCGGGCTGCCGCGTGGCCGTGGAGGTCGAGCCGACGGCCAATCTGACGCTGGCGCGGGCTCGATCGCTCCTGCGGCGCACTGATGTCCTGGTGCTCAACCGCGATGGGCTGGCAATGTTCCTCGGTGTGCGCGGCAGGGTGTCGCCCCGGCAGGCCGAGCACCACGCCCGCCGGCTGCGAGCGTACGGGCCGCGCTACGTCGCGGTCACGTTGGGCCGCGATGGTGCTGTGCTGGCCGGACCCGATGCGGTCGTGGTCCATCCTGGGTTCCGGGTGCACGCCGTGGACACCACCGGTGCGGGAGACTGCTTCAGCGCTGCCCTCATCCTCGGGCTGTGCCGGGAATGGCCCCTGAACGCAACCGTCTCCTATGCGAATGCGGCCGCGGCACTCTCCACGACCGCCGTGGGGCCGCGCGGGTTCCTGCCATCGGATCGAGCCGTGCGGCAGTTGCTGCGATCCGGTCGTTGGGGGCGGAGATGACCTACGCGCGCGCACCGCAGCCCGTCACATTTCCAGATGCGCTGCGACCGGACACCCGCTTGCTCATCCGCGGCGGGCGGGTCGTGGATCCGGCGCATGCCATCGATGCCGTCAGAGATCTCGCCGTCGCGGATGGGAGAATCCTGGAGGTCGCCGGTGCGATTCACCCGGAGCGCGGTGACCGGATCATCGATGCCGAGGGGTTACTGGTCCTGCCCGGGTTGATCGACCTGCACTGTCACTTCCACGATCTGTTCGACATCTCCACGATACCGGCGACGGAGGTGGTGGCGCACGGGACGACCGTCGCGCTGACGCCTGGCGCCGGCAACACGCTGATGGCGCCGGCGCTGCTGGGCGCGGAGGTGGACCGAGGGCTGCCGCTGCACGTGGGATGCTACATCGGCGCGGCGGCCGTGCTGGCGACGCGTGCCACTCCCGAACAGCTCATCGCCTACTTCCGCGGCGACCTCGCGGACAGCACACAACTGCAGGTGATCAGCCGCAACCCGATCACCAACGCCACGGGATCGCTGGCGGTTGGCCTGAAGGATCACATGGGACACTGGATCCTCTCAGACGAACACCTGGAGGCCTGCTTTGCGATCACGCACCAGGCCGGGATGATGTTCATGTCGCACTGCCAGGACCCTGAGCATACAGCGCGCCTGGTACGCGCGAGCCGGGGACGGCGCGTGCTGCTGACGCATGCCACCGCGGCCGGGTCGGGAAGTCACGGTGACGCGGTGGCGAGTCTAGAACAGGTCCTGGCACTCGCGCACACCTCGCCCGGTGTCACGCTGGATTTCACCACCGCCCACCTGCGGAGGGCGCGGGGCCTGCGGGACGGGATCCTGATCGACGCCAGGGCGCAGGCCATCGCGCGCGACGCGATCGCCGGCGGCCGGTGCCGCCTCCTGACCTCTGATGGGCCGTGCAACGCGACGATGAAAGGCTTCGGGGACGCGCGCGAGAACATCCCGTGCCTGCTTGAACTTGCTGAAGAGGGCGTCGTGTCGCTGGGGGATTCGGTGGCCATGATGACCTGCAACCCGGCCCGATTCGCGGCCGAGGCCACGGGGCAGAAGTGGTGGACTCAGGAACTGGGCCATCTCGGCGCGGGCGCACGCGCCAACGTCGTGCTCGTCGAACCGCATGCCCGCCGGGCGGTGATGACGCTGGTCGAGGGCCGGATCGCGGCCTTCGAGGGACGCTGTATCCGGGCCGCGCACGGCGCGGGCGGGTGGGCCAGCCGCTCAGGGCTGCGGCCGAGGGTTGGAGTTGGGGATCTGCCGCTGTATAAGACGTAATACCTCCGTCATTGCGAGGCGCAGTGTGCCGAAGCAATCTCATTGGTGGTGGAGATCGCCACGGCCCTTCGGGCCTCGCGATGACAGGACACCGACACAGCGTCCGACGATGCCGTCGCCATCCTGATGGCGCATCGATGGCCCGACGTGCAGGTCGACGCGGTCACCATCGTGGCCGGGAACGTCCCGGTGGAGATGGGCGCCAGAAACGCCGGCTACAGCATCGAGCTGTGCGGGAAGTCCACGCCCGTCTTCCCCGGCAGCCCGCGGCCGCTGCTGCGGGAGCCCTCCTGGGCGTTCTTCTTCCACGGACCGGACGGCATGGGCGGGATGAATTATCCACCGCCGAAGCGGCCGCCGGAATCGGAGCACGCGGTGGACGCGCTGATCACGATGATCCGGGCGCGGCCGGGTGAGTACACGCTGGTCACCCTGGGACCGCTGACCAACATCGCGATGGCGCTGCGGAAGGCGCCCGATCTCGCGCACAAGGTGCAGCAGTGTTACGTCATGGGCGGCGCGGCTGCGACCATCGGCAACATCACGCCCGCGGCAGAGTACAACATCTGGGTCGACCCGGAGGCCGCGCGCATCGTCTTCCACTCCGGCCTGCCGATCCTCATGGTCGGGTGGGAGCACTGCCGGGGGAAGGCGGCGCTGGATGCCGCTGACATGAAACACGTGCGGAGTTTCAGAACACCCCTCGCGGATTTCACGCTGGATTGCAACGCCGCCGCGCTCAAAGCTGCAACGGAGTGGCTGGGAGATCCGGGATTGACCCTGCCGGATCCGGTCACGATGTCCATCGCGCTGGATCCCTCGGTATGCACGGAGCGGGCGAAGCACTTCGTCGACGTGGAGACCGCCAGCGACCTCACGCGCGGGATGACGGTCGTGGACCGCCACGGCGTGCTAAACAAGGAGCCCAACATCGAGGTGTGCTGGGCGATCGACGTCGACAAGTGGAAGCGGGCGCTCTATCAGGTCCTCCGGTAGTCTGCAGGTAAAGCAGGCGCCTCCTCAAATTCTAATAGCGTCTTCCCGCGCCACCACCAAGGAGGGTGAGAGATGAAACGAGTCAGTCACTGGCTCGTGCTGGTGTCCCTGGCCGCCGGGCTGCTGGCCCTCGGCCTGGGCGGACCCGCAGGGGCGCAACCGCAGAAGACGCTGGTCATCGCGATCGGCGCCGATCAGACCGGTCTGGATCCACAGACCGTGCAGAACAACGAGTCGGGGTTCGTGATGTCCACCATCTTCGACTCGGTCGTCAACTACAAACCGGGATCCAGCGAGGTCGGGCCGGGGCTTGCGGAGTCGTGGACGGTGTCTGCGGACGGCAAAGTGTTCACCTTCAAGCTGCGCCGCGGTGTGAAGTTCCACGACGGCACCCCGATGAACGCCCGCACGGTCGCCGATGATCTCGACCGCGCCATCAATCCCAACAATCCATGTTATGTGCTGGCGCGCAAGGGCGTCGACACCTACGACGATTTCACGTTCGGCTCGGTCACGGACAACACCGTGGCCAAGATGGACGTGGTGGACGAATACACGCTCCGGTTCACGCTGCCTGATGCCAGCGCGCCCTTCCTCAGCAGCCTGGCGATGACCTGGCAAGGCATCATGAGCCCGGCGGCCACCAAGCAGTACAACTGTGACGCCAGCCAGCATCCCGTCGGCACCGGGCCGTTCAAGTTTGTGGAGGCGGTGCGCAACGACCACATCACGCTGGACGCCAACCCCGACTACTGGGGCGGCCGGCCCAAGGTGGACCGCATCATCTTCAAGATCGTCCCGGAGAGCGCGACGCGCATGTTGATGCTGGAGCGCAACGAGGTACAGATTCTGGCCGACGTGCCGCCGTCTGATTACGCGCGGGTGCAGAATAACAAGGCGCTGCAGTTGTACAAGCAGCCCGGGCTCACCATTCTCGGGGTGGCGATGTCCAATGATCTGGGCCCGTTCAAGGACCGCCGCGTGCGCCAGGCGATGAACTACGCCGTGGACAAAGACGCCATCAACCAGGGCCTGTACGCCGGCGCCACCACGGCCAGCCAGGGCATGCCGCCGGTGCTGTGGGGGTACAACAAGGGCGTCGCCCCCTACCCATACGACGTGGCCAGGGCGAAAGCGCTGCTGGCGGAAGCCGGATTCCCGAATGGGTTATCCACCGACATGATGGTGTACGCGAACCCGCGCGGCTACAACCCCATCGGCGGCGCGAAACTCGGTGAGGCCGTGCAGGGGTATCTCGCCAAGGTTGGCATCAACATCAAGATCACCCAGTACGAATGGGGCGCGTACCTGGACCGGTTCAGACACCAGCCGTGGGAAGGGTTTGCCATCACCGGATGGTCGGGCGACAACGGCGACCCCGATAACTTCCTGGGCGACCTCTTCGAGTGGGACATCGCCAAAGGCCGGGCGCGGACCAACAACACCTCGCGCCATCACGATCCGGCGTACGACCGGCTGCTCCGTGACGCCCGCCGCACCACGGACCAGGCCAAGCGCGAGAAGCTGTACGAGCAGGCCAACAAGCTGCTGCACGACGACGCGCCCTGGATCTTCATGAACCATACCAACCAGGTGCGCGCGGCGCGGGCGAACGTGAAAGGCTTCCTGCTCAACCCGCTGCAGATGTTCTTCCATATGGAGCTCGTCTCGCTGGAGTAGCGGCGGCCGGCCCAGGAAGGACGGAAACGGGCAACGGGCAACGGGAAGCGACTGCTACTGTTTCCCGTTTCCTGCTTCCCGTTTCCGGTGGTTGCGCCGGCGGGCCCCGGGCTTCGGCCTGCGGACTGGAACGCGATGCTGAAATTCATCAGACGGCGCCTGCTGCAACTGGCGCCCGTGTTGCTGGGGGTGAGCGTCCTGGTCTTTTTCGGGATGCACCTCATCCCCGGCGACGTCGCCCAGTTGCTGCTGGGAGACAAGGGCACCGAGGCCGATTTGCAGCGGATCCGCCACCAGCTGGGGCTGGATCGTCCGGTGTACGTCCAGTACGTGCGGTTCCTGGCCGGAGTCCTGCGGGGAGACTTCGGGATCTCGATCCGTACCCGCCAGCCGGTGATGTGGGAGATCGGCCAGGCGCTGCCGGTCACCGTGCAGTTGAGCCTGGCCGCGCTGGTGTTCGCCGTTGTCGTTGGACTCCTCATCGGCGTGCTTGCCGCGCGGTATCCTCGCTCGGCGCTGGACACCGGGTCGATGGTGGGCGTGCTGGTCGGAGTTTCGATGCCGGTGTTCTGGACGGGGATTCTCCTGCTGCTGGTGTTCGGCGGCATGCTCGGCTGGTTGCCCCTGGGCGGCATCATCGATGGGAGTCTCGAGTACCGCCGGATCACCGGAGCCCCGCTGCTGGACGGGCTGGTCGCCGGCAACTGGACGATCGTGCGGAGCAGTGTGCGGCATCTCGTGCTGCCGGCGGTGGCGCTGGGCTCCACGGCCATGGCGGCCATCGCGCGCATGGGGCGCTCCACGATGCTGGACGTCCTGGGGCTCGACTTCATCCGCACCGCGCGTGCGAAAGGCCTCGCCGAACGCCGCGTCGTCAGCCGGCACGCGCTCCGCAATGCGCTGCTCCCGGTGGTGACGCTGGTGGGACTGCAGCTGGGCCTGTTGCTCAGCGGCGCGGTGCTCACCGAAACCATCTTTGCGCTGCCTGGGCTGGGACGGCTGGCCATCACCAGCGTCCTGGCGCGGGACTACCCCATGGTGCAGGGGGTGGTGCTTATCGCAGCGGCGGTCTTTGTCGTGGCCAACTTGCTCGTCGACGTGCTCTACGTCTATCTGGATCCCCGCATCAGGTACGAGTGAGATGGCCACCGCCGGGACCGTCGTTCTGCGCACGCCCCGCCGCCTGGCCGCCCTCTCGTGGCGCCGGCTGTTCGCGCACAGCAGCTTCGTGGCCGGGGCCGCGATCGTCGCGGGCGTCATCGCCGCGGCCGTCTTCGCACCCGCGCTCGCCCCATTCGACCCCGTCGAGCAGGCGTTCACCAACCAGCTACTGGCCCCGTCGCGCGCGCATCTCTTCGGCACCGATGAGTTCGGACGCGACATCTTTTCCCGCGTCATCTACGGGGCCCGCATTGCGCTGGTGGTGGGAGTCGTCGCCGACGGCATCGCAGCGTTGCTGGGCGTGATCCTGGGGGTCATCTCCGGGTACTTCGGGCGGCGGGTGGATGCGGTGATCATGCGCACGGTCGACGTGCTGCTGGCCTTTCCGTACCTGTTGCTGGCGATGATCGTCGTGGCCATCCTCGGGCCCAGCCTCACCAACGCCATGATCGCGATCGGCATCGTCTACACACCGCAGTTCGCGCGGGTGGTGCGCGGCGCGGTGCTGCAGGTCAAAGAAGAGTACTTCGTGGAGGCGGCCCGCGCCATCGGCGCCGGATCGGTGCGCCTCCTCGCCCGCCACGTTCTGCCGAATATCCTCTCCCCGATCATCGTCATGGCCACGCTGACGGTGGGGTTCATGATCGTGGAGACGGCGGGGCTCTCGTTCCTCGGATTGGGCGCCAGCCCGCCGACGCCCGAATGGGGATCGATGCTGGCGACGGGACGCTCGTTCATGCTCACGGCGCCCTGGATCGCCACATTTCCGGGCCTGGCGATTCTGGTCACGGTGGTCGGTTTCAACCTGATCGGCGACGGGCTGCGCGATTTGTTGGATCCGCGGCTGCGGGGGGCTCGATGACAAACGGGGTCCTTTCGCGATGAGCACGAGCCTCGCAGAGAAAGTCGCGATCGTCACCGGCGCGGCCCACGGCATCGGCCGGGCGATCTGCGTGGAACTCGCACGCGAGGGCGCCCGGGTGTGGGCGTGTGACATTCTCGCCACTGAGCTAGAGGAGACCGTGCGCGCAGTGCTGGCTCAGGCGGCAGGCCGGTGTCAGGCTGCTCCAGTCGATGTCACGGATCCCGCCCAGGTGGCGGCCTTCGTCACACGCGTCGCGGACGCGGAGCGCCGGATCGACGTCCTGGTCAACACGGCCGGCGGGGTGGCAGGGCAGACGATGAAGCCGGTGGACCAGGTACCCGATGCGGACTGGCGCCGCATCTTCGCCATCAACCTGGACGGTGCCTTTCACTTCACGCGCGCCGTGGCGCCGGTGATGAAAGCGCAGAAATCGGGCGCGATCGTCAACATCTCCTCCGGGGCGGGCCGGTCGTACAGCCTGACCGGCATCCAGGCCTACGCCAGTGCGAAGGCCGGGCTCATCGGGTTTACCCGGCAGACGGCGGTCGAGCTGGGACCGTTTGGCATCCGCGTGAACTGCCTCGCGCCGGGGTTTATCCGCTCCAATCCCGCAACCGAAAAGCAGTGGGCAGCCATGGGCGAGGCCGGCCAGCGGCAATTTGTCGAATCGATCGCGCTGCGCCGGCTGGGTACGGCCGACGAGATTGCGCGCGCGGTCGTCTTCTTCGCCTGCGCGGATGCATCGTATGTGACCGGTCAGACGATCAGCGTGGACGGTGGCAAATGGATGCTGGGCTGAGGAGGGGATCATGACACAGGCCCTCGACCGCGAGACAACGCACCTGGTGGACTCGGTTTCGACCGACCGCCTCATGGAAGACACCCGAGAGATCGCGCGGTGGGTCCGGCTATCGGGCTCACCAGAGGAACGCCGGGCGTTTGCGTATATCGAGCGGCGGCTGCGCGAGGCCGGGCTGCGCACCCAACTCCTGGAACACGACGCGCTGATCAGCCTGCCGCAGTCGGCGGCCCTGCGCCTGTCCGACCCGGACCCGGAAGAGATTCCATGCATCACCCACAGTTTTGCGGTCTCCACTCCACGGGACGGAATCGCCGCAGAGGCCGTCGCCGTTAGAGAGGGCCCGCCTGCCGGCACCCTCAGCGGGCGCGTCGCCATCGTCGACGGGCTGGCCACGCCGGACGACGTCGCGAAGCTGCAATCGGATGGTGCGGTGGGGGTGATCTTTCTCAACCGTGATCCCCTCGTGCACGAGATGATCGTCTCCACGATCTGGGGCAGCCCGACTCTGTCCCAGCTGGGTCGGCTCCCGTCTATCCCCGTGGTGTCCGCGGCGGGCGACGGGGCGGCGCGGGTGCGGGTGAGGGCCGCTGGAGGGCGGCGGGTCCGCGTGCGGCTGACCACAGCGGTGCAGACGGGGTGGCGTCGGCTGCCGCTGCTGGTGGCGGAAGCGGACGGCACGCGTGACGACACGTTTGTGCTGCTGGCCGGCCATGTGGATTCCTGGCATTACGGCGCAATGGACAACGGTGGCGCGAATGCGGTGATGATGGAGGCCGGCCGGCTCCTGGCGCGGACGCGACTGTACCGCGGGTTGCGGCTGACGTTCTGGTCCGGCCACTCCCACGGCCGGTACGCGGGCTCCGCCTGGTACGTGGACTCGCATTGGGACGAACTGAACGCGCGGTGCGCCGCACATCTGAACGTCGACTCCGTGGGCGGCCGCGGGGCCACGAAGCTGGACGCGGGCTACTGCATGCCGGAGACGCGGGAGGTCGGCGTCCGCGTGGTCGGCGCGTTGGCCGGGCAGCAGTACCGGGGCACGCGCGTGGGCCGGTCCGGCGATCAGTCATTCCTGGGCATCGGCGTCCCCTCGCTGTTCATGAGCCTCTCCGAACACCCGGCCGACGGACCGGAGGCCAGCCGCGACTTCAGTAGCACCGGCATCGCGGCGGGCGGAGGGCTGGGCTGGTGGTGGCACACCCCCGAGGATACCGTCGACAAGCTCGATCCCGCGGCGTTGACACGCGATGCGAGGATCTACGCCGCCGCGGCGCACATCCTGTGCGCATCGCCGGTCCTCCCGCTCGACTACGCCGCCACCGCCGCGGAGATTGTGACCTCGCTGCGCGCGCTGGAAAAGCGGCTGGGCGACCGGTTCGACATCTCCGCGTGTGTCGCGGAAGCCGAGCATCTGCGTGATGCGGCCGCGCCGGTCACGCAAGCGGCGAGATCCGCGGCAGGGGACCCGAAGGACGCGCCGGCGATGAACCGCACGCTCATGCAGCTCGGCCGGACCCTGATTCCCGTGCTGTATACGCGGGCAGGGCGGTTCGATCATGACCCGGCCACGAAGATTCCTGAGCTTCCTCCGCTCCTGGAAGCGTCACGGCTGGCCGAGGTGGATCCTGATTCCGATGAGGCGAAAGCGCTGCGCGTCGCTGCCGTGCGCGGGCGGAACCGGATGGTGCAGGCGCTGCGAGAGGCGAGGCAACTGATAGAGAGAAGTGGAGCGTAACGTTCCCGTCGTTGCGAGGAGCGCAGCGACGAAGCAATCTCCTCACAAGGGGATTGCCACGGCCCTTCGGGCCTCGCAATGACAGACAGGGAATCGGCGCTCGCGATGACAAGGTGAGTGTATGCACTTCACCATAATCGGAGCCGGAGCCATCGGCGGGACGGTCGGGGCGCATCTCGTCCGCGGCGGACACGAGGTCCTCTTCGTGGATCGAGACCGCGCGCATGTCGACGCCATGAACACCGCTGGGCTGACGATTGAGGGTCGAGAGACCTTTACCGTGCGCGCCAGGGCCGTGGCGCCGGAGGCGCTGCGCGGGGTGGTGCGCGGTCACGTCCCGGAAGCCGTGCTCCTGTGTGTCAAGGCGATGGACACCGCGCCCGCCGTGGATGCGCTCGCTCCGCTCCTGGCTCCCGATAACTTCATCGTTTCCTTGCAAAACGGTCTCAACGAAAGGGTGATCGCCGGACGCATCGGCGCGGCGCGGACCATTGGAGCGTTCGTCAACTTCGGGGCGGATTATCTCGGGCCCGGCCGGGTGATGTACGGCGGGACCGGCGCGCTGTATCTGGGAGAGTTGAATGGGCCGATCTCCGCGCGGGTCCGCGGCCTGGAGGAGGTCTTCCGCTCATGCCTGCTGCCCGCCACGCAGGCCACCAGCAACATCTGGGGATTCCTGTGGGGGAAGCTCGGCTACGGCGCAATGCTGTTTGCCACGGCCCTGGTGGACGCGTCGATCGCCGACGTGCTGGCGCACGCGCCCAGCCGGCCGATGCTGGCCAACCTGGCCGCCGAGGTCGTCCGCGTCGCCCAGGCGGAAGGCGTCCGCTGTGAGGGCTTCGACGGCTACGAACCGGCGGCCTTCGCGTTCCACCACCCCCGCGATTGGGAAGGCATCGGGCGCAGCCTGGACCAGCTCGTCGCCTTCAACCGGGCCTCGCTGAAGCAGAAGAGCGGCGTGTGGCGGGATCTGGCCGTGCGCAAACGGAAAACCGAGGTGGATCAGCAGGTCGGCGCCGTTGTTGAGACGGCGTCCTCGCACCGTCTTCCCGCTCCGCTCAACGCGCGCCTGCTTGCACTCATTCACGACATCGAGGACGGCAGAAGAGCCATGTCGTGGCAGAATTTGGAGGAGCTGGCGGCGCTGAACCACGCGGAGTACCCTGCACAAGCAGAGGTTCACACATCATGAGCCGCACACAGTTCGGGGGGCTGGCGCCTGACCCGGGGCAGCGCGCTGTGGGCTGGGTGGGCGTTCCGGGTGTGGAGCCGCCGTGGGAGATGCCGGCCTTTGTCATCCGCGGCCGGCAGCCGGGGCCCACGCTGGCGGTCACCGCAGGCATCCACGCGGCCGAGTACCCGGGAATTGCCAGCGCCACGCGCCTGGCGCGCGACGTAGATCCGGCGGCGCTGCGCGGGACGCTCATCGTCGTGTCGCCGGTAAACAGCCCGGGATTTTACGAGCGCAGCATGTACACGAATCCGGTCGATGGGAAGAACATCAACCGCACCTTCCCGGGTGATCTGGCCGGCTCGGCGGCGCAGCGGGTTACACACTTCCTGACCACAGAGCTGATCACCGGGGCGGACGCGTATGTCGACCTGCACGGCGGGGACCTCATTGAAGCCCTGGTGCCGTTTGCCATTTACCAGCAGACCGGCCGGGCCGACGTCGACGGCCGCGCCCAGGAGCTGGCCGATGCCTACGGACTGGAGTATGTGCTCGCGGCTCCCGCCGACGCGCTGCGCGGCACCTCCTACTCTGCCGCCGCGAGGCTCGGCGTCCCGTCCATCATCGCCGAGGTCGGCCAGCAGGGCATCTACGATCAGGATTCTGTGGAGCGGCACCTGGCCGGACTACGCAACGTGCTGGTGCACCTGCGCATGCTCGAGGGACGGCCGTCGCCAGTCACCAGGCCGCAGCGGCTGTCGCGTTTTGCGTGGATGTATGCGGACGCGACGGCCACCTATCACCCCGTCGTGGCAGCCGGCCAGGTGGTCACGGAAGGCCAATCCATCGGCGCGCTGCGCGATATCTTCGGCGAGACGGTGCAGGAGCTGCGCGCGCCCGCCGGTGGGCTGGTGCTCTTTCTGGTAACCGCGCTGGCAGTCAAGAAGGGTGATCCGCTCATCGGCATCGGCGTTCCATAACCGTGAAACAACTGCGCGTAAAGGTGACGAACGCGGTCGGACTGCACGCCCGGCCGGCGGCGGTGTTCGTCGGTGAGGCCGGCCGGTTTGCCTCGCAGATCCGGGTGCGCAACGCGACCCGCAACACCCCCTGGGTGGACGCCAAAAGCATCCTCAGCGTGTTGACGCTGGGCGTCGAGCCGCAGCACGAGATTGAAATCATGGCCGACGGGCCCGACGACACGCGGGCAGCGGAAGCCCTGCAGCAGCTAATCGCCAGCGATTTCGCGGGAAAGATCTAGACCGCTGGTCATTGCGAGGGCCGAAGGCCCGAAGCAATCTCATGAGATCGCTTCGCTCTGCTCGCAATGACAGATTTGGCAGGATTATGGGCGGCCGGTGCGAATCGGGCATGGTGGAACGCGATCTGCACGTGGATGCACGCGCTGACGACGCACCCTGGATCCGCGAGGTGACCTCCACGTCGGCATCCACTGAACAAGCCCGGCCCCGTCTCTCGGCCCTGCTCCCCATCGCCGCGATTCGACTCCGCATCCCCGCTATGGACTGGCGCGCCGCCGTGCGGGCGTCCGGGGAGGCCCTGGTGGCCGCCGGCATCACCACCCCAGCGTACACCGACCAGATGATCGCCACCGTCGAGCAGCTGGGGCCCTACATCGTGATCGCCCCCGGCATCGCGCTCGCGCACGCGCGCCCGTCGGAGGCGGTCCTGCGGCCGGGACTGTCGTGGGTAACGCTGGCCCAGCCGGTCCGGTTCGGCCACAAGGACAACGACCCCGTGACGCTCATCGTAGGGCTCGCCGCGCCCGACAGTTCGTCGCACGTGCAGGGGCTGGCCACGCTGGCCGAACTACTGGAAGATCCCACCCGCCGCGCAGCGCTGATGGCCGCCAACACGCCGCGGGATGTGCTGGGGGTGATTACTGAGTATGAGCGGCGGGACGTCCGCGGTGTCGGGCGTGGGTGAGAGGGGTCGCCACGCCTGTCATCGCGAGCCCCGAAGGGGCGTGGCGATCTCCTGGCAGGGAGATCGCTTGCCACCCCGCAAATTTGGGGAGCGAATTTGCGGGGACCCCGGCAATGCTGCGCGCCTCGCAATGACAGACACATGAAGATCCTTGCCGTGTGTGGGATGGGACTCGGCAGCGGACTGTTGCTGCGCATGCAGGCGGAGAAAGCGTTGCGGCAGCTGGGGATCGACGCGGATCTGGAGGTTGCCGACATCGGGTCGGCCCGGGCCATGGCCCAGACCGCCGATCTCATCCTCACCTCCAACGAACTGGCCGAACAGCTGGGCAAGGTAAAGCCACGGGTGGTGACGATCTCGAACTTCGTCGATCTCAAAGAAATGGTAGAGAAACTGCGGGCCGCGCTGGTCAAGACGTAAGGTGGGAGGTGTACACAATGGATGCCTTACTTGCAATCGTCAAATTCCTCGTCGATGAAATCTTCAGCAAACCGTTCTACCTGGTCGGCCTCATGACGGCCGTCGGCCTCATCGCGCTGCGCCGTCCCACCAGCCAGGTGATCGGCGGGACCGTCAAAGCAACGATGGGGTTCCTGATCCTTGTCGCCGGCGCCGGCACCGTCGTCAACGCTCTCGAACCGTTGGGCAAACTCATCCTCGGGGCCACCGGGGCGAGCGGGGTGGTGCCCACCAACGAGGCCATCGTGGCACTGGCACAGTCCAAGTACGGCGCGCTGACCGCATGGTTGATGTTCCTGGGATTCCTGGCCAGCTTGATCATCGCGCGCGCCACGAACCTGCACTACGTCTTCCTCACCGGCCACCACATCTTCTACATGGCCACGATGCTGGCCGTGATCCTGGTGACGGTCGGCATGGCCGGAGCGGGCGCGGCGATTGTCGGCGCGATCTTGCTGGGCACGATCATGGTGATCATGCCGGCTTTCGCGCACCCGTGGATGAAAGCCGTGACGGGCGGCGAGAAGGTGGCGATGGGCCACTTCGGCTCATTAGGCTACATCGCGGGCGGGCTCGCCGGGCAGATCGTCGCCCGCGTCGCAGGCAAAAAGGGGAAGAGCAGTGAGGAGATCGAGTTCCCGGCCGGTCTGCGCTTCCTGCGTGAGCCGATGGTGGGGACCGCGGTGGCGATGCTCGTCATCTATGTCGTCTTCGCCGTCTGGTACGCGGGGCGCGGCGATGTGGGGCTCGCCCGCGCGGCCGAGGCCGTCGGCATGAACGCCACCTGGGGAAGCTACTTGATGGCCCAACTGCTCAACGCGCTAAACTTCGGTGTCGGCGTAGCGGTCATTCTGCTTGGCGTTCGCACGATCATCGGCGAGATCGTCCCGGCGTTTGCGGGTATCGCCGAGCGCGTCGTCCCCGGCGCACTGCCGGCACTGGACTGCCCCGTCTCCTTCCCCTACGCACCCAACGCCGTGCTGATCGGCTTCCTCACCAGCGTCCTGGGCGGACTGATCAGCCTCCTGCTGATCGCCTGGGGGTTGGGTAAGGCCTGGGTGCTGACGCTGATCCTGCCCGGCATGGTGCCGCACTTCTTCACCGGTGGCACCGCCGGCGTCTTCGGCAACGCCACCGGCGGCCGCTGGGGCGCGGCCTGGGGCGGCTTCGTGAACGGGATTCTGATCACGTTCCTGCCGGCCTTCTTACTCAAGGTGCTGGGTGCTTTGGGTTTCGCCAATACCACGTTCGGCGACGCCGACTTCGGCTGGTACGGCATCGTGATCGGGAATATTGCCCAATCCAAAGGCACGACCGGAATCGTCGGCATGCTGGTGGCGGCCGTGGTCCTGATCTGGTTCGCGAGCTGGTTCCAGAGGAAGTATGTAGAGAAGGGCTGGGTGCCTGGAAAGGCTGCGGCCAGGGCAGCCAAGAAGTAAGCACAGACGGCAGTTCCACGGCGGCGCCGGTGGCGATCTGCTGCCGGCGCCGTCATCTCTGCGGTCGCTCAATGTCCTCGTCTCGAGAGACCCGCTCCCGCACCCTCACCGGTATCGCCGCGGCGCCCGGACTGGCCGCCGGCCCGGCCGCGGTATGGCGCGACCAGACCGTGACGGTTCCACGGAACTCCGGCAGGCAGCCGGCGACAGAGACCGCCCGCCTGACCGCGGCGCGAGCGGCGGCGCGCGACGAGATTCGCAGGTTACGCGCTAAGGTGGCGGCCGAAGCGGGGCAGGCGGAAGCTGCCATCTTCGACGCGCACGAGATGTTCCTCGACGACACGGCCTTGTTGCAGCACGCGCAACAGGCGATCGAGACCGGTGTGAACGCGGAGGCGGCGTGGGCGGACGCCATCGAATTCTTCGCCGCGCAGCTCGAGCAACTTCCCGACCCCACACTGCGGGCCCGCGCGGCCGATGTGCGCGACGTGGGCGGCCGGGTGCTGGACCACCTGCTGGGCCGCCGGACTGCAGGGGTGCAGCTGGATGTGCCATCGATCGTCGTGGCGCGTGATCTGGCGCCGTCGCAGATCGCCTCGTTCCCCGTGGCGCGGGTGCTGGCGTTTTGCACGGCCGAGGGCGGGCCCACATCGCACACGGCAATCCTGGCCAAGGCATGGGGCAAGCCGGCCGTGGTCGGATTAGGAAAAGCGGTGCTGGAGCTTTCTGACGGTACCCTGGTGCAGGTCGACGGCACCCGCGGCGAGGTGGTCGTCGACCCCGATGAACAGACCGCCCGTGCGTTCTCACAACGCCGCGCGCTGGCCGAACGGCAGGCGGTGAGCGAACGCAGCGCCGCCGCTGATCCTGCGACGACGCGTGACCACCGCCGCATGGAGGTCGTGGCGAACATCGGGGCGGTGGAAGAGGCGGCCGTCGCCTTGGAGTACGGCGCTGAGGGGGTCGGGCTGCTGCGTACCGAGTTCCTCTATCTCAATCGACGCACGGCGCCAACCGAAGAGGATCACCTCGCGGTGTACACAGCCATCTTGCGCGCAATGGGATCGCGGCCGGTCGTCGCGCGCACGATGGACATCGGTGGCGACAAACCGGTCCCCTATCTCGACCTCCCCAAGGAAGCGAACCCGTTCCTGGGCTGGCGGGCGATCCGGATTAGCCTGCAACGCCCGGAACTCCTTGCCGTGCAGCTGCGGGCGCTGCTGCGGGCGAGCCCGGGCCACGATCTGCGGATCATGTTCCCGATGATTGCCTCACCCGAAGAGCTGCGCGCGGCCAAGGCGGAACTGGAGCGCGCCAGGCGGGACGTCGCGTCGGCGGGCCACCCGGTCGCGATATCGCTGCAGGTCGGCATGATGGTCGAAGTGCCGTCGGCGGCCGTGCTGGCCGACCAGTTTGCGCGCGAGGCGGATTTCTTTTCCATCGGGACGAATGACCTGACCCAGTACACGCTGGCCGCGGATCGCACCAACGAGCGCGTCGCCTACCTGAGTGATGCGTGCCATCCGGCGGTGCTGCGCCAGATCAGATCAGTGGTGCAGGCCGCGCACGCCGCGGGGCGGTGGGTCGGGGTCTGCGGAGAGCTGGCGGGTGACCCCGACGCAGTTCCTTTGTTGCTTGGCCTGGACCTCGACGAACTCAGCATGGCTCCGGTGGCTATCCCAGCGGCCAAAGCGATCATCCGGCGGTGGTCGTGGGGTGATGCTCAACAGCTCGCCGCCAGGGCCCTGGACGTGGACTCCGCCATGGCGGTGCGGAATCTCGTACGCGCCAGCCCACCCGCTTAGACGGAGCCGGAGGAGTAGAGCCACGCATGCCTGCCAACTTGTGGGACGATGCTGCGGCGACGCGACAACCGGCCCTCGACGGCCTCGTCTATCGCTCGACCCTGCTGGCCAGGGATCGCAGCGTGGTGAACATCTACGGCGGGAACACCAGCGCCAAGCTGACGGGCGCCGATCATGTCGGGCGGTCTGTCGATCTCCTCTGGGTCAAAGGCTCCGGCGGGGACATGGCGGCGATCACGGAAGCCGGGTTTGCGGGCTTGCGGCTGGCGGAGATTCTGCCGCTATTGGACCGCACGGCGATGACCGATGAGGAGATGGTTGAGTATCTCACGCGCTGCGCCGCCTTCCCCAACCGCCCACGCCAATCAATCGAGACGCTTCTGCACGCCTTCTTGCCGGCCAGACATGTCGACCACACCCACCCCGACGCGGTAATCAGCCTGGCCTGCGCGCGCGATGGCCAGGAACTCTGCCGACGGTTGTGGGGACCGCGCGCCGTGTGGGTGGACTACACGCGTCCGGGGTTCACACTCAGTCTGTGGGTCAGCCGCGGCGTACGGGCCGCTCCCAAAGCGGACCTCGTGGTCATGGGGAAGCACGGTCTGATCACCTGGGGGCAAAGCAGCCGCGAGTGCTATGAGCGCACGGTCCGCGCCATTACGGAAGCCGAGGAGTTCATCGCTGGCCACACGCGGGGCCGGAAGGTATTCGCCGGCACGGCGGTGCCGGGGCTGCCGCCGGCGAAACGGCGCGAGATCCTTACCCACATGTTGCCGGTGCTGCGCGGAACAATCAGCAGGCAGCGGCCCGCCGTGCTCCAGATCGACGAAAGCGAACCGGTTCTGGCGTTCGCCGGAAGCGAAGGCGCCGCCGCGCTCTCCCAGATCGGCGCGGCGTGCCCGGATCATCTGGTGCATACGAAGCGGGTGCCGCTGTTCGTCACCTGGACGCCCGATGAAGGGGTCGAAGCCTTACAGGCACGCCTTCCATCGGCCGTCGACGCGTATGCGACGGCGTACGCCAGGTACTTTGAGGAGTGCCGGAAGCCCAGCGATCAGATGCGCGATCCCTACCCGCGTGTCATCCTGATCCCAGGACTGGGCATGGTCACCGCCGGCGACGACGCACAGGGAGCCGCCGTAAGCCGGCAGCTCTATCACCGCGCCATCGCCGTGATGGAAGGTAGCCAGCGCGTCGGCGAGTTCACCAGCCTGACGCCTCAGGAAGCGTACGACATCGAGTACTGGCCGCTGGAGTTATACAAGCTCACCCTGCGGCCGGCGCCGGGAGAACTCGCCGGGCGGGTGGCGGTGGTGACCGGCGGCGCCAGCGGGATCGGCCGCGCCACGGCGAGGCGGCTGGCCCGCGACGGCGCACATGTCGCCATCTTCGACATCAACGACGCGGGCGCGAAGGCTCTGGCCGATGAACTCACCGAGCGCCATGGCACGGGCCGTGGCCTGGCTGTGCGCTGCGACGTCACCGACGAGGGCGCGGTCGCCGAATCCTTCCGCACCGTCGTGCTGGCCTACGGCGGGGTCGATGTGGTCGTCAGTAACGCCGGGATCGCCCTCAGTGCGCCGATTGACGAGACGACGCTGCGTGACTGGAACCGCACCATGGAGGTGCTGTCCACCGGGTACTTCTTGATCAGCAGGGAAGCGTTCCGCCTGTGGAAAGAGCAGCGCATGGGCGGCAGCCTGATCTTCGTCGCCAGCAAGAACAGCGTCGTGGCCAGCCGCAACGCCGCGGCCTACAACACGGCGAAGGCGGCTGAGCTGCACCTGGCGCGGTCGCTGGCTGAAGAGGGAGGGCCGATCGGGGTACGCGTGAACTCGGTGCTACCCGACGCCGTCCTCCAGGACAGCGGCATCTGGGATGCGGGCTGGCGCCAGGCCCGGGCGGCTGCGTACGGCATCAAGCCGGAAGAACTCGACGAGTATTACCGACAGCGCACCGTGCTGAAGGTCAACGTCCTTCCCGAGCACGTCGCCGAGGCCATCAGCTTCCTGGCCGGACCGCGCGCCAGCCGCACGACCGGCGCGGCCCTGACGGTCGACGGCGGCGTGACGTCCGCGTACCTGCGATGACTCGGTCATTGCGAGGCCCCGCAGGGGCCGAAGCAATCTCGCTTGCCAGGGGATCGCCACGCCCCTTCGGGGCTCGCGATGACGGAATTACGTTACTGGCCGTCCGGCAATTCGGTGGGATGCGTCAGCACGGTGAGCCGGCGGCTGTCTCGAACCAGTTCCAGCATCAACGGCTCGCCGATGGGATGGCGTCCCAGTGTTCGCTGCAGGTCATCCACAGACACGACGGGTACGTCACCAACTTTGGTGATCAGGTCTCCGGGCTGGATTCCCACATGGGAGGCGGCCGTATCCGGCTGCACCTCCATGACCCGCACTGCGGTTGAGGCGGGCAGCGCATACTCCAGGACCTCACGGCGCCCCATCTGGATGGTCTGACCGGAGACGCCGAGATACGCCCGGCGCACGCGTCCTTCGCGGATGAGCTGACCCGCCACCCACTTGGCCGTGTTCGAGGGAATGGCAAAACAGATCCCCTGCGATCCCATGATCACCGCCGTGTTGACACCGACCACCTGGCCCCGGAAATCCACCAGCGGGCCACCTGAGTTCCCGGGATTCAAAGCGGCGTCGGTCTGAATAATGTTCTCGATCAACCGCCCGGTCTGCGCGCGTAGCGTCCGGCCCAGCGCGCTGACCACGCCCGTGGTCACGGTGGCCTGGAATCCAAGCGGATTCCCGATGGCGATCACCAGCTGGCCCACCCGGAGTGCGGACGAATCACCCAGCTCGGCGTTGGGGAGGCCGGTCTCCTGCACCCGCACAACGGCCAGATCGCTGTGCGGATCGTCCCCGACCGGAGCGGCCACCAGTTCCCGGCCGTCCTGGAGCCGGATCTCGATCCGGTCGGCCGGGCTCACCACATGGCTGTTGGTCAGGATGTACCCGTCGGGCGTGATGATGACGCCGCTGCCGGCGCCATGCATCTCCGGCACCCCGCGGCGCCGCCAGGGCTCCGGGGCCCGCCTGGCCATGCCCACGCTGACGACGGCCGCACCAACGGTCTCAACCGCCTTGATGACGGCCTGGGAGTAGGGGTCCAGTGCCTCTACCTCAGGGTTCGCCTGGGGAAACGCGCGTTGATCGGTGTGAATCACAACCTCACCTCCGCTGTCTTGAGCCGTGTAACGCCCCCCGGTCCCCAGGGTATTCCTAGGCCCAGGACGCCGGGTGGGCGACCCCGGGCACCTCGAACTCTGTCGAGGATGGTTAGACTGGCCTGATGCCAGTGTGACATTTGGCACTTTTCTCCCACCCCTCGCCGAGGCATACTGGTGCCTGTATTTCCGGCGATGTGGAAGGAGACCGCATGCGGCTGAAAGAGTGGGGCGCGTTCTGGCTGCTGGGGTGCATCTGGGGCTCGTCGTTCCTGTGGATCAAGATCGCCGTCGGCGAGATCGGCCCTGCGACTCTGGCCGCGATCCGGCTCTTCGTTGGCCTGATAGGGCTACTGCTGGTGACGCGGCTGCAGCGTCAGGCATTCCCGCGCACCGCTGCATACCTGCCAGCGTACCTGTTCATGGGGGCTTTCAACACGGCGATCCCGTTCATCTTGATTCCCTGGGGGGAAACACGCATCGACTCCGGGCTGGCGGCGATCTTGAACGCCACGGTCCCGCTGTTCACGATTGTGATCGCGCATTTCTGGCTCTCCGACGAGCGCTTTACGCCGACGCGCCTGGCGGGCCTGCTGATCGGGTTTGCCGGCGTGGTGCTGTTGATGAGCCGTGACCTTGGCGCGGGGGCGATCGCACGCGGCATCTGGGGTCAGGTGGCCGTGCTGGCGGCTTCGCTCAGCTACGCGGTCGCCGCGACGTTCTCGCGGCGCCACCTGCGCGGCCATCCTCCTTTGCTGCAGGCCACGATGGTCGTGCTCTTCGCCGACCTCTTCGCCTGGCTGACCGTGTTCGCGGGGGAGCGCCCGGTGCGGCTGCCGGCCCTGCCCGTGACCTGGTTCGCGCTCATCTGGCTCGGTGTGCTCGGCTCATGCACCGCGTACCTGCTCTACTTCTACCTGATCAATGCGTGGGGGCCCACGCGGGCCTCGCTGGTCACCTATGTGTTCCCCGTGATCGGTCTGCTGCTCGGTCTCATCTTTCTGAACGAGCACGCCGACTGGCGACTGCTGGCCGGCTCAGGGCTGGTGGTGGCGGGGATCGCGGTGGTCAACCTCCGCCAAATGATAGGAAATGCGCGACCCTAGCCCTCGCGCGGAGTTTGCGGCCGGCGCCAAGGCCGAAGTCCCGGTGCTGTTTGGCGTGCTACCCTTCGGGCTCATCTACGGCGCGCTGGCACTGCAGGCGGGGATTCCACCCGGGGCCGCGCTGGCGATGTCGTCCGTTGTGCTGGCGGGCTCGGCGCAGTTCGTCGGCACGCAGTTGTTCGCCGCAGGCGCGCCTGGCGCCCTCATCATCCTGACTACGTTCATCGTGAATCTGCGGCACATGCTGTACAGCGCGTCCGTGGCGCCGTACCTCAGCCGGCTGGGCCTGCGGTGGAAGATGCTGCTGGCGTATCTGCTCACGGATGAAGCCTACGCCATGACGATCACACACTATCAACAGACGGGAACCCCCACACCGGCTCTGCCGGCTCGGGGCGGAGCGCGAGAAGATCAGAGGCATTGGTTTTTCCTGGGCGCCGGGGCGACGTTGTGGACAACGTGGCAGGTCAGCACGGCGATCGGCCTCTACGTGGGCGCGAGGATCCCGGCGTCGTGGAATCTTGAGTTTGCGCTACCCTTGACGTTCGTGGCGCTGGTCGTGCCGGCGGTCACGGATCGGGCCACCGCGGCCGCCGCGGTCGCAGCCGGGATCGTCGCCGTCCTGGCGCACGGCCTCGCGCTGCGGCTGGGACTCATCCTGGCGGCGGTGACGGGGATTGGCGTGGGGATCCTGACCGAGTGGCGCACCCGATAGTGCGGTACTGGCTGGTCATTCTGGGGATGGGGCTGGTGACCTATGCCCTGCGCCTCTCCGCGATCCCGCTGTACGGCCGCGGGGACGTCCCGCCGGCGGTCCGGCGTGCGCTTAGGTTCGTCCCGCCGGCCGTGCTGACCGCCCTGGCCGCCCCCGCAATGCTCCGCCCTGCGGGCGGAGTTGATCTCTCGCTCACCAACCTCCACCTCGTGGCTGGATCGGTCGCCGCGCTCGTGGCGTGGAAAACCAGGAGCGCCCTGCTGACGATCGCGGCGGGGATGGCGATGCTCTGGGCACTCGCGGCGGCGGCGCGCTGACTGACCACTCTGAGTCATTTAGAGATGCCCGGCATGAGCTTTTCAAAGGGGTCAGACCCCGAAGAAAGACGCCGATGAGCAGCGCCCTCCAATGAAACAGCCCGGGGATGTATCCCCGGGCTGTTTCTCGTGCAGCGGCGGAACGTCGAGAACGTTCAGGCGGCGCGGCGCTGCGAGCGGCTGCCCTCTCGCGAGCCGACTGCCCACTTGATGAACGCCGGACCCGACTCCACCCGCATGACCCACGCGGTCCAGGCAAACCAGACCGCGGCCCCCGCAAGGCCGACTCCATCCAGGAAGGCGGGGGAGACGAATGTGGCCAGGATGAGGACGGCGCCTGCGATCAGCCCCACGATACCGGGGCTCCTGTAGTTCTTCTCGCTCATCATCGCGCCGGCAAGGGCCAGCGCGGCGATACCGGTGAAGACCTCGCCAATGGCCACGGCCGCGCTCAACACTCCGCTCATGCCGCGGAAGGCATGGACCGCCCCGACGGAATTCGAGCTATACAGCATGCTCAGCGGTCCCATCCCGTACTGCCGCAACAGGGCCGCGGCCCCAAACCCGAATGAGCCGAAGACGCCGAACAGTGCACCGATCCTTGCGCTGGCCGGGGCGTTGTTCGTGAATCGATCGCCGGCGGCAAGGTACAAGACGACGCTCATAACCGCGGCGAGTAGCCCGCCCAGGATGTTGACGGCCCAGAACATGGCCTCATGCTTGTGGACCCATGGCAGGATCCTGTTGGGGTTGAACTCAGCCCCGAAACTGAGGCCGGCCGAAGGCCAGACGACCAGAATCCCAAGCAGCAGCCAGCCAAGTGCCACCCCAGCGATCACTCCTGCCTCGCCACCTAACCGACGCAGGTCCTCGACCATCTGTGATCCCTCCTTCGTGATTTCCTGTGTACGCGTACTCGTGCGACTGCGAGATGCAGTTTCGATGATGCCGGATTGCGTTACGCGACGCGCCGTTGGGCCCGGCCATTGGCCCGAGATTTCGCCGTCCCCCACCGGAAGAGCGCCGGACCTGCCTCCGCACGCAAAGCCAAAGCGGTCCGAGTGAACCAGGCCATTGCGGAGATGGTGCTAACGGCGAATGAAAACGGATGAGTGACGAAGCCAGCCAGGACCATAACCGTCCCGGCCCCCATGCTGAGGTACCCAAGGCTATTGTACCGCGGATGACGCTGCATGACACGTCCAAACAGCAGAATTCCTAATCCCGCCATCACGTTGCCCAGGCCCATGAAGGACCCGGCCACGGTGCTGACGGCATAGAATGCATGGGCCGCGCCGACGCCGTTGGTCGCGTAAATGGTCGACAGCCATCCGAACCCTGTGTGGCGGACCAGGGCGGCAGCGGCGAACGCGGCGGCGCCCATCGTTCCGGCGAACGATCCGATGCGCGCGGTCGCCGGGGACTCATCCTTAAACCGGTCGTGCAGCGCCATGTACACCACGGCGCTCAGCAACCCGGCCACCAGCGCGCCCAGAATGTTGACGACCCAGAACATCGATGCATGGCGCGCAATGAAGGGCAGGTAGCGGTGCGGGTTCCCCTGGTCCACCAGATTGAGGCCCGCCGAGGGAAAGAGGACCACGAATCCAAGGAACAACCACGCCATGGCGACGCCCGCCAGGACCCCCGCCTCGCCACCCAACCGCCGTAGATCTTCCATCCAGACCTCCCCGCGCGCTGCAAGATACAGCGCGGTTTCATATCGGTTTCGTGGCAGTTAAATACTGTGCCCGCAGCCGGGGGCGTGTAGTCCTGTGGGAGTTCTGGAGAAACCCCGCGCCAGACGCAGGGGTTGAGGCTCAAAAACAGACTGCGCGGGGCGTCGCTCCCCGCGCAGTTCAAACCTCTTTTGAGCCTTGATTATTCGGCTTTGCCCTTCCCATCATGGCCGGAGTGTTCGTGATGGCTGTCGCCATTACCGTTGCCGGGCCGTTCGTCATCGCCGGTTTGTCCCGGCGCACCGGTATGCTGGTGATTTTCGTCACCGTTGCCGTTGCCCGGCCGTGTGGGCGGAGTTTCTACCACAGGCGGAGGATTGTCTACCACCGGCGGCTCTTCCACCACTGGCGGATTGTCCACGACCGGCGGAGTATCCACCACTGGCGGGCTGTCCACAACCGGTGGGACATTCACCACTGGCGGGCTGTCCACGATCGGTGTGGGATCTACGACTGGTGTGGGATCCACGACTGGTGTGGGATCCACGACTGGTGTGGGATCCACGACTGGTGTGGGATCCACGACTGGTGTGGGATCCACGACTGGTGTGGGATCCACGACTGGTGTGGGATCCAC
>VBAI01000017.1:0-3077 GCA_005882295.1 Candidatus Segetimicrobium genomatis | reverse complement strand
GGGATCCACGACTGGTGTGGGATCCACGACTGGTGTGGGATCCACGACCGGCGCCGCGTTGAAGTCGTATCCCAACGGGTATTCCGTGGTTGTGCTGCTGACCAGCACGCCGGATGACCAGGCCTCGTCCGTCACGTTCCAGACTTGTGTCCCATCCGCAAGCGTGGTCAGCGTTCGCGTCTCCTGCGTGACCAGGTATCCGCCGGCATCGTAGGTGGAGAATTGCTCGGCGCTGATCTGACTGTCGGAGACGATCTTCACGTACTGCTGGCGGAGGACGCCGTTCTCGTCGTACTGGTTGTTCGTCGTCGTCTGATAGGCCCCGCCCATGGAGGTGCGGACTTCTGTGAGCGTGCTCATCTGGCCGTTGGGGTAGTACGCGATGTCGCGGTCGACCACGACCAGACCGGTGGGGGACGCCTCGGTGTAGGACGTCGTGGTCAGCACACCGTCCAGGTACGTCTGCACGAGCGTGACGCTGTCGCCATTCCTCATGGTGAAGGTACCGGTCGTGGTGACCAGCGTCTGCGCGTGAGCCGGGGATGCCATGATGGCCGCGGCCAGCACAGCCGCGGCACAAACAGCCAGCGCGAACGGCATACTGCGCACTCTATCTCTGGCAATCATCCGGCCTGTCCCTCCAGGTAATGGCTCTCGATCCTTCAAAGAGCAAGCTGGATACCGCAGACCGGCGAAAACTTCCCCCAGACTTCGAAGAAAGTTGCCGCGGAGTTGCGCCAGGACCATCCCACCGTATAGGGAATTAACGTGTATCGTGGCCAGCGAACTGTCGGAAACTCAAATTTGCGACCGGGTCTTCGCCTGGACGGCCGGTGGGGACACGATCCAGACCAGCTACGGCACCAACTGCGTGGGGGTGCTGGGTGCAGACGCGGTGCTGGTGATCGACCCGCTCATTTCGCCCGCGTTCGCGCGGCAGGTGCAGGCCGCCGTGCGACGGCGGACGAACGCACCGGTGCGGTTCGTGGTGTTCACCCACCATCATACCGACCACACCTGGGGAGCCAGCGTGTTCGCAGGCGAGAGCGCCACCATCGTGGCGCACCGGGCGTGCCGTGAGCGGATGGCCGAGGAGCATCCCGCGATCCTGGAGTCCCGCCAGCGCCAGCCCGAGCTCGCCGATCTCGTGGCCGAGACGGTCCTGGTCCTCCCCCAGGTCACATATGACCAGGCGCTGGTGCTCCACCTCGGGGATCTCGAGCTAGAGCTGTGGCATCCAGGGTGGGCGCACACACCCGGCGACACGTTTCTATTTCTGCCTGACCAGCGGGTGGCGGTCTGCGGTGACCTGGTGTTCGAGGGATACCACTACAACTACGAAGATGCATCCGTGCGCGGCGTGCGGCAGGGACTCCGGGCACTGGAGGCGCTGGACGCCGATGTGTTCGTCCCAGGACACGGAGCCGCCGGCGGGCCCGACCTGCTGTCGCATCAGGCCGCCTACCACGACGCGGTGGAGCGGATCGTTGCCGCGGGGGTCGAGGCGGGGCGGGACGACGCCCTGATTGCCGCAGACATTCATGCGCAATTCCCAGACTACGGGCTGGGCGTGGTGGTGCCCAGCGCCGTGGCCAAGTTCAAAGCGCACCGGGCGAACGCGCAGTCGAAGTAAACGACACCGTCAGCGGCGCCGGCGCCTGGCCAGCGCCCAGACCACCAACCCAACGATCACCGCGGCGGCATTGGCCACCAGGTCTTCCACCTGGGCGTCGCGGTACCGGACCAGCCACTGCAGCCCCTCCATCAAAGCACCGTACACCCAAGCCAGCGACGCGGCGACGACCGGCGGCTGCCAGGTGGCCATGAGGAGCACCAGCACCCCATAGCCGACACCGTGCCATCCCGGCCCGCCCCTGCCGCCCAGGGCCGGAGGCAACAGCGAGCCGACGAGGATGGCCAGCATCCACAGCGCGGTCAGCAGCCGCCACCGCACGCGGATCGCGCCGCCCGCGTTCTCTAGGGGCCCGGGTCTGCTCAACGCCTTAGCGCCCCTGCAGCAGGTTGGGAAGAAACAGGGGAATGATCGGCACGTAGGTGACGAGCGCCAGCACGATCAGCAGCACAACGATGAAGGGGATCGCTTCCCGGAACACCGCGCCGACCGGCTGCTTGGCGATCGCGCACGCCGTCAGCAGCACCGACGCCACCGGCGGGGTCTGTTGGCCGATGGCAAGATTCAGGGTGACGATGATGCCAAAGTGCGTGGCATCGATGCCCAGCTGGCGCACCAGGGGCATGACCATGGGCACAATCAATAGGATGGCGGCGGCGCTGTGTAAAAACATGCCGGCGACCAGCAGAAACAGGTTTAGCAGGAGCAGGACGATTGTCGGGTTCGAGGTCAGGCCCAGCACGGCCGCGGCGAACCGTTGGGGGACCTGTTCGTTGGTCAGGTACCATCCCAGCACCGCCGACGCGGCCACGATGAGCATGACCGTGGCGGTCTGCACAACACCGTCGAGCGTCAGGGCACGCAACTGGCGGAAGTCCATCTCCCGGTAGACGAAGGTCCCAATGATGAACGCGGCCAGCACAGCCAGCCCGGCGGCCTCCGTGGCCGTGACGATCCCGCCGAACATGCCGCCCAGGATGATCACCGGCAGCAGCAGGGTCCACCCCGCGTCCCGGATCCCGGTCACGACTCTCCGGGCCGCGAACGCCCGCTCCACAGGAAACCCAAGCCGGCGAGCTTTGTAGTAAACAACCACCATCATCAACAATCCACCGATGATCCCCGGAGCAAACCCCGTCAGAAACAACCTCGTGACAGATGTGCCCGCGATCACGGCGTAGAGAATCATGGGGATGCTTGGAGGGATGATGATGGCCAGCGACGCCGCCACCGACGTCAGCCCCGCCGTGAACGCGGGGGGATACCCTTTCTGCACCATGGCGGGCATGATGATGCTGCCGATCGCCGCTACATCGGCCACCGCAGAGCCCGAAATCTCCGCAAAGAACATCGATGAGGCGACATTGACCATGCCCAGCCCGCCCCGGATATGCCCCACCAGCGTCGAGGCCATGTTGATGATGCGCAGGGAGATGCCAGCCGA
>VBAI01000281.1 GCA_005882295.1 Candidatus Segetimicrobium genomatis | reverse complement strand
GGGATGGACTTGCGCTGCCCGAAGAAATACGCTTCCATCGCCTTCACCTCATCTCATTCTTCTCGGAAGTACGGGCGCCCCAGCGCGCGCGGGACCGGACTGTGCCGTCGTACCGCGTTGATCAGGACCAGCACGACCAGGGTGAAGAGGTAGGGGAGCATCCGCAGCAAGATCGACGAGGTTTCCACCCCCAGTAACTGCACGCGAAACCCCAGGGCATCCGCCGCACCAAAAAGGTATGCGCCACCGAGAAGGCGCAGCGGGTTCCACGTCGAGAAAATGACCAGCGCGATCGCGATCCAGCCCAGACCCGCGGTCATATTTTCCGTCCACGCCGGTGTGTAGGCAAGGGAAAGGTACCCGCCGGCCAGTCCGGCCAGGGCTCCGCCCACGATGACCGCTCCATACCGCATTGCCGTGACGTCGACGCCCATCGCATCTGCCGTCTCCGGGCTCTCCCCGCAGGCCCGAAGGTGCAGGCCCGGGCGTGTCCGGTAGATCCACCACCACGCCAGGATGATGAACACATAACTCGTGTAGACGAGCAGATCCTGCCGGAAGAACACCGGGCCGAGGATGGGAAGCTGAGCCAGACCGGGCAGCGGGACGGGGCGGAAGGGAACGGGGTTGGGAATGCCGATGAAGGGCTTCCCCAGAAAGGCGCTCAAGCCCGTGCCGAAGAGCGCCAGCGAGAGGCCCGTGGTCACTTGCTCTGTTCCCAGCGTCACGGTTAATAACGCATGTCCCGCCGCCAGCGCGCCGCCGGCCGCCATGGCGCCGAGTACAGCCAGCCAGGGGTTGCCCGTGACCGCCGCAACCGCAAACCCGGACACGGCGCCGACGAGCATCATACCCTCCACACCCAGGTTGAGGACACCGCTGCGCTCCGCCAGAAGCTCTCCGATCGCGGCGAAGATCAGGGGCGTCCCCGTCACCACGGTCACGGCGAGGAGCGCGACGATCTGGTCCTGGTTCATCGTCCGACCTGGAGGGCCGCCCGCGTCTGCGACAGGGCCCGGCGCCGCCGCACCCGGCGTAGGAGGTGTTCGCTGGCGAGCACCAGGAAAAGCACTAAGGCCTGGATCATGTAGGCGATCGCGGCGGGCACGCCCGCCGTCTGAATGACGAACCCCCCGTTCAGCAGTGCGGCGAACAACACCGCTACCAGGATCACGGCCCACGGGTTGAGCCGGGCCACCCAGGCGACGATGATCGCCGTGAACCCATACCCGGGCGATATGCCCTGCTGAATCCGGTGGATGACGCCGCTGACCTCGCCCACCCCGGCCAGACCCGCTAACGCACCGCTTGCCGCCATGACCAGCAGCACGTTCCGCCGTACGCGCATGCCCGCGTAGCGCGCCGCTGGTAGGCTGGCCCCGATGGTGCGAATCTCGTATCCCCAGTGCGTCCGCTGCAGGAGTCCCGCCAGCAGGAGCGCCGCGATCAGGGCGAGGACGAGGCCGATGTGGATGTCCCCAAGCAGCACGGGGAAGTGCGCCTGTGGCGGAAACGGGCGGGAGTAAGGAAAGCTAAAGGCCGTCGGATCCGCCCACGAGCCGAACACCATGTAGTCCACCCACAGCAGCGCGATGTAGTTCAGCATCAAGGTAGAGATGATCTCGTTGACACCGACGAAGGTCTTCAGGACCGCCGGGATGAACGCCCACGCCGCGCCACCGGCGGCGCCGAGCAGGATAAGGCCGGGGAGCATCACCAGTGTGGGGAGGGATGCTGTCAGGGCGAGCCAGCTGGCGGCCAGGGCGCCCGCCACCAACTGCCCTTCCGCGCCGATATTCCACAGGCCCATGGTGAACGCCAGGGCCACCCCCAGCCCGGTCAGCATCAGGGGGATCGCCTTGATTATGGTCTGCTCGATGGCAAAGGGCGAGCCGAGCGCGCCGATCATCATTTCGCGGTAGGCTCGCCACGGGTCGTGGCCGGTGGCCGCGAGGAAGATCGCCCCAACGGCCAGCGCTGCCATCCCTGCGCCCCCACGGATTGCCACCACCTCCAGCCATTCGGGGAATGGTGCGGCTCCGGCCATCAGCTCGGCGCAGACCCCGTCATCAGCAGGCCGATCTCGGCGCGGCTGACTTCTGTGGTGGGATGCACGCCAACGATGCGTCCCCGGTGCATAACGGCGATGCGATCCGACACCGCGAGCAGTTCATCGAGACTTTCGGAGACGAGCAGGATCGCCGTCCCGGCGGCGCTCAGGTCGATGAGCAGGCGGTGCACGGTCGTCGTGGCCTCGACATCCAGCCCGCGGGTCGGGTGCATCGCCAGAAGTACGACCGGCGCGGTCAAGACCTCGCGACCGAAGAGGAGGCGCTGCTGGTTGCCGCCAGAGAGGTGACGGACGGAGACCTGCAGGCTGGCGCTGTGCACGTGAAAGGCGTTGACGATCGTTTCGGCTTTCTCTCGGGCGGCGGTCCAGTTGAAGATCGCGCCGCGAGAAATCGGCGGGCGGTCGTAGTCCCGCAGCACCGCATTTTCCGTCACGGTGAATGCGCCCACCAAACCCTGTCCCAGCCGGTCTTCGGGAATGTAGGCCAGACCCCGGACCCAGCGATCCCGCACGGTGAGCGAGGCGATGTCCGTCGCGTTGAATGAAAGACTGCCGCCGGCGGGGAAGCGCAGCCCGGCGATGGCCTCCAGCAGTTCCCGCTGGCCGTTCCCCGCGACGCCGGCAATGCCCAGGATCTCGCCCCGGCGTAGCTGCAGCGACACGCCCCGGACCGCCAGAGGGCCGCGGTCGCCGTGCACGTCCAACCCGCGAGCCTCCAGCACGGGCGCCCCCGGCGGGAGATGGCGTTTCGGGGCGACGGGGATGTCGTGGCCCACCATCATCTGGGCGAGGTCGCGGGGGGAGGCCTGAGGAGAGGACTGGCCCACGACCCGCCCGGCCCGCAGCACCACGATGCGGTCGGCGATCGCCCGCACCTCGTCGAGTTTGTGGCTGATGAAGAGCACCGCCCGCTCCTCGTTGCGGATCCTGCGGACGGCCCGGAACAACTGCTCGACCTCCTGCGGGGTGAGAATAGCCGTCGGTTCATCGAGGATCAGCACGCGCGCGTTGCGGTAGAGCATCTTGAGGATCTCCACTCGCTGCCGCTCCCCGACCGAGAGTTGCCAGATGCGCGCTGCCGGGTCTACCTCGAGCCCGTACTGGTCAGCCAGCCGCCGCACATGGGCAGCGCTGCTGCGCAGATCAAGAAGGAAGCGCGGCTCCCGCCACCCCAAGAGGATGTTTTCTGCGACCGTGAGGGAATCGACCAGCCGGAAGTGCTGATGCACCATGCCGACGCCCCGGTGGATGGCGTCACGCGGGGAGCGCAGTTCCACTCGCTCCCCGCCGAAGAGAATTGTGCCTTCGTCCGGCCGGTACAGACCTGCCAGGATGCTCATGAGCGTAGACTTTCCCGCGCCATTTTCACCCAGCAAAGCCAGAACCTCCCCAGGGAAGATGGCGAGGTCGATCCCGGCGTTCGCCACTACCCCCGGGAAGGTCTTGACGATGCCCTGGAGTCGGACGAGCGGGTCAGACACGGTGCGGCTCACTTCGCCGTCGGCGACTGCCCCTCGATGCCCTGGAGCAGCCAGTTGAATCCCAGAATCTCCGCTAGCGTCATCGTCTTGCCCGCGGCGACCCGCACCTTGCCGCTCTGATCGCGTAATGGCCCCTTGAAGATCTGGAACGTCCCGGCGACGATCGCCTTCTGCCGCTGGTCAACCAGGGCCTGAACGTCTGGTGGAACCTGCGGGTTGAACGGGCCCAGGCTCACCACCTTGTCCACCAGGCCGCCGTAGTAGTCTTCAGACTTAAACAGCCCACTCATCAGCCCCTGGACAATCCCCGCATCAATCTGCCGCCAATCCCAAATCGTGCCCGTGAGATAGGCGCTGGGAGCGAAGCGCTGCATGTTGGACTCCGAGCCGATGCCCAGCTTGTTTGCCTCGGCGGCCGCCTGCAGGGCGCTGGGGGTGTCTTGGTGCTGGCCGACGATATCGGCCCCCGCGTCCAGCAAGGCCTTCGCCGCCGACTTCTCCTTGGGCGGATCGTACCAGGTGCGCGTCCAGACGACCTTTATCTTCGCGTTGGGATTCACCGACCATACGCCCAGGGCGAAGGCATTGACGCCGGCCACCACTGTCGTGATCGGGTGGGCGGCGACGAAGCCGATCGTGTTGGCTTTCGTCATTTTGCCGGCGACGATCCCCGTCAGGTAGCGGCCCTCCCAGATCCGACCGTAGATCGTCTTCACATTCGGCGCCAGGCCGATCGCGGGCCCGATGCCGATGATGTGCACGTCCGGATGCTTCTTGGCCACCTGTACGTTGAAGTTCTGGTAGCCGAAGGCGGTGGCGAAGATGACCGTGAATCCCTGGCGGATGAACTGCTCCTCGACGCGGGCGACCTCCGCGGTCTCCGGGACGGATTCCACAAACTTCGTTTCCACCCCGAGCGTCTGTTCCAGGTACTGGCGGGCCTGATCGTGCTGGTAGGTCCACCCGGCGTCACCCACCGGGCCCACGTAGATGAACGCGACCTTGTGCTTGCCTTGGGCCGTGCCCGGTCCGGCCAGAGTGCCCACCAGCACAAGTACCACAATGGCGACCGTAAGGCGAAGCGCTGTTCTCATTGTTCCCTCCTCCTCATCATTAGGTGGCGTCTGCCGTGTACGTTGACCCAGAGCGTGCGCGCCCTCCTTTCCCACATTCCGAAACGTTGAAATTCCTCCCATGATCGGCCATCTCAGCGCGCGCTGACCACGGGTCCGGCCTCTTCGCGTCGTCGCGGCGAGACGAGATTCAGCATGCGCGCGCCCTGCGGTCCGGCGGTGGCCCCGTGGGGAACGTCGGGCGCCACGCGGGCACATGCTCCCGGTTCCAGGTCCAGGGGCCGCCCATCCAGGACGAAGCGGATGCTCCCTTCCAGAACGATCACGACCTGCTCCTCAGCATGGTGGTGCAGCGGGAAGACCGCCTCCGGCCGGAAGCGGTACTCGATAACCGTGAACTGCACGAAGTCTACCCGACGGGTCTCCACTCCTGGGTAGGGGTGCCTCGCCTGGACCGTGCCGAAGTCGATGATCGTCCTGTCACCTGGACGAGCGTGCGCACCTGCAATCTACGTCGTAACCCCCAGGGCCCGCAGCATGGCATGATCGGGGGGAACAGGCCCGCCCACGCTCATGACGCCCTGCGGCCCGCCCTCCACGGTGTGCCGCACACCCGGCGGAATGACGATGGCACAACCGGCTTCGACGGGGAGCCGCTCGCCGGCATCGAGGTCATGGACCCACCCCGATCCGGATAGAAGGAACAGGCTGTCCTCGGAGGCCACGTGCATGTGCGGGTCGTTCTTTTCCCCAGGCGCGAGGATGACCACGTTCATCACGGCGTAGCGCGCGCCCATGTGGGGGCTGATCACCAGTCGGGCTTGTCTGGAGATCATCGGCATGGGCACGCCGTCTGCTAGCGGGTCAAGGATGTGGATGGCCATGGCGTCAC
>VBAI01000280.1 GCA_005882295.1 Candidatus Segetimicrobium genomatis | reverse complement strand
GGGGAAGGTAAACAGCGAGGTCTCGTAGATCGGCGGCGCGACCGCCCCCTGCCATGCCGCCGGGGTATCCCCTTCATGTGCCGCGATCGTCCGCGGCCGGTACTCCTTGGTCATCTCCACCCTCCAGTGGACGGCCCGCGAGAGGGATCCAGCGCGTCCCGCAGGCCGTCGCCGACCAGGGTCAGCGTCAACACCATCAGCGCGATCATCACCGTCGGCGCAATTCCCAGCACAGGATACACCTGCATGTAGCTCACGCTCTCGCTCACCATCTTCCCCCAGCTCGGCAGCGGATCGTTGATGCCGAGGCCGAGAAAACTCAAACTCGCTTCAGCAAAGATCATGCGCGGGATGGTCAACGTGATCACGACGATCAGGGGCCCTACGGTGTTGGGCAGAATGTGGCGGCGCACCAAACGCCCGCTCCCGGCGCCCAGCGCCCACGCAGCCTCCACGAACTCACGGTTCCGCAACGCCAGCGTCTGGGCCCGCATCAGCCGGCAAGGTTCGATCCAGGCCACGACCGCGAGGGCCAGGATCGTATTGCCGATACCGCTCCCCAGCACGCTGATCAGCAACATGGCCAGGAGGAGCGCCGGCAAGGCCGTGGAGATTTCCACCAGGCGCAAGACGGCGTAGTCCACCCAGCCTCCGGCAAACCCCGCCGCCACCCCCAGCGGCACCCCGACCAGCACCGCCAGCGCCACGACGGCCAGCGCCACTTCCAGCGACGTCCGTCCGCCATAGAGCAACCGGCTGACCACATCCCGCCCAATCGCATCCGTGCCGAGCCAGTGGCGGACGCTGGGTTGCTGCAGCGACTCCGCAATCACCGACACGTCATACCGGGTGGGCGCAAGCAACGGGGCCAGGACCGACGCGGCGACAATCACAAGCGCCGCCGCGGCAGCCAGGACCCGCACCGGGTTGCGGGCATACCGCCACCAGGCCGTGGCCCACAGGTTGCGGGGGGCCGCCGGGATCATCCGGATCGCCGCTACGCCCTCGAAGCTCATCGCCCTCGTGCTCCGAGACGCACCCGAGGATCAATCAGCACATAGAGCACGTCGCTGGCGAGATACGTGAGGCTCCACAAGACGGCCACCAGCAGCACGGTGGCCATGATCATCGGATAGTCTCGCTGGAAAATGCTGGTGACGAAGAATTTGCCCAGCCCGGGAATTCGGAAGGTGAACTCGATGAAGATAGAGCCGGTGAACAAGTCAGGAATCATCGGCCCCAGCAGCGTGACGATTGGGATCAGCGCGTTGCGCAGCACGTGCCGCACCACTACCTGCGCGGGAGACAACCCTTTGGCCAGGGCCGTGCGTACGTAGTCGCCGCTCATAGCCTCCAGCACCGCCACGCGCGTGTAGCGGGCGACGACCGCCAGAGGCTGCAGGCTATATGCCACGGCCGGCATGATCAGCAGGCGCGCTTCCCCCCATCCTCCCGTCGGCAACCAGTGCGCCCGGATGCTCAAGATGTAGATGAGCCAGATGGCGATAACGAAGTTGGGGACCGTCATCCCCAGCGTCGCCAGGGACGTCAGGAGGTTGTCGAGCCAGGTGTTATGGCGCATGGCGGCCAGGATGCCCAGCCCGAGCCCCAGCGTGAAGCTGATGCCCACGACGACGGCACCGAGCAGCAGCGTGACCGGCCACACGCGGGCGAGGAGGGCGACGACCGTCTCCGTGGGACTCTGGTAGGGAATGCCGAAATCGCCGTGCAGGGCCTGCCAGACGTACCGTCCGTACTGCACCCATAGCGGCTGATCGAGTCCGTACTTCCGGAGAATGTTGGCCTTCGCGGCAGGCGGGAGTGGTGACCGCGTCTCGTCAAATGGCCCCCCTGGCACCGCATGCATCAACAGGAACGCCAGGATCGAGACCGTGACCACCGCGACCACGAGCCCGCTCGTACGCCCAAGAAGATATCGCGCGGTCACCCGACTCCCCGCCTACGCCCAGCGACTATCGACGAAACTTGCTGACGTCTTTGGTGACGTACACGGACTGGTGGAGCGTGCTGAGCCCGTCCCAGCCGGGCCAGTGCCAGGCCGTGACGCCGATCTTGTCCGCGGACAGCGCCTCTCCGCGCAGGTACGGCTTCCACATGAATCCCGGGGTCACGAAGTAAATGGGAATGAACCCCACGTCCGATACAAGCACCTGCTCGGCCTCATGGAACATCGCCAGGCGCCGCTGCGGATTGCCGACCATGCTGGACGCGGTCTTGACCAGGGTGTCAAACTTGTCGCTCTTCCAGGCATGACGCCCGCCGGAGAGCCAGATCCCCAGCATGTTCGCCGGATCCAGGAAGTCCATCCCGTAGCTGACGATGTAGAACTGCAGCCGGTGGCCGTTCAGTTCATCCATGAACAGCTTGGTCTCCCGGTTGCTGACCTCGACTTCGACGCCGAGGTTCTGTTTCAGCATCGCGCCAATCGCGTTGCCGACGGCCTGGCCCAGGGCCCGCTCGTTGCGCAGCCACAGCTCCAGCTTGGGCAACCCTTTCCCGCCAGGAAATCCGGCCTCCGCCAGCAACTTCTTCGCCAGTACCGGGTCGTAGGACTGAACGCTCCGGAGCGCCTCGTCCTGGCTGCCGGGGAACCCGGGCATCAGGAATCCATACGCGGCCCTGCCCTGCTGTTTGATGACGTTCTTGATCAACGCCGCCCGATCGACGGCATGGCTAAAGGCCTGGCGCAGCTTGAGGTTGTCAAACGGCGGGTGCATCGTGTCGAACCCGACGTAGTAGGTGCGAAAATCGCCAAACCCCTGATGGTACTGCGCGCGCAGCGCCGCGTCGCCCTCGATCACCTGCAGATCCGCCGGCGAGAAGTTGGCCGCCACATCGACCTCGTTCGCCTGGTAGGCGGCAAACTCAGTCTTCAGATCGGCGAACTTCAACACGACCTTCTGGATGAACGGCCGCACACCGCTGTACTTCGGGTTCGCCACGAGCACGATGCGCTGATCCTTCGTCCACTCCTGTAGAATGTAGGGCCCGCTCGACACGCTGGTCGCAGGGTCGGTGTTGTAGAAGGGACCGGAGGCGGCCAGGGCCTTTGCCTGCAGCGGTGGAGAGTACAGCATCATCCCCGGCAGGTAGGGCGCCGGCACTGTCGTCGTCACCAGCAGCGTATACGGATCGGAGCCCCGCCGGACGCCGATCTGATCGACGGGAATCGTCCCCTTCACCGCATCGTTCCATCCTTTGATGTCGCCGAAGAACCAGGCAAAATCCCAGGCCTGTTTGGGATCGGCCCCAAGGCGGAAGGTACTGACGAAATCGTCCGCGGTCAGGGGCGTGCCGTCGGACCACATCAGCGACTTGTCCAGGTGAAACACCCAGGTCAGACCGTCTTTGGACGCGTCCCAGCTCTTCGCCGCCGCGGGCGCGAGGTTGAAGTTCTTATCCAGCCGGACGAGTGGGGTGGACAGGATGTTGCTCCAGCTGTTACCATCCACATTTTGCGGACGCTTGTACACGCTGACAAAGAAGTCCAGCGTGGTCGCCGGCTGGGTCAACCCCGTGATGACCTGCTGCTCTGGCGGGGCCGCATCCGCCGGCAGCGGCTTGCCGACGGCGTTGGTGGTCGCGCCCAACACCCCCGGCCCCAAGAAACCCAGGAGTACGACGACAGCCCCGGCGATAAATCTGGACACACTCATCCTCATCCCTCCCTCATGACCCTCTCACAACGATCCGCGGTGAAGTAATACAGCGTACTCCACCGCATTCCGCATCACCTGCCAGTGTAGAGAGGGCGCGGACGCGCCCAACCGCTTCCCCCTCTCCCTGGAGGGAGAGGGATAAAGGGTGAGGGGGGTTAGTAGGACCCGCATCACGGCGGCGAGAAGCCGCTAACAACATGGAGGCTATGCTGCGGGAATGGCTCGGCCTACTGCTGCGCTGGATCCACATCATCGCCGGCATCATGTGGATTGGCGACTCGCTGCTCTTTATGTGGATCGACAGCCACCTCTCCCCCGACCCGCAGCGGCGCAGCGAGGTGGCCGGCGTCACCTG
>VBAI01000190.1 GCA_005882295.1 Candidatus Segetimicrobium genomatis | reverse complement strand
ATCGTCATCGAGGCCACGCCCCCGATCCGCGCGACTCTTGAAGGAGGCATCCACGGCGATCAGGCCACCTACGCCATCGTCGTCAATGCCATCCCGAGAGTGCTGGCCGCGCCGCCCGGCCTGCTGCTGCCGACTTACCTGCCTGCGGTTCCCCCAGACCGCCGCGTATAGCAAACCGGGCATCAACTTCCTGAAAAATTGCATCAAACTTCCTGAGCGCGGAATGTGCTGCGCTCTTCTCACTCTCGCCGGATGCAGGAAGGGTCTGCGAACGTAGGGAACCTATCGGTACCTCCTGGTCGAACAGAATCGTTACACTTTCGCGCTAGCGTACCGTGTTGCAATTCTTTAAGGAGGTGGCAAGGGTGAATCAGATGCGGGTCAGGATCGTTGCCAGCGTGATCACGATTCTGTTGTTGATCGCACCATCGTATCTGGTCTCAGCGAACCCCACCGTGACTGTGGTTACTGAAAGTAGGGTAAACAGGCTAAATTCCGGCCTGCCGACGCCACCCGGCCAGAATCCGCCATCGCCACTCCCCAGATTCCCTCAGACGAAGCAGAACGAGCCGTCCATTGCGGTCAACCCTCTAAACTCGAACAATCTCGTGGCCGGGGCAAACGACGAGCAGGCGGAACCGCCATGCCAGGACCTCAATAGCAATGGATCGTTAAGCGGGCTTGCAGAGTGTCCCTTCGCGGTCAACGTCGGCGACTCCGGGTTGTACGTCAGCACTGATGGCGGAGCGAGTTGGACCGACCTCGGTGTGCTCGACACCGTAACCTCAGCTGCGGCCGCGGGGTGGGCTGCGATCAACCATTACAGCGCCGGCGACCCGGCCGTCGCATTCGACTCTCACGGGAATGCGTACTACGCGACCCTGGCATTCCCCCACAGCCCGGCCCCACCACAGATCGAGCAGGGAGGGTCGGCGGCAGACTTAGTTGTGGTCAAGGCTACCTTCGATTCCACCACGGGGACGACCGGGCTAGGATCTACGGACTGGGTTCCGGTACTCGTGACCAGCGGTAACCCAGTGCGGTTCGATGACAAAGAAAACATTTGGGCCGACACGAGTTCGGACAGCCCATTCCAAGACAACGTCTACGTCAGCTGGTCGATGTTTTCCAGCAACGTCAGATCGATCTTCGGCGGCATTGCCAGCGATCGCATCGCCATCGTCCGCTCAGAAGACGGCGGGGCCACGTGGTCGAACCCCGTCTTCCTCTCACGGAGCTGCAACATCGGCTGCGGCGGCGTGCAAGGTTCAGTGGTCCGCACTGGTCCGGCTGGTGAAGTGTACGTGGCCTGGGAGGAATCCCTGAACCGCTTCGCGCCGAACGCCATCGTGTTCTCGAAGTCACTCGATGGTGGAATCCACTTCACGCGGCCGATTACTGTGGTGAGTACGCTGCTGGACATCCCATCGCCTTTGAACGGGGCCGACTTCAGGGACGCAACGCCCAAGGCGGGTTTCCGGGACAATAGCTTTCCGTCAATGACGGTTGCGCCGAATGGCACGATCTACGTCAGCTGGGCAGCTCGGTGCGCGACGGGGTGCGCTCGAACTGAGGTGTTCCTGGCGAAATCCACAAACGGCGGGGACACCTGGACTGCACCGGCGCTTGTCAGCAAGAAGGATGTCGCCACGGGCGATCCTGGTGATCAGTTCTTCCCATGGGTCACCGCCTCACAGGTTGGATCAACTACCGCAGTCAGCGTTGTCTACTATGACCGCTCCTACGACAACACGGGCCTCGCCAGTTGCACCGCCATGTGCTCCACGGATAATAAACGACTGATCGGGGTCACAGTAGCCACCAGTGTCGACGGCGGCGCCTCATGGGCATATGCCAGAGCCGACTCAAACACCGACGGCGGGTTTGACCCGGCCGGTTCCAGCACCAATGGACAAGGCGCCCAGTTCATGGGCGACTACATCTACGCTGCGTCGGCGGGAAACCACATCTTTGTTGTCTGGACCGATGCCCGCAATGGCTTCACTGGGCCCGAAAAATCCTATGCAATCTCCGGCTCGTACGGTGATAGCGATATCTTCTCCGCCCACCTCACGTGGGGACCTTAGGATCTATCTAAGTAGCCACAACTCGCACTTAACGAGGCCCCGGGATCCGTCCCGGGGCCTCGCCTTAGCGGTCCAGCACCGCAAGCGCGACCGTCGCGACGACCACCTGGCGGGCGCCTCCGTGCCGCAGGGCACGGGCGCACTCTATTCCGGTCGACCCGGTAGACATCACGTCGTCCACCAGCAGGATAGTTGACGCCTCAAGCGGCTCCCTCGACCCGAACGCGCCGCGTACGTTGGCACGGCGGTCCTCGCGCCCCAACCCTGTCTGCGCGGGGGTCACCCGCACCCGCCGCAATGCCGTGGGTCTCAGAGGAATGCTGAGATAGCCGGCCACCTCGGCGGCGAGCAGTTCGGCCTGGTTGAACCCCCGCTCACGCAGACGGGCCGGGTGAAGGGGAACAGGAACAACCAGGTCAACCCGCATCCGGGGATCGGTGGCCACTACCTCTGCGATCAACCGGCCGAGGGGCTCAGCCAGCGCCTGGCGGCCACCGAACTTTAAGGCGTGGATCGCCTCGCGCAGCGGGCCATCGTATACTCCAGCCGCGCGGGCATAGGCAAAATGCGTCCGCCGGTGCCGGCAGGGAATGCACGTAAAGGTGAGATCCGGCGGTCCACGCAGCGGCCTGCCGCACTTCTGGCAGACCGGCGGCCTGATAAGGGGGAAGCCGGCACGGCAGCCTGCACACAGGGGAAAGTCGCCCCGTGTCTGGCAGACCTGGCAGGCCGGAGGAAAGAGGACGTCGACGAACCCACGCAGCAGCGCCACGCGGGGAGTGTGACACACCCGGCGACGTGGCGCTATGACCCGGAACGGCTATTCTAGGTGCCTTCCTCCCACGACTGGAGATACTTCCGCTGCTCCGGGGTCAACTCGTCGATGCGGATCTCCATCGCGTCCAGTTTCAGGCGGGCCACCGACTGGTCGATGTCGGCCGGCACGGAATAAACGTTGGGCGACAGCGCCCGCCCCTGCCCGGCCAGGTATTCGACCACCAGCGCTTGATTGGCGAAACTCATGTCCATGACGGCGGCGGGGTGCCCTTCCGCAGCGGCGAGATTCAGCAGCCGCCCCTCCGCCAGCAGGTAGAGCCGCCGGCCGTCCCGCATCCGGTACTCCTGCACGAACGGGCGAATCTCTCGCGACGACACGGCCAGGTCCAGCAGCGCCGGGATCTCGATCTCCACGTTGAAGTGGCCGCTGTTGCCGAGCACCGCGCCGTCTTTCATCGCCTCGAAGTGCTCGCGGCGGATCACGGCGCGGTTCCCGGTCACGGTGATGAAGATGTCGCCCTCACGCGCGGCCTGGGCGATCGGCATCACCTGATAGCCTTCCATGGTCGCTTCCAGCGCGTGCAGCGCGGATACCTCGGTGACGACCACCCGCGCCCCCATGCCGCGCGCGCGCATCGCCAGCCCTCGCCCGCAGGACCCGTAGCCGCAGACCACCAGCGTTTTTCCCGCAAGCAGGAGATTCGTCGCGCGCAGCAGGCCGTCGATCGTCGACTGGCCGGTGCCGTAGCGATTGTCGAAGAGATGCTTCGTTTTCGCGTCGTTGACGGCCACCATCGGATACTTCAAGGCGCGGTCTTTCGCCATCGCCCGCAGACGGATCACGCCGGTCGTCGTCTCTTCTGTGCCGCCCACGACGTCTTTGAGCAATTCCTGCCGGCTGCTGTGAATGGTCGATACCAGATCGGCCCCGTCGTCCATCGTGACGTGGGGTTTGATATCCAGGGCCTGGTTGATGTGCCGGTAGTAGGTGTCGCGGTCCTCCCCTTTGATGGCGAAGACGGCGATCTGCTCCTCGACCAGCGCGGCGGCGACGTCATCCTGCGTCGAGAGCGGGTTGCTGGCGCACAGGCGCACCTGGGCGCCGCCGGCCACCAGCGTGCGCATCAGGTTGGCGGTCTCAGTGGTGACGTGCAGGCACGCCGCCACACGCAGATCCTTCAGGGGTCGCTCGCGCGTGAACCGCTCTCGGATACGCCGCAGGACCGGCATCTCCGTATCGGCCCACTCGATGCGCTGGCGGCCGGACTTGACCAGGCTCACATCCTTGACATGGGATTCCATCCAGGACACCTCAGGCTGTCATTGCGAGGCCCTGAAAGGGCCGAAGCAATCTCCGTGTGTTATTAGGAGATTGCTTCGCCGCGACGCTCCTCGCAATGACAAATCAGAGCCAGTTATTCGATGAAATCTTTCAGGCGCTTGCTTCGCGTCGGATGGCGCAGCTTGCGCAGCGCCTTGGCCTCGATCTGGCGGATCCGCTCGCGGGTCACCCCGAACTCCCGGCCGACCTCCTCCAGCGTCCGGGGACGGCCATCATCGAGCCCGAATCGCAGCTTCAGCACCTTGCGCTCGCGAGGCGTGAGCGTCTCCAACACGTCCTCCAGCTGCTCCTTCAGCATGGTAAACGACGCCGCTTCGGCCGGCGCGAGGGCGTCCTGGTCCTCGATGAAGTCGCCCAGGTGGCTGTCTTCCTCTTCGCCGATGGGCGTCTCCAGAGAGATGGGTTCCTGAGCAATCTTGATGATTTCCCGCACGCGCTCGACCGGCAGGCTCATCGCCGACGCGATCTCTTCCGCGGTCGGCTCGCGACCCAGCTCCTGCAGCAGGGTGCGCGAGATGCGGATGAGCTTGTTGATCGTCTCCACCATGTGGACCGGGATACGGATCGTCCGGGCCTGATCGGCCAAGGCCCGGGTAATTGCCTGCCGGATCCACCACGTGGCATACGTGCTGAACTTGTATCCCTTGCGCCAGTCAAACTTTTCGACCGCGCGGATCAGACCCAAGTTGCCTTCCTGAATGAGGTCCAGGAACAGCATGCCGCGGCCCACGTACTTCTTGGCGATGCTGACCACCAGGCGCAGGTTCGCCTCGATGAGGCGGCGCTTGGCTTCCTCGTCGCCCTTCTCCATGCGCTGGGCCAGATCGACCTCCTGCTCGGGGGTGAGCAGTGCGACCTTCCCGATCTCCTTGAGGTACATCCGGACCGGGTCATCGATCGCCACGCCTTCCGGCTCGCGTACCTCTTCCTCTTCCTCGCCTTTGCCCTTCTGCTCGGCCTCCTTGGCGTCTTCGACGACGTCGATGCCCTGTTCCAGGAGCACGGAATAGACGCGGTCGATCAGCTCGATGTTCTGTTCCGCCTCTGGGAACTGCTCCAGGATGTCGTCGTGGGTCAGAAACCCCTTCTTTTTGCCAAGCTCGACCAAGGCCCGCAGTTCGGCCTGGATGCGCTCATCGGTTACCGGCGCCTCAGGCGCCGCCTTCTTCTTGGCCATCGTCCTCACCCCCCTTCCGGGAGGGTTGTCCCTGGCCTGACTCCCGGCTGGGGGGAACCTCGGCCGGAGTCAGCCCAATCAGTTTCAGGTACTCCATCTGCAGGCGCCGAACCTGCTCCAGATCGCCGGCCGTCTGCGCCTGCTGAATCTGCCTGGCCAGCGCCAGCCGGTGCTGGGCGGCTGGCTCCCGATACATGATGAAATCGATTGCCCCTTTGACCACCTTCTCTTTCTCTTTTTCCACGACCGGCGGATCCTCGAAAACCAGCTGCATCAGCAGGCGCTGTCCATCGTCATCGATGCGCTGCCGGATCCCTTCGACAGCATCGTCCGGCCCATCGTACAGCGCCCGAGCCAGATCCCGGTAGCGCGCATCCTGAAAGTCATCCGGCGACAGCGCCTCGCCCACCACCCGCCGCAGCGCCGGCTCGTGCACCATCAGGTGGACCAGCAGCCGCTCAGCCTGGTCCCTGGCCCGGTCGCGGGTCGGAACCGCCTGTGGCGGGCCGGGAAAATGACTTTTCCCCCGCGTGCGCCCCCTCAGACGCTGGCGGACCGCGTCCTCGGCCAGGTCGAAGCGCTGGGCGAGGCTGCGGATGTACTCGGCCTGGCGCACAGGATTGGCCACCGCCCCCATGGCGGGGATCAGGTCGTCGACGATGCGCACCCTGCCCTCGATCGTCTTCGGATCGTGCCTGGATGCCGCCATATCCACCTGGTACTCGAAGATCGGGACAGCCTGGGCCAGCAGGTGCTGGAACCGCTGCGGGCCCTCCGTACGGAGGAACGCGTCCGGGTCGCCTGACGGCAGCACCACCACCCGCACCGGGAGGTCTGCCTCCTCAAACAGCGTCATCGCCCGCTCCATCGCCGCCTGGCCTGCCGCGTCGGCATCGTAAACGAGCACCGCCCTGCTGGCAAAGCGTTTCAGCGCCAGCACCTGTTCCGGCGTCAGCGCCGTGCCCAGCGAGGCCACCGCGTTAGTGATGCCAAACTGATGGCATGTCACCGCGTCCATGTTGCCTTCCACGACGACGACCTCGTCGTGCTGCCGGATCGCCTCGCGCGCCCAGTTCAGCGCATAGAGCGTGCGTCCCTTGACAAAAACGGCCGTTTCTCGAGAGTTCAGGTACTTCGGCGATGTCTCATCCAGCGCCCGGCCACCGAACGCCACCGGCCGATCCTGCAGGTCCAGGATCGGAAAGATCAGCCGGTGCCGGAACATGTCGTAGTACCCGTCGCCGGTGCTGCGGGGATGCACCAGGCCGCCTCCAGACAGCAACGCCGCCGGGAAGCCTTTCGTTCCCAGCGCCGTCAACAAATCGTCCCAGTTGGGCGTCGCATACCCCAGGCGGAAGCGCTCGGCGGCGTTCACGTCGACTCCGCGCCGCTGCAGGTACTCCCGCGCGACTCGTCCCCACTCAGGATGCAGCAGTTGCTCTCGGAAGAATCCCACTGCGGCTTCAAGCGCCCGGTACAGGCGGTCGCGCTCGGTGGCCTGCTGAACCTCCTCCGGGCTGCGCTCCAGGCGCACGCCGGCCCGGCGGGCCAGCGTCTCCGCGGCCTCCGTGAACGACAGGCTGCTGATGCGCATCACAAAATCGAAAATGTCGCCGCCCTCCCCGCACCCGAAGCAGTGCCACAAACCCCGCTCGCGATCAATGTGAAATGAGGGCGTCTTCTCCTGATGGAATGGACAGAGGCCCTTGTAGTGCCGGCCGGCCTTCTTCAAGGACACGTGGGCACTGGCCAGCTCGACCAGGTCAACCCGCTGGCGGATTTCTTCCTTTATATCGGCAGTGAGGCGGCCGCGCATGAATCGCCCCTATCCTTCCGACAACGGCAAAGGGCCCTATCTCTGCGGAGATAAGGCCCTCCATCTATAACACCGCAGCACAGGATTCGACGGTCCCCTCGTCACTCCTGCCGAACGCCGATTACGAGCAGGATATTCCCCGGGGCCCCGTGTGTCAGCGCGATGCCGCTCCTGCCTTCTGCTGCTTCGCCTCGGCGATGACGCGTTCCGCGACGTGAGGGACGACCTCTTCGTAGTGCGAGAAAACCATCGTAAACGTTCCCCGCCCGCCGGTCATCGAACGCAGCCCCGAGGCATACCGCAGCACCTCGGCCTGCGGGACCTGCGCCTGGACCACGGTCGTGCCATCGCCCTGCGGCTCCATCCCTAGAATCCGGCCGCGCTTGGCGTTGAGGTCCCCGATGATATCCCCCATCTGCTCCTCCGGTACCCGCGCCGAAAGGTCCATGATGGGCTCGAGCAGCACCAGGCCGGCGGCGGTCGCCGCCTCCTTGAACGCCATGGAGCCCGCGATCTGGAACGCGATGTCTGAGCTATCGACCTCGTGGTACTTGCCGTCCACCAGGAGCACGCGCACGTCGACGACCGGGTACCCGGCCAGGACGCCTTCCTCCAGCGCTTTGCGCACGCCTTTTTCCACAGAGACGACAAACTGGTTTGGGATCGCCCCGCCACGGATCTTGTCCACAAATTCAAACCCGGAACTCCGGGACAGCGGCTCGATGTCGATGAAACAGACGCCGTATTGCCCGTGACCGCCGGTCTGCTTCACGTACCGTCCCTGCGCCTTGGCTTTGGCCCTGATCGTCTCCCGGTACGGCACCCTCGGAGTCCCGAGCACCACGTCGACGCTGAACTTCCGGCGGAGCCGGTCGGCGGTGATCTCCAGGTGCGACTCGCCCATCCCGGAGATGATGGTCTGCTTCATCTCCGTCGCGCGGTGGACGCGCAACGTCGGATCCTCCTCCACCAGCCGCTGCAGCGAGACCCCCATTTTGTCCTCATCGCCTTTGCTTTTAGGCTCCACCGCCAGGGAGATGATCGGCTGCGGAAACTCGATCGGGGGCAGCAGCAGCGGGGTCTCTTTGGCTGACAGCGTATCGCCGGTGGCCGTCTCGGCCAGCTTGGCGACGGCCCCGATGTCTCCCGCCCCAATTTCGGGCGCGGGTTCCTGATGCTTGCCCCGCAGCACGTAGAGCTGGCCGATCCGCTCCGGCTTCCCCTTCGTCGCGTTGAGGACCTGAGAGTCTGAGCGCAGCGCGCCACCGTAAACTCGGAAGTACGACAGCTTGCCGACATACGGATCCGCGACCGTCTTGAAGATCAGCGCCGCCAGCGGCGCGCCGGGCGCCTGCGCCACGGTCATGGGCTTCTGGGTGCGCTGGTCCGTCGCCGCCACCTCATGGCGCTCGGCCGGACCCGGCAGCAGCGTGACGATCTCATTGAGCAGGAGCGGGATGCCGATGAGCTTCGTGGCGGATGCGCACAATACGGGGACCAGCGTCCCCGCCTTGACGCCGGCGTGGAGACCACGCGTCACCTCGTCCTGCGTCAGCGCTCCGGTCTCCAGGTATTTCTCGACCAGCGCGTCCTCCGACTCCGCGGCGGCTTCCGTCAGCTTCTCCCGGGCTGCCTGCGCGGCGGCCGCCAGGTCGCGCGGAATCTCGGAGGCGACAAGCTCGCCGTTTCGGATGGCGTAGGCCTTCATCTCCAGGAGATCCACGACGCCGCTGAAACCTGCCTCGGCGCCGATCGGGATCTGGATGGGCGCGACGGAGTTGCCAAACCTCGCCCGCAGCGACTGCAACGTCCGATCGAAGCTGGCGTTCTCACGATCGAGGCGGTTCACAACAATCAGCCGGCTGACCCCGCGGCGCTCCGCCAGCGCCCAGGCCACTTCGGTCTGTACCTGGACGCCGGCCACTGGATCCACGACCACGATGGCGCTCTCTGTCGCGCGCAGGGCCGCGACCACCTCGCCGACAAAATCTGGATAGCCGGGCGCGTCGACCAGGTTGATCTTGTGATCCCGCCACTCTAGCGGGGCCAGCGCGGCGTTGATGGTGTGCTTCCGCCGCTGTTCCTCGGGGTCGAAGTCCGTGGTCGAGGTGCCATCGTCCACCCTGCCCAGGCGGTCGACGGTCTTGGCGGTGAAGAGCATCGCCTCCACCAGAGACGTCTTCCCCGTGCTGCCGTGTCCGGTGACGGCGACGTTGCGGATACGATCCGGAGGATATGGCTTCACACACGAACCTCCTCGTGATTTGTGAATCGTGATTCGTGATTCGCCAACGGACCCACGCCGCTTCGCGGGCTCGAATCACTAATCACTAATCACGAATCACTAATCACGTATTCGCCTCTCAATAGCCTCGTTCCTTATCCACAACGTTCAAAAGCGCGTCCCCATGGAGGTAACGTTTGAGGTTTTCGCAAAACAGCGGCACAGCCCGGTCCATGTAGCGCGGCGATGCCCCAGAGACGTGCGGCGTGATGATGGCGTTCTCCAGATCGTACAGAGGACTGTCCGCGGGCAGCGGCTCTTGCTCAAAGACATCGAGCGCGGCGCCGGCAATCCATCCCTCGCGGAGCGCGCGCACCAGCGCCGCCTCCTGCACGATCGGCCCGCGGCCGATGTTGATGAACAGCGCCGTCGGCTTCATCATGCGGAACTCCCGTTCGCCCAGCAGCCCGCGGGTGCGCTCTGTCAGGGGCAGAGCCACCACCACGATGTCGGACTCGCGCAACACGTCGGGCAGTCCCTCCGGCCCCAGCACCGTTTCGACTCCCGGGATCGGCGCCGGTGTGCGCCTCGTGCCGATCACACGCAGGTCGAAGACCTGTGCCTTGCGGGCAATCTCCCGGCCGATGGTCCCCAGACCCAGGATGCCGAGCGTCTTGCCGGCGACCTCACCCCCGAGCGCGGTGCTGCGATCCCACCGCCGCTGCAACTGCTGGCGCAGAGCGATGTGTAACCGGCGCTCAAACGCCAGGATGAACGCGAACACGTGCTCAGGGAGGGGCGGGTGAATGCCGTTGCTCGCGGTGATCACGAGATCGCGCTCGTACACCTCCGGGTAAAGAATATCGTCCACCCCGGCGCCGGTGGAGTGAATCCACTTGAGGCCGTTCGCGTGCTGCACCGCCTCTCGCGGGACCTTCCAGCCCAACATGATCTCGGCCGTTGCGGGATCTGCGGCGCCGTGGGCCGGCCCGGCGGCGAGGGTGACGCGCACGCGGGGGTCGACGGCGCGGATCTGGGCGAGATGGCGTTCGCCCAAATTGGTGAAGATCAGGATGTTGACGGGACGATCCGCCGTCGTCATCGAGGTCCGGCCCGCATCGCGCCCGCCGCCTCCTGCAGGCGGCTCACGACGAAGTCACGGTCCAGCGCAGCGAGAAACCACCCCGCCTGAGGTCCGGATGGCTTTCCCAGAAACGTGAGATAGATCGCGCTGAATGCCTGCTTGGGGGGAAGCCCGAGCTGGTTCTTCAATGCGTGGATCTGCTCGTGCAGCTCTTCACCTGTCCAGACCGGCCGGCCGCGGACGGCCTCGGCCAGCCGGCCGAGAAATGCCCGCTGCGCGTCGTCCAGCGAGATGTCGGGGAGGCGGGACTGGACCTGAAAGCGATACTGGTCGGGCGCGTAGGTCTGCAGCCACCGCCTGGCGTCGTTCATCCGCTGGCGGAGTTCGACCTGGTCGGCGTCGGTCAGTGGCGCCCCCTTATCCCGCTCGGCCTCCCGCTCGATATCGACGGCGGGCATCTGCATCAGGTACGCGACTTTCGCGAACCGCATCCGGAAGCAGCGCGGTGGCTCTCCCTCGGTGTGCGAGTAGTAGAACGTCCGCGCATGGTCTCGGAGCAGGTCGGCCTCGGCCGGCGTCTTTGCCTCCAGGTCTCCCGCGTACGCCGCCGCCGCGCGGTCATATTCATCGTACAGGGTGGGAATCGTCTCTCCGCCGGGGTCGAAGTTGATCTGCTGGCGATAGTGCGGGCGCACCATTAGGAACCGCGCCAGTTCGGGACGCAGGATCTCGACCAGTTCGGCGGCCGCAAGGCCCACGCCCTTGCTCGTGCTCATCTTGCGCCCGCCGACCAGGAACCACTCGTAGGGAATGGGGTACGGCGCCTGGTAGCGGAAGACGCGCTCGACCATCGCGCTGGCCCGGTCGTGGCTGCCGCCCTTGGTCATGTGATCCTTTCCGGCGCCCTCGATGGTGAC
>VBAI01000279.1 GCA_005882295.1 Candidatus Segetimicrobium genomatis | reverse complement strand
GGGTAGCACGTTAATGCCCTGCAGGATCCAGATGACACCGAACACGATTAGCAACAGCCCTACCACTATTCCGATGGTCCTCATTAAGCGACCACGCTCCTTTCCGCCGACACGGCGATATCGTAGGCGATCTTCGCCGTCCGCTTCAGCATGGCGGCGACCGAGCAGTATTTGTCGAGCGAGAGGGTCACAGCCTTCTCCACCGATTCCGCGTCCAGACCTGCTCCCCGGAGGGCGTAGTGCAGGTGAATACTCGTGAAGACCCGGGGGTGATCTGCCGCGCGCTCTCCGCTCACATCAATCCGCAGTTCCTCGAGCGGCATTCGCATTTTGCGGAGAATGGAAACCACATCCATTCCCGTGCATCCCGCCAGCGCGAGCAGCAGGTTCTCCATCGGTGTTGGACCTGTGCCCGTCCCTCCGTCGCCTTGAGCAGCGTCCATCATGACAGTACTCCCCCGCCCAGCAGACCCCGAGAACTGCATCGGCGGAACCCATGTCACTGTGACCATCTGTCTATGCTCCTTTCGCTCCGTCTTCGCGCGGCCTCGCTGTGGCGCCCTGGCCTGACGCTTCAGCGTTCGGCTCGAGGGCAAGGGCCAACACCTGGTTGATCGTGTCGGCCGCGTGGAACATCATCTGGTCGCGGACCTGCTTGGGCACGTCCTCGAGGTCGCGCTCGTTCCGCTTGGGCAGGATCACTTCTTTCAACCCCGCTCGGTGCGCAGCCAGCACCTTCTGCTTCAGGCCGCCGATCGGAAGGACGCGTCCCTGCAAGGTCACCTCTCCGGTCATCCCGACCGTCGCCCTCACAGACCGCCCGGTGAGTAGTGAGACCAGCGCCGTTGTCAGCGTGATGCCGGCGCTGGGGCCATCTTTGGGCACCGCCCCGGCCGGCACGTGGACGTGGAACCGGCCGCGGAACTTCGCCGGGTCGATTCCCAACTCAGCGGCGTGCGAACCCACATAAGACAGCGCGATCTGCGCCGATTCCTTCATCACATCGCCCAGCTGCCCTGTGAGGGTAAGGCCGGGTTCGGCGTACCCGTTCCCCTCGGGGTGCTCTATTGCTGCTGCCTCCACGAACAGCACATCGCCGCCGGCTCCAGTAACGGCCAGGCCGGTGGCCACTCCGGGAACGCTCGTCCGCTCGGCGGCCTCGAAGTAGAACTTCGGCCGGCCGAGGTATGCCAGGAGGTCGTCAGGGTTCACCGTGACTGGGGCCGCGGCTTCGCCTGCCGCGATCCTGGTGGCAACTTTCCGGAGGACCTTTCCGATCTCACGCTCCAGGTTCCTGACTCCGGCCTCGCGCGTGTAGTTGGCCACGATCTGCCGGATGGTCTCGTCAGGGAGGGCCACCTCCTCGGGCCGCAGGCCGTTTCGTTCGAATTGACGCGGTCCCAGGTGATCCCGAGCGATATCCACCTTTTCATCTTCGGTGTATCCGTCGATCCGGATGACCTCCATGCGGTCAAGCAGGGGTTCCGGGATGGTCTCGACCACGTTTCCGGTGGCGATGAACAGGACTTCCGAAAGGTCCAGATCAACCCCCAGGTAGTGGTCGCGAAAGGTGTGGTTTTGTGCGGGATCAAGCACCTCCAGCAGCGCGCTCGACGGATCGCCCCTCCAGTCTGCACCGACTTTGTCAATCTCGTCGAGCATCAACACCGGGTTTTTCGTGCCAGCGTCCTTCAAGGCCCGTACGATCCTCCCCGGCAGCGCGCCAACGTAGGTCCGGCGGTGTCCGCGAATCTCGGCCTCGTCGTGGATGCCGCCAAGGGAGATGCGTCCAAACTTCCGGCCGAGCGCCCGGGCCACCGACTCGCCCAGCGACGTCTTGCCTACGCCAGGGGGGCCGATCAGGGTCAGGATGGCGCCTGAGCCGCGCTTCGTCGCAGTCTCGGTCTCAGCCAGGCCTCGCTCTTTGCGGAGCCTGCGCACCGAGAGGTATTCGATGATCCGCTCCTTCACGTCTTCTAGACCCGTGTGGTCTTCGGTGAGAATCCGCCGAGCCTCGGCGACATTCAAGTTATCTTCGGTGCGCCTGTCCCACGGAACCTCGGTCATCCAGTCAAGGTAGGTGCGGATCCACCCGTACTCCGGCGACTGCGGCGAGGTTCGCTGCAGACGGGCCAGCTCACGTTCAGCCTCCTGGCGAGCCTGCTCAGGCATGCCTGAGGCCGCGATCTTCGCGCGGAACTCTTCGGCGATGGAGGGACCATCGTCAGCCTCCCCCAGCTCTTTGCGGATGGCTTCGAGTTGCTCGCGCAGGAGGAACTCGCGCTGGCGCTTGTCCATGCCCTCAGCCACCTCGCGGCCGATCTTCTCCTTCAGCTCCAGATCGGCCAACGTCCGATTGGCCCAGGCGATAGCCAACTCAAGGCGCCGCTCGACATCGAGGGTCTGCAGGATCTCCACTTTCTGCTCGAAGGACAGGTCGGGCGAATAGCCGGCGGTGTCGACCAGGGCGCCCGGGTCGGTGATACCCCGGAGCATCTGCGCCACCTCAGGAACGCCCCGGGCCTCCACGATGTTCTCAACGGTGGCGCGGTAGACGCGGGCTAGCTCCCGGACGCGCTCAGAGGCCGGCGCGGAGTCCTCGATTGGTTCGATCTGAACCCATACCGCGTCTCCGACCTCCGCCACTGTGGTCCCGAGCATGGCCCGCTGCAGTCCCCGAATAACGCGCACTTCGATCCGCGTGGGGAGGCGTACTGCGTCCTCGACCCGGGCCAGGGTGCCGATCCGAGCGTACCGCCCGTCAATTTTGGGAACCACAAAAATAGCGGAATCCCCCGCATGCGCGGCCGCGATGGCCTTCCGAGCTTCGTCGGTCTCTAAGGCGATCGTGACCACCATCCCGGGCAGCACAACCCCGGTGGTCAGGGGAAGAAGGGGCACGACCAGCGTCTTTGGACGATCCAGTT
>VBAI01000189.1 GCA_005882295.1 Candidatus Segetimicrobium genomatis | reverse complement strand
TGTGCTCGGTGCCAACCGCGTTATGCCGCAGACGCTTGGCTTCTTCCTGAGCCAGAATGATCGCGCGGCGGGCCCGTTCCGTGAACCTTTCGAACATGGCGACAACAGCCCCCTCTCCGCCAGACCCGATGCTACGCTGATAGCCCCTGCAGAAACTGCAGGACCAGGCGGGTAAACTCTGCCGGCTTCTCCATAGTGAGCATATGCGCCGTACCCGGAATGACGACCTTTCGCGCTCCCGGGATGCCGCTGGCAATCGCCTCGGCGGCCCGCGTCACTCCTGTCTCGTCCAGATCACCCAGTACCACCAGGGTCGGGACGCGGATCTCGGCCAGCCGGCCCGCCGCCGGCGGGTCAAGGACGACCGGCTGTCCTTCCACCGTATGCGTTGTGTAGTTGCGCAGAATCATTTCCCGCACCCGCTCGCGCAGCGGCAGCGCAACACGATCCGGTGATTGCCCGGGGCCGCTCACCCACATCCGCACCTCAAGATCGGCCAGCCGCGTGAAGTCCTTGGCCTCATACAGCCGGTCCATCTCCGCGAACATCCTGGTCTCCGCATCTGGGCGCGGGCCGCTTTTGAAGCCACCCAGGCCCGAGGCGACCGGAATCAGCGCTGCGACCCGGTCCGGATGCTCCAGCGTGAAGTCGATGGCGATGGATCCCCCGCGCGAGACGGCGATGATGTACGTACGCTCGATCCCCAGGTGGTCCAGCAGATCACAAATATCCTGGCGGTTGGAGAACGCCACGTCCTCGGTGACCGACTTCCCGAAGGCGCGCGTGTCGTACCGAATAACGCGGAAGTGCTCGGCAAAGACGGGAAACTGTTCGTCCCACATCCGGCAGTCGGCGACACCGGCGTGGATCAGCAGGAGCGGATGTCCCTGTCCGGTCACCTCATAGTACAGGCGTGCGCCGGGGGCCTGGGCAAAGCCAGTTTCGACTCCGGGCACGCGCGTGGACTAGCGAGTCGACGAGACGGCGCGCTCCTGGGGGCGGAGATAGGCGCTGGCCATTGTCCACAGATCAGGAGTTTCGCAGCCAAGCCGCCAGAAGGCAGTGCCGCCCAGCCTGTAGCGCGCGGCGAGAGAGAGTTTGCGCTCGACGCTGCGGGCATCCTCGAAGTACACCGTCCGCCCGAAGAGTGTGAAGTAGGGCGTTTGGGCGAGCTCATCCCACATGATCTCGGCGCCGCCGCGGCGCGCGCGGCCGAGCGCTTCCCGCATCGAGATGTTTTCGCCGGTTCCCTGCTGCGGCCAGTCGTATCCGAGCAAACTGATCCCCAGCAACACCTTCGATGCCGGGACGCGTGCGATCATGTTCTTGATCGCCGCTTCCACCCACGGCAGCGGCGCCAGCGGCCCGACCGGTCCGGCGGCGCGCTGATCGTCATACGCGCGCAGGATGAGCCAGTCCGCGGCGCGACCGAGCGCCTTCAGGTCGTAGGCGTCCGCATCGGGTCGAGATGCCGGCGCCGCTTTCGCCGGCACCACCAGCGAGAGCGGCCGGCCGCGACCGTGCAGTTGGGCGGCAAGGTCGCTCACAAAATCGGCGAACGCCTTTCGGTCGGACGGTAGGACATTTTGCAGGTCGAGGACGACGCCGTCATAGGCATAATCGCGCAGCACCTGCAGGATACTGGCGATGGCGCGGATCGAGGCCGCCGGAGAGGTCAGGATTGCGTGCGCGAGGCCGGCATCGTAAGCGTCTCCGCTCAGGTTCGCGACCTGGAAGTGCACACGGCTCCCACGGCTGCGGGCCAGCGACACAATGCCTGCGTCATGCGATCCGGCGAGCCGCCCGGTGGGATCCGCGAACACGTAGTTCGTCGTGATAACCCAGTTGAGCCGCTGCCCCTCAGTGCGGACCGCGGTCCAGGAGTTTGGATCGAAGTCCACGTAGTAGCCGACTCCGATCAGGGAACGGGAGGCACTCGCCCATGCGGCAGGTGCGAAGACAAGCAGGATAATCCCAGCCAGAAGGCCGGCAGTGGCTCGGATTCGCCAGATTAGCGCCACACAAAACTCCTTCGTCGTATCGGGTCCGGCGCGCCCCGCCGGTCGAAATTTGGTTCGACGTCTGGGTAGGAAGTCCTTACAGGTGAAGCGTTAGCATTCGGATGATCGCGCTTAGTGGGATTATGCCCATCCGTCAGCCGGAAGCGGACATCGCGAGGAATCTTCGGTCTCGCCTGGCGAAGACAGCGCAAACCGAATTCGGGAGGATTCTTGCATGAAAGTTGCCGTGGTCGGGGCGGGCGGCATTGGCGGCTACTACGGCGCCCTGCTCCAACGGACCGGGCACAACGTCACGTTCCTGGCCCGGGGAGCCCACCTGGCCGCCATGCGGGACCGTGGGCTGCGGCTGGAGTCCGTTGGCCTGCCCGAACCGCTGCAAATGCGGGTCCGGGCCACGGACCGGCCTGAAGAGGTCGGACCCGTCGACCTGGCCCTGTTTGCGGTGAAATCCTACGACACTGACACAACCGCCCAGTTGCTGGCTCCTCTGCTGGGCGGCGAGACCGCCGTGCTGACATTGCAGAACGGGGTGGAGAACATCGAACGCTTGAGCGAGCGGATTGGCCGCCGCTACGTCCTTGGGGGGGCGTGCTATGTTTTCGCAGCGATCGCGTCCCCCGGAGTGATCACCCACACCGGCGGTCCAGGGCGTGTTGTCATCGGAGAGCTCGATGGGCGCGTGACGCCGCGGGTGCAGGCCATCCGGGACGCCTTCGCGGCGACGGGCGTGCCGGTGGAGTTGTCGGCGCAAATCCTTGCGGCCCTATGGGAGAAGTATCTCTTCATCACCGCACAGGGGGGGATGACGGCGCTCACGCGGCTGCCGATCGGCATCATCCGCCAGTCCCCGACCACGATGGAGATGTATCTGGATGTTGCCTCGGAGGTGGCCAGGGTCGGCCGGGCTCACGGCGTACCGATCCCCGAAGGCGAGCGCGACCGCGTCAGACGCGGCGCCGACTCCCTGAATCCCAACAGCCTTTCGTCCCTCTACACGGATCTGGTGCGTGGCCGGAGGATGGAACTCGAGGCCCTACCTGGCTACGCGGTGCGGTTGGGTCAGCGGCACCAAATTCCGACGCCCATGTGCCGCGCAATCTATGCGGCGCTCCTGCCGTATGACGAAGCCGCCCGCCAGGGGGGCCCGAGACTCGAGGCCCAAGGCCCGTGAGTTAGGTTACAAAGGTCGGCCGATCCTGCAAGCGCGGAGGCGTCGGCTCAATCAGTGAGCCATTGAGGATGGATTCGACCGGCGAGGCTTCGTCAAACCAGGATTTGGGCGGCACGTGGCCCCAGAAGGTCGCCCGGCGGGGATCGTTGATACTCCACCGGATGGGCCGCCAGTCCGGATCAGCCACGAGATAGTCCCCCGTATACAGTTCGATCCGGTTGCGGTCGTCATCGCGCAGGTAGACAAACAGCGCATTCGAGAGGCCGTGGCGGCCCGGCCCGCGCTCAATGGCCTCCTGGTGGCCCGCGCCGGCCAGGATATCACACGCGCGCAGCACCCCCATCGCATCAGACACCCAGAACCCGGCATGGTGGAGCCGGGGGCCCGTCCCGTTCATCAACGCGATGTCATGGACGTTCTGCTTGCGGTGCAGCCAGGCCGCCCAGAGCTGAGCAGGGCGGTCATCTGTCTCCGTGTACTCCGAACACCCAAACCCCCACTCCCGTGTGTACCATTCGTACGCGAGTTGCACGTCGGGGATCTGCACGTTCACGTGGTCGATGCGCATGATGTGGGGGCCGCGATAGAGGTCGAAACGTTGCAGTTGCCGTTCCACGTGATCGATCTCGTGATAGAACTCGACAGGCAGCCCGGAGGGATCCTGCACACGCAGCGCCTTCCCCTGCCCCTCCTCTTCGCCCGCCTCGATCCAGCGCGCCGGTCGGCCCCGCGCAACGCAGTGGCGGTGGAGACGCTCCAGATCGTCCGGCGCCGCAACCCGGAAGGCGAAATGAGAAACGCCGGGGGACGGCGCCTGGCGCAGCACCAGGCTATGGTGGTCGCGCTCTTCCAGGCCACGCAGGTAGACGCGTGTGCGGTCGCGGCCCGTGTCCACGAACCCCAGCAGGTCGACGTAGAAGGCCCTGGCCTGCCCCAGATCTGTGACACGGTACTCGACGTGTCCCAGACGGAGGATCTGCACACCAGCCTCGCCACTGTTCACGAACGCCTCGCCAGGGCGTGTTCGCGCGCCAGGAACTGACGCACCCGCTCCACGTACGGCAGACGATCATAAGAGGCGAAGGTTGCCATCTGCATGCGCACGGGGTCACCGAAGAAGAAGCGCTCGTAGATGACCTGGCGGGACCCGAAACTACTGAGCGTTGCGTCCCAGGCCAGCCGGAACAGTTTGATCCGGTCGACGGCATCCGCCTGCGCGGCCTGAAAGTATTTCTCAATCAGCGGCCGTAGCGGGCTTTCCATGTCCGCCTGGGTCGGCCGGGCCATCATCCCGCTCGCCCCGAGCAGCTGAAGGATCTCAACCATCCGCGGGTACATCCACGTGAACATATTACGGGCCGCATCCAGCGGCGGCCACGCCGGCGTCATGACCCCCCACGCATTGAGCGTAGCGTCCGCTTCGCTGGCGCGGGCAAACGCCCGCATGCTCTCCAGGTAGTAGATAATCTCCGCGATCTTGCTCTGCACGTGCTGAAACTGGTCGATGGCGATCGCGTCCACCATCAGCGAGGCGATCCCCAGGAGGAACTCGGTCTTGGCAATATTCTTGGTCACGACCTGATGCGCCATGTGCGCGACTGCGCCGGTGGCGGAGAACGCTTTGTTACACCGCTCCACGTCACGCAGCAGAAACACTCGTTCCCAGGGTACGATCACATCTTCGAAGATGACGACCGCGTCCATCTCCTCGAAGCGGCTGGCCAGGGGGTGGTCGAAGGTCGATCCGCCTGGATCAAACGTCTCGCGACAGATGAACTTCAGCCCAGAGGCACTGCAGGGGATGGCGAACGCAAACGCGTAGGGCCGGTCTTCATCCTTCCCGCGCAACAGGGTCGACGGGAACACGAGAATCTCGTCGGCGAGCGGCAGCGTGGCCAGCATCCGGGCGCCGCGGATGATCACGCCGGCATCGGTCTCCCGCACGATCGCCGCGGCGAGGTACGGATCGGCCTGCCCGGACGGCCCGGCGGAGCGATTCGCTTGAGGATTGATGAGGGTGTGGGTCAGGCACAGGTCGCGATCGCGGCAATGCTCGTAGTAGCGGCGGACGTTGTCGGCAAAGCGTGGATCGTTCTCGCCGCAGTACGGCGCGGCGGCAGCGAACGCGGTGATGGCGCGGTTGAGATAGTCCGGCGCGCGCCCCATCATCCCGCCGGAGTAGTCCGCCCAGGTCTTCATCATCGTGCGGACCAGGGCCAGGTCGTTGTGGGTGCGAGGCACCAGGAACGACATCCCGACCCGTTCGCCGCTAGAGGGTGAAACAAACGTCATCTGGTCCCGTAGGGCCGCGTCGTGTTGCAGATCGTACAGCGCCGCAACGCTGCGGACCACATTGCGGAAGGCGGGGTGCGCGGCCACGTCGCCCACGCGCTCGCCACCGATCCAAATCTCGGGGGGATGATCTTTGAGACCCTGGATGAACTCGTTGCCGGTGCGGGCGGGCATTAGCGAGCCTCTTCACCTGCAGTCATTGCGAGGCCGCGCAGCGGCCGAAGCAATTCGTCATCGCGAGCGCCGAAGGCGCGTGGCGATCTCTTGACATGCGAGATTGCTTCGGGCCTTTGGCCCTCGCAATGACAGCATAGGTTCGCGGGCTTGCGATGATGGAACGCTCATCTCATTGCATCTGACGCGCGGGCAGGCTGCGGCATCAACCCGTACGATGCCATCACCTGCTTGAGGCGCTCGATGTTCTCCGGCGCCATTGGCGCCAGCGGCAGCCGCACCTCGGGGTCGATCTTGCCCATGAGCCCCAGTGCCGTCTTCGCCGGCACGGGATTCGTCTCCAGGAACAGCGCCTCATTTATAGGCAGCAGACGGTAGTGCAAGTCCCGCGCGGCATCCCACTGCCCGCCGGCCGCGAGGTCATACAGACGTGCCACCTCCCGGGGGAGGATGTTGGCCGTGGCGCTGACATGGCCTGCGCCGCCGATCGCCAGCACCGGGAAACAGAGCAGCTCGATGCCCGAGTACACCAGAAAGTTTCGGCCACAGAGATGGATCACGCGGTTGATGTGTTCGAAGTCTTTGTTGGCCTCTTTCACGCCGATGATGTTGCGACAGTCTCGGGCCAGCCGCGCGATGGTGTGCGCCTCCAGGTTCACGGCGGTGCGGCCAGGGATGTTGTAGATGAAGACGGGAAGATCCACGGCAGTGGCAATGCTGTGGAAGTAGCGGTACAAACCTTCCTGGGTCGGGCGAATGTAGTAGGGAACCACGACCAGGGCCGCGTCAGCTCCGATACGCTTGGCAACCTGCGTGAACCGCAACGTTTCAGCGTAATTGTTCGTGCCGGTTCCGGCGATCACCGGCACCCGCCGCCTCACCGTCCGCACGGCGAGCTCGACGAGGTGCTCCCGTTCCTCCGGGGTCAGCGCGCTCGGTTCGCCCGTCGTCCCGGCGACGACCACCCCGTGGCTGCCGCTGTCGATCTGCCATTCGAGGAGGTCGACAAAGCGAGTGTCGTCCAGCTGACCCTTACGGAAGGGCGTCACGACCGGCACCAGGGAGCCACGCATGGCGCTCATGGTCCCGGGCCGCTCCGCCGCGCGGTGACCGCCCGGATGTGTTCAGCCAGCCGTTCCTTGCGGACCAGCATCTGCACCTGGGTCCCCTCACCGATCTTCTCCCGAGAGTTGTGCGCTTCAACCGCGCAGACGATCCGCCGGCCCTCGATCTGTACCAGCCGGGCCCGGGCAGTGACACGGTCGCCAACTCCTGTGGACGCCAGGTGCGTCACGTGCACGCTGTATCCGACAGCGTCTTCATCGGGCTCCAGATACGGCAGGATGATTTTGCGGCACGCCAGTTCCATGTGGCGCACCATCGACCAGGTAGAATACAGGGGGTGTACCGGTCCCAGTTCTTCGAACGTCGCCAGCATGTCGGGCGTGACCGTGATCGTGACCGATGCCTCTGCGCCCGGATGGAGTCCTGCCTTCACATTGTACTGCGTTCGCGCGCCCGCAGGGGGCTCCTCCCCAAGCGGTGAACCCCACACCCACGCGGCGCCCCGATGACGCTCACACAACAACTGGCCCAGTTCATTGCCAGCGGTATCGTCAATGGCACCATCTATGCGTTGCTGGGACTGGGCCTGGTCGCGATCCACAGTGTGACGCGGGTCGTGAACGTGGCGCAGGGCGAATTTGCGGCCCTGGGCGCCCTCCTGGCATCCACGCTTGTCGCCAGGGGGATGCCTCTCTCGCTGGCCGCAGGGGTAGCGGTGGTCGCGGCGGCCGCAGCGGGCGGTGGCGTCTATCGGACCGGCATCCGGCCCGCACGTGACGCGGGGCCGTTGACCCTCCTGATTATCACGATCGCGCTCCACCTGGCTCTGAAGGGACTGTTGCTGCTGGTCTGGGGGACTAACCCGTATGGCCTCCGCCCCTTTACGGCCGGTCCACCACTGCGGATCCTGTCGGCGGTTGTGACGCGGCAGAGCCTGTGGGTCGTCGGGGTGACCGCCGTTGCCCTTGTCGTCCTATACCTTTTCTTCACGCACACAATCCTGGGAAAGTCGCTGCGGGCGTGCGCGGTGAACCCGACCGCGGCGAGGCTGATGGGCATCCGGGTGGAACGGATGAGCACCCTGGCGTGGCTGATCGCCGGAGCGCTCGGCGGCCTCGCCGGTGTCCTCATCACGCCGTTGACGCTGGCCACGTACGACATGGGGTTGATCCTGGGCTTGAAAGGGTTCGTCGGTGTCGTCATGGCCGGCATGTCGAGTTACCCCTGGACGGTGGGGGCGTGCATCCTGTTCGGCGTCGTCGAATCGCTCGGCGCGGGGCTGATCTCGTCGAACTACCGCGATGGAATCGCGTTCGGGGTCCTGGTGGCCGCGCTCCTGTGGCGCGCGCTCTCGGTGCTGCGGGGCGGGTTGATCGTCAGCGAGGAAACCGCACAAGAATGATCCCGACGCGGCGTGCCCGGCTGGCGGCAACGATTGCTGTAGTGGTCCTCGCGATTCTGCCCTATGCTGTCGCAGGGCGAATTAGCCTCAGCATTTTCGTCTTCATCGGCCTGTTCAGCCTCATCGTCATCGGTCTGTCGCTGCTGGCCGGCCATGCCGGACAGGTGTCGCTGGGACAGGCCGCGTTTTACGGTCTCGGCGCCTACATCGCCGCGATCAGTACGCTGCGGATCGGGATTCCGCCGTGGCTCGCCCTGCCGCTGGCCGTGAGCGGGGCCGCCGGCGTGGCTTACCTGCTGGGCGCGCCCATCTTCGTGCTGCGGGGCCACTTCCTGGTGCTGGGCACACTGGGTCTCAACGTGGTGATGGATGTGCTGGTCCGCAACGTGCAGAGTCTGACCGGCGGGCCCACCGGATTGACCGGGATCCCGCCGCTCTCGATTGGCTCACTGATGATCGCCGGGGATCGAGCCTACTACTATCTCACCTGGACCTTCGTGTTCGCCGCCCTGTGGCTGGGCCGCAACCTGGTGTCCTCACGAGTCGGACGCGCCCTGGCCGCCGTGCGCAGCAGCGAGGTTGCCGCAGCCACGGTCGGCATCAACCCCGCGTTCTACAAGAGCCGGGTCTTTGCCGCCAGCGCCGCGCTGGCGGGTCTCGCCGGCGCGCTGTACGTCCACTACCTCAGTTTCGTCAGTCCCTCGCCGTTTGCATTCAACTTTTCCATCGATCTGTTGGTGATGAGTGTGCTCGGCGGCATCTACCAGTTGCCGGGAGCGGTGGCGGGCACCGCAATCCTCACCGTGCTGCGCGAGGCGCTGCGGACGATTATGCCCCGAGTGCTGGGCAGCGGGGCGTCCGCCGAGTATGAGATTGTTCTGTTCGGAGTGCTGCTCGCTGTGGTGATCATCTTCTCGCCCGCCGGCGTGTGGCCCCCCCTCATCAAGGTGCTGCGGTTGGAGTCCGCACGCCCCCGCTGGGCCCAGGTAGCGCCCGTCGCCGGCGTCCTGGCCAAGTCATCGTCATCTCTGGCACGCCCGGAGCCGACGGGGTTGCTGCGCGTCGAGGGACTGCGCAAACAGTTCGGCGGGCTGCTCGCCGTCGACGATCTCTCCTTTCACGTGCAGGCCGGGGAGATCTACGGGATCATCGGACCAAATGGGGCCGGCAAGACCACTGCGTTCAACCTGATCTCCGGAGTCCTGCGGCCCACCCGCGGAACGGTGTACCTGCGGGGACGGAAAATCTCTGACCTGCCCGCCTACCGCAGGGCAGCGCTGGGCGTGGGCAGAACGTTTCAGACTCCGAACGTGTTTCCCGATCTCACGGTCCTCGAGAATGTCATGGTGGGCCTGCATCGCCTGACCACCACGAGTTTCACCGGAGCCATGCTTGGGTTGGGACGGCGTGAGGATACGCAGGCGGCCGCGCAGGCGGCCGGGTATCTGGCGGCGGTTGGGCTGCTGGACCATGCTGGCCTTCCCGCCGGGGCCCTGCCCTTTGGGGGGCTTCGCCTGCTGGAGCTGGCGCGTGCCCTGGCCATGCACCCGATCGTGCTGCTGCTTGATGAGCCCGCGTCGGGTCTCACCGGCGCCGAGCGGGCTGAGCTGGTCAGGCTCATCCGGCGAATCCGCGACACCGGAACCACGGTCCTCCTGGTTGAGCACGATGTCGGGCTGGTGATGGAGGTAGCCGATCGCGTGCTGGTCCTCAACTACGGCCGGCGCATTGCCGATGGGACGCCGCGCGTCGTGCGCAACGACCCACGGGTCATCGCCGCCTATCTGGGCGAAGAGGCAGTCTCGTGAATGATGCCAGCGAGGGCGCGCTGTTGCACGTGGAGGGACTCGAGGTCGCCTACGGCCAGGTGCAGGCGGTGCGCGGAGTCTCGCTCTCCGTCGGCCACCACGAAGTGGTCGCCGTGATCGGCGCCAACGGAGCCGGTAAAACCACGCTGCTGCGGGCGCTGGTCGGATTGCTGCCCTCGAGGGGCAGGATCGTCCTGGGCGGGCGTCCGGTCGCGCGGCCATCCCCCGAAGACACCGTCAGGCTGGGCATCAGCCTGGTGCCTGAACGCCGGCAGCTCTTTGGATCGATGAGCGTGAGCGACAATCTGCTCCTGGGCGCCTACCACCGAATTGGGCAGGAACCCCGTGCGGCGATCGATGAGGATCAGCACCGCGTGTTGGCACTGTTCCCCGCGCTACGAGATCGGGCGGCCTCACCCGCCAGGACGCTGTCGGGCGGCATGCAACAGATGGTCGCCATCGGCCGCGGCCTGATGGCGCGACCGCGGCTCCTGCTGCTGGACGAACCCCTGCTGGGACTCGCCCCGCTGGTCATCGCTGACATGTTACGCGCTTTCGCGCAAATCCAACAGCTGGGGCAAAGCATCCTGATCGTCGAGCAGAACGCGAAGGCCGTGCTGGGCCTTGCCGCGCGCGCGTACGTCCTGGAGGCCGGGCGCGTGGTACGACATGGACGGGCGACCACGCTGGCCCAGGATCCGGCATTGCGCGCCGCCTACCTCGGCGGTCACATCGAGCCGGCAAGCTGAAGGGGAGATTCTACCGGCGTTGAAAAAGTGCAACGTTTCCACTCTCCAACTTTCCAACTCTTCAACTTTTCAACGCCTTCTCCGGCAGGGGGTGAGAGTCATGCGGCGTCTGTGGCTCATCGGTGCGCTGCTCGTGTTCGTGGCTGCGCCTCCGTCGGGGGCGCAGCAACCCGTCATTAAGGTGGGAGTGGTGGTGGACGTCACGGGCGGCGCATCATCGCTAGGCGTCCCCGAACGCAACACCGTCCTACTCTACCAGGACGATCTGGGGACGGCACAAGGTCCCAACGGGCCGGTGCGCATCGAGTACGTGGTGACTGATGGGGAGAGCGATCCCACGAAAGCGGTCATCGCGGCCAAACGGCTGATCGAGGAAGACCGCGTCGTCGCCGTCGTGTGCTGCACCACCAGCCCCGCCAGCCTGGCTGTCCTCCAGACGCTGCAGACCAACCGTGTGCCGAATATCTCGCTGGCCGCGGCGGTCACCATCATCGAGCCGGTGGACCAACGCCGGTGGATCTTCAAGACACCGCAGACCGATCGCCTGATGATCGGGGTGATCACCGACCACATGGGCCGGCGCGGCATCCGCAGCGTGGCGTGGCTGGGGTTCGACGATGCGTTTGGCCAGGGAGGCCTGGTCGAGTTCGAGAAGCTGGCGGCGCAGAAGGGCATCGAGATCGCGGCCAAGGAGTCGTTTGCCCGCGCCGCCACCGACGTCAGCACCCAGGTCACCAGGGCGATGGGGCGCAACCCGCAGGCATTCTTGATCTGGGCCATCCCGCCCGGCGCCAACGTCTCGCAGCGAAACATCCGTGACCTGGGCATCACGCTGCCTGTGTACCAGAGCCACGGCGTGGCCAACAAGACGTTCCTGGATTTAGGGGCAGCCAGTGTGGATGGCACGTTCCTGCCATCGGGCAAGATCCTTATCGCCGAGCAGTTGCCGGATACCGACAAGCAAAAAACGGCGCTGCTGGGCTACGTGGAGCGTTATGAGGGCCGGTACGGGAAGGGCACGCGCAACACCTTCGGCGGCCACGCCCTGGACGCGATGCTCATCCTCCGGCCGGCAATCGAGCGCACGTTGTGGCAGGGCATCCGACCGGAAAACACCGGTGGTTTCCGAGCCGTGCTGCGCGACCAGATCGAGCACGGGACCAAGGAACTGGTGGGCATTACCGGCATCTTCAATTAC
>VBAI01000246.1 GCA_005882295.1 Candidatus Segetimicrobium genomatis | reverse complement strand
CGCCAAGGCCAATCTTTCCACGCCCCCATGGAACAGCCGTGAGCCAAGCTTCCAGCCAGATCTCCTGCCGTGCCCCGAGGTAGGTGACACTCATGGCCAGGCACTCACAGAACGTCCGGGTCAAACTAAGACGGTTGGTGATCACGCTCTGCGTGAAGCTATCCCAGGCGCCGCTGTATTCAAAGCGCCATTCTTTGCTCACCTGCAGATCGAGTGCAGCCTCCACGCGGTCCAGCTGTCCCACGTTGGGGTTGTAACTTCCGGCGAGCCCGACGCTCAAATCTGGTCTGGGCAGGTAGATGACCTGCCCGATGACGTCTCCAAACAGCCCGGACTGAAAGTCATAGAACCCGGTTGCGCGCAGCAGCAGATCTTGGGTGTGATAGGTAATCTGCCCATCGGCCAGGCTCAACGTGCCGGCGATTTGATCGAAAATAAACGGGCTGACGCCAATCGTCGTCTGAGCTGTGTATCCGAACCCAGTGTCCACACCGGCGCCAATCGATCGGGCATACTCGAGGCGACCGCCGTAAAAGACCCGGGCGTCGCCGGTCGTGTACCAGCTCTGACGCGCAAATGTGCGCATCCCAACGCTCCCACCGGCCAGCGCCGTGAATCCCGATACCGTGACCTGCGCGTCGACGCGTCCGGCATCGAGCACCCCTCCGGTGGGGCCGGGAGTCGTCTCCCGGAACTGTGCCAGGCCAACCACTGCCTGAGCATATAGCGGAGTCTCTCCTATTCTGAACGGAGACACAGTCACATTGAGTTCGGGCAGCCGTTCGAGGATGTATTTGTCGTCGGCGGTGGAATGCGTGCCGTCGAGATCCCATCGTGTGTCCGTGACAAGTGTCGCCGCGACTCCGTCGCCGAAATAGCGCAGGGTGATCCTGGGGAGGAGCTCCTGGTCGACCCCAGTCGGATCTCCTATCTGATCGTAGTTCAAAAATACCTCGGCCCCGAGACGCGGCCCAAAATTCTGTAGGTGCGCAAATTGGGAGTTCAACGTGGACACTGGGCTGGCAGAACTCTCGAACAGGGTGCTGAACAGGTATGTGGACGACTGCTGCGTCTGTGTGCTCAGGTCCAGCGTGGCGAAGAGGTTGGTCGTCGGTGAACCGGTCGACGAGCTGAGGTCCTGGTAGTCCACAAATGTGCGCAGGGTGACGTCGCCCAGGCGTTGGAGATGATTCAGGAAGTCATGTAAATCAGTTCCTCCGGTTTGCCGGTTGGCCAGCCCGTACACGAGGACCGACCCTTCACCCCCCGCGGACCGATAGAGGTGCTCGATCCCCGCCCCGACGCCCAACCGCTCATACCAATCGGCGTGCACGAACCCATAGTGATTCTCATTGACGAAATAGCTCCAGCTCGTCTTGACGAACCATCCCTCGGTATCGCCGTAGCCAATGACAGGGGAGAAATTCCCGCCGCGGCGCTCTCGAAGGGAAATGATGAAGTAAGGTACCGTGAACAGGCGATGGCCGGCTATCCACAGGGACACATGGTGGCCAACGATCTTATCGTTCGGGTACACCTGCAACTCATCTGCGGTCGCGTATGCAACCGGTTCCGGCTCCTCGCACGTAGTGGTAAAACCGTTCCGGATCGTCACGAAGCGCGCCAGGTCTCCCTGAAGCTCTTCCGCCCGCAGCCGGACGGAACCCAGGATCAGGGGGCTGTGGTATTCCGTTCGGGCGTTGAAAAGCGTCCCCACGCGGGTGGAAAGGTTGAACGTCAGCATCTCCGCCGCGACGGATTGTCCGGCGACTTCCAATTGCACGCTCCCTTCCGCCGTGACCAAGCCGGTTTGCAGGTCGGCCACGAGCGTGTCGGCCCGAACGGTGACATCGCGGACAGATAGAATGACATGACCCCGCGCCGTAATGATACGGGCTTGCCGGTCAAACTGATAGGAATCCGCCTTGAGGGTGACGGGAAGCTCTTCGGTTTCTTGGGCGACCGCACCGACTGGTATGCCCATAAGCAAAAATGCGATGATGCCGATTCCGATCGATGAAGGGACCGGCGCCCGCGTGGGGCACATCCGCGACGGCAGCGGTTATTTCCGACGCAGGATAAATTCCGTAACCACGTTGCCCGTGGCCTCAACGGTTTCGTCGGCCAGGGAGATAACCACCATGTCCGCGCGCAGCCGGCGCCCGTCTTTGTCCAGCAGCACGACACTACCCGTCATCGTGAGGCGCCGCTCGCGGTCGGCATAGAGTGCCGCGGCCGCGGATGCAGAACGCCCCTGATGTTTCACCAGCAGGTTGCCTTCCGCACGCGCCGTGCGGTCCCCGGTGAGAATGATCAGGCGATCGCAGGTCAGGAGGGCAGCCGAACTGAGCAGCCCCTGGGCCTCTGTGTCACCGGGCGAATGGATGACGCCCTCCTCGACGAGACGCGCTCCACTCTCCTGCTCGACAACTACGCTGCCGTCCAGTTCAAGCCGGCCCGCCTGCGGCAGGTAACGCAGGCGATGAGCGCGGACGGTGCGGCCCGGCTGCGAGACCACTACATCTGGCGCGATCGCCTCGTCAACTGAGGCATCGTACCGCATCTCCGGGGCGCTTACTGTCACATCTTGATGCAGGATTCTGACCGCTCCGTGGAACAGCGTCCGCCGCCTTTCCAGGTCGAACTCCATACGATCTGCGCGGACGGTGGTGCCTCCCTGCCTCAGCACCGGGTCGCCCAGGGCGCGTGCCAGCTTGCGTGTGAGATCATATGTCACATTGCGCGCGCTGAGCACTGTGTCGCCTTGCTGGACGGTCACCTCCCCAAACACGTATGCGATCTGTGACTCGTGCTCCAGGCGGAGCCGCTGGGCGCGCACCTCCGCGTCACCCAGGGTGAGTCGGACGTCCCCTTCGGCCAGATACGCTTTGGCCTTTGCGTCGTATCGAATGTGATTAGCGCGCAGACGGCCCTGGTCGGCGGAAGGCATCTGCAGAGCCTGCCCCTTCGCCGCCGTGGGGAGAAGCAGCAGCACGAGCAGGATCATCGCCAGACCCCTCACGGTTTCGCGCCCTCCAATCGGAACGCAACGTCCGCCCCCCCAGAAAGGTCGAGCACCTGCGAGGCGATGTCTAAGGTCAACTGCTCGGCCGCGAGTTCCTCATCGCCCTGGGCCATCACCACTCGCTGGGCGACCAACTGCTGCGCTACATTGCTCCATCGGGCCTCACCGGCCGACAGCCGTCCACCTTGCGCAGTCACCACATCGACCGGTCCGAGCACACTTACATCACTGGTCTGTCGGTCCAGGACGATGCTGGTTCCCCGGATGCGCAACACTTCACGTCCAGCGTCGAACACCGCGACTGTCGGGCTACCGGTAAATGTCGCATAGCGCAGATCGCGGCTCACCTCGACGCGGTCGGCGCGCACTTCCGCCTGCTTTTGGCCGTGATGACGAAGCACGATGCTGGCCCCCCGCAGCGTGATCGCCGGCAGTTGACCTGGTGTCCGCTCGACCGCATGCGGGCGTTGCAGCATCATCCCCAGAGCGACACCCACTGGAAGCGCAACCCCAGCAACGGTCAGGACAAGTTTACGACCGGACATGTGCGTCGGCCGGCAACACGATCCGGTGCTGCAGCAGCCAGCCGTCCTCATGCGCCCACAGCGTGACACCCGCCAGCCCATAGCAGAGGTTCGGCGCCCATGCCGCAAGAAACGGGTCGAGCCCGCCCACCGTCCCCATCGCCTTGGCGATGGACATCAGGACGTAGTACACAAACAACACGGCGATGCAGACACCCACTCCGACAAAGCGGCCTCCCTGAGCCGCGCGGGCACCCAGCGGCGCTGCCAGGAGGGCAAAGATCGCGCTGGCGAAGGGGACGGCGAACTTGCGGTAGTACTCGACGGCAAACCGGGCGCTGCCTGGCCCGCGGCCGAACAATGACACATATTGGTGCAACTCTCGGGCCGTCATCTCTTCGGGGGTTTTCTGCCCGGCAAAGAACGATCCACTCTCGATGCCCACGGCGAGGTCCATCTGAGCAAAGCCAGCCTCATACCGTGTGAATCCCTGCGCGTCCAGCTCTCGGATCACACCTCCATGGAGGTGCCACAGCTGTCCGTCCCACCCGGCAGACCCCGCGGTGATCAACCTGGGAATAGGACCTTCGAGCTCATAAATCATCACGTTGCGGAGTTCCCGATGCGTGTCGTCCGCGCTGCCGATGTAGTACACGCGATTGCCGGGGCCTCGGAAGAAAACTTGTTCGCGAATCTGGGGAAACGCATCGGCGAAGGCGGCCTTCCGAATGACGGCATTGGCCTGTCGATTGGCCCACGGCGCCACGATCTCATTGATGGCAAACGTCGCCACGGTAGTGACGATTCCAAATGCGAACACCGGCGCAAAGATCCGCATCAGACTGAAACCCGCCAGCCGCATGGCCTGAATCTCGCGATCCTTGGCCAGCCGGCCTAGACCCAGCACGATCCCCACCAGCGTGGAGACGGGGAACGTGATCACCAAAATGGCAGGCAGCTTGTACAGGAGCAACTCAATGACGGTCACGACACCGACTTGACGCGACGCGATGAACTCCGCGAGCGTGTAGAGGATGTCGCCCACCAGGATGACGAGAAACGCGCCAATGCCCAGCAGAAATGGCGCAAAGATCTCTTGCACGATGTACCGGTCGGCAATGCCGGTCCGCATGCGAAGGCTCCGCGTTGCTCGAAATACCAGGTGAAGCGGGGCTTAAGTTCTGCGGATCCTCTCTGCCTCCTGTCGGGGGAGTATGCATGCAGGTGCCCAGTCTAATCCCGCGGCGGTGCGGCAGGCATCATTGCTGCGAGTGTCGAACGCGGGGATTCTCAAGGGGTGTCTGGGGGGCATGGAAGCCAGGTTTGCAGGTGGGGTGTGTCTCATATTGGTGGCAATTGGCACCTCCGCCTGCACAGGAGTAATTAGTCCCCCACCAGTCCCTAAGATCTACGTGGCGGATGAGTCAAACAACCGCATCGTGCGGATGGATGACATGACCGGCGCGGGGTGGACCCCATTTGGTACCTCCGGCAGCGGCCCGAACCAGTTTAGGTTTCCGAGTGGCATCTTTGTCAGCGCCGCGGGGCAGATCTTCGTGACGGACGCACTCAACCATCGCATCGTGCGCATGGACAATATGACAGGCGCGGGGTGGATCACCCTTGGCGGGCCCCCGGCCGGCAGCGGCATGAGCCAGTTCAACGCTCCATTCGGCATCTTCGTTAGCGCCGGGCAGATCTATGTGGCGGATACGAGCAACCATCGCATCGTGCGGATGGACACCATGACCGGCACGGGGTGGACCGTGCTGGGCGGACCTCCAGCCGGCAGCGGCCCGAACCAGTTTAACTCTCCAAGCGGCATCTTCGTTAGCGCCGGGCAGATCTACGTGGCGGACTGGAACAACAACCGGATCGTGCGGATGAATGACATGACCGGCGCGGGGTGGACCGAGCTCGGTATGTTCGGCAGCGGCCCGAACCAATTCAACGGTCCGTTCGGCATCTTCGTCAGCGCCGGGCAGATCTACGTGGCGGATAGGAACAACAACCGCATCGTGCGGATGGACTCCATGACCGGCGCGGGGTGGACCGAGTTCGGTACCTTCGGCAACGGCCCAAACCAGTTCAGCAGTCCGTTCGGCATCTTCGTCAGCGCTGGGCAGATCTTCGTG
>VBAI01000245.1 GCA_005882295.1 Candidatus Segetimicrobium genomatis | reverse complement strand
GCAGCAGTGATGGCGACGAGCTTGTACGTGCTCAGTTTCCATCGCGCCAGGGCTCCGAGACTGAGCAGGGCGATGAGGATGGTCAACCAGTCGCCGATAGCGATCCTGGAGAGCAGCGCGCCGGCCCCAAGAATCGTCCCGATGGCGGCGGCATAAGCTCCCTTCACGAAACCTTGCACGTACCGGTTCTTCCGGTACCGACGCAGCGCCGACGCGGCAACAAGAACCAGCACGAAAGACGGGAAGAAGATGCCGAGGGTGGAGACGATCGAACCCCAAAGCCCCGCGACGAGATAGCCAACAAATGTTGCGGTGATGACGACAGGACCGGGACTCAGCATGCCGATGGCGACGGCAACCAAAAAGGTCCGCTCATTTAGCCATCCCGTCTGCTGCACCAACCCTTTTTCTAGGAACGGCACGATCACGAGGCCACTGCCAAACGTGAGAGAGCCGGCCTTGAGAAAGAACAGCAGCAACCTCCTCAGGATCGGACCCGCGGACCCCTCCGCGGCAACCGAGGGAACGGCAGCCATGACAAGCAGCAGCATTCCAGCAGCCGGCCTGCGGAAGATGCCGCCGTAGTAGAAGATCCCCAGTATGCCTGCAGCAAGGAACAGCAAAGCGACTTCAGCGCGCAGCGTCACCGTAATCAAGAAGCACGTTGCCGCGACTGCCCATTGCAACGTATCTTCCATGCCCAGCTTTGTCAGCCGGTACCACGAGTAGACGATCAGGGCGATCACCGCGGGGCTGACGCCGTAGAAAATCGCTCGAACAAATGGAAGATCTCCGAAACGAACGTACAACGCGCCGAGGGTCGCAACGATGACGAAGTTCGGCAGGATGAATGCACTTCCGCCGGCCCAGGCTCCCCAGAAACCCGCGCGCAGGTATGATAGGAAGATCCCCACCTGGATCGCCAGGGGTCCCGGGAGTGACTGGCACACCGCCACAGCTTCGCGAAACTCTTCTTTGCTAATCCAGCGGCGCGCTTCAACTAGATCACGTTCCATCTGCGCGATCAGCGCAGCAGGACCGCCGAATCCGGACGCGCCCAGCGTGAGGAAATACTTGACAAGGTCGCGGAGACGAACTGCCGGCGCATCGGGGGGCTTCATCGAAACTGCCGCGTGAGGCGAGCTCACCTCCGAGACTTACCGTGTGCGGCCACGATGGCCAGAAACTTCGGGGCATCGAGACTGGCGCCGCCCACGAGGGCGCCATCAATTTCGGGCTGGCGGCTGAACTCACTGGCGTTTGCTGGCGTCACGCTGCCCCCGTACAGGAGGCGGGTTTGCACGGCGGCTTCCGCATCCTTGCGTGCCAGCGTCTCCCGGATCAACCGGATGACACGGTTGGCTTCCTGATCGGTGGCGGCGCGGCCGGTCCCAATCGCCCAGATCGGCTCATAGGCAATGACCAGCCGGCTGATTTGATCGGCGGGCAGCACCGCAATTACGATCTCCACCTGGCGGGTGACGACGCGCTCGGTCTGTCCGGCGTCCCGCTCACCCAGACGTTCGCCCACGCAGAGGATAGGCACGAGCCCGTGGGAGAACGCGGCCCGCACCTTCCTGGTCACGACTTCATCGCTTTCCTCAAAATGCTGGCGGCGCTCGGAGTGCCCGACGATGACGTAGTGGCACCGCAGGTCGGCGAGCATCGGAGGGGAGATCTCCCCGGTATAGGCGCCCTGCGGTTCCCAGAACATGTCCTGGGCGCCGAGGCGTATGGCCGATCCGTCGAGCACGCGGCCAACCTCGGCCAATGCGGTGAACGGAGGACAGACCGCCACCTCGACCGCTGCCGGCAGATCGCTTCGAACCAAGGCCGTGGTAAGATCCCGCGCCTCCGGCACGGTCTTATACATCTTCCAGTTCCCGGCGACCAGCGGCACGCGCGGCATCGTCAGCGATCCAGCAGCGCGGCGACTCCGGGCAGTTCCTTGCCCTCGAGAAACTCCAAGGAAGCTCCACCGCCGGTGGAGATGTGCGTCATCCGGTCCGCCAGACCCATCTGCTGGACTGCGGCCGCGGAGTCGCCTCCGCCCACGATGGTCACCGCTTTCGACCCCGCCATCGCCTCGGCCACAGCCCGGGTCCCGGCCGCGAACGCCGGAAACTCAAAAACGCCCATCGGCCCGTTCCACATCACCGTGCCGGCCCGAGCGATGACATCGGCGTATGCCGCTGCGGTCTGTGGCCCGATGTCCATCCCCATCCAGCCCTGAGGAATCGCAGCGGCGGCTACCACGCGGTGTGCGGCGTCCTCCGCAAAGCGATCGGCCACCATCACATCGTCGGGCAAGCGGAAGGCGATCCGCCGCCCGGCAGCATCGTCCATCAGGGACCGGGCCAGCTCGAGTTTGTCCTCCTCGCACAGCGAAGCGCCCACGCGCAACCCTTTCGCGCGCAGAAAGGTGTAGCTCATCGCGCCGCCGATCAGCAGCATGTCCGCCCGGGTGAGCAGGTTGCGGATGACCCCGATCTTGTCGGAGACCTTTTTCCCGCCGAGAATGGCCACAAACGGCCGGCGGGGATCCTCTAGGATCCGCGACAGGTAGACAAGCTCTTTCTCCATGAGCAAGCCCGCCACCGCCGGGAGGAAGCGCGTGATCCCGACGGTCGACGCGTGCGCCCGATGCGCGGTCCCAAAGGCGTCGTTGACATAGACGTCGGCCACAGACGCGAGGGCGCGGGCGAACTGTTCATCGTTCGCCTCTTCTTCGGGATGAAACCGCAGGTTCTCCAAGAGGACCACGTCACCGTCGCGCATCTCCGCGACGGCGCGAGCTACCTCAGGGCCGACGCAGTCGGGCAACTTGCGGACCGGCGCGCCCAGCAGTTCACTCAGCCGTACTGCCACGGGATCCAGCCGCAACCCGGTCATGACTTTGCCGTCCGGCCGCCCCAGGTGGGAGGCCAGGATTACACGCGCGCCTTGCCGGCGGAGTTCGACGATAGTAGGCAGCGCCTCGCGGATGC
>VBAI01000244.1 GCA_005882295.1 Candidatus Segetimicrobium genomatis | reverse complement strand
TACCGTATGCCACGCAATCGCCGAGCGGTTTCAGGAGCAGCGGCCGCAGGCCGTACTGACTGTATTAGGACCGGATTCTATCCTTGGCTACGAGCTGGCCAGGGAGCTCGGTGCGAGGGCGATCTTTGTGGACGGGCCTCCTGGAGGCCGAACGCTGCGACCGAGGTTCCAAGTAAAGACGGGTGAGCATGTGCTCATTCTGATGGGCGTAATCGTGACCGGCGATTCGGCGCGGGGACTGATGCGGCTCGTGACCGCAGCTGGCGGGCAGGTGACCGGTGTCGCCGTGCTGGTCGACCGCAGCAGCATCCCCCTTCGGCTGGGGGTTCCCGTTGAACCGCTCGCGGTGTTTGATCTGGAAACATACCACGCACCGGTATGTCCACTCTGCGCAGAGGGCCAGCCCCTGGAACGGCGCCTGGACTAGCTGGGGGATCCGGGGCTTCCGTCGCTCACGGTGCTACCCTCAGCACGCGGACGCCAACGGACTCCGTCCTTCCCTTCAGCGTCAACTCGCGTCGCTCCAGGTTCTCGCCGGCCAGGTCCGCCGCCGCGTAGGTCGCCTCGCTCATCAGGATTTCCCCCGCTGCCGCTGCGGAGACCAGGCGGGCCGCGACGTTCACCGCGTCGCCCAGGGCCGTGAAATCGGTGACTGTTTCCGCAGATCCGATGGCGCCCACGAACGCCGTCCCCGTCTGGATGCCGATCCCAACAGGAATCCAGGGTCCGCCCGGACCTCCCTGACCTGTTGCCCGCATCAACTCCTGCCCGGCGCGCACCGCGCGCGCGGCATGGTCTTCCAGGAACGGGAGGTAGAATGCGATGACCTCGTCTCCGACCAGTTTGTCAATCCAGGCGTCGCTGTCAATCAACACCCGCGTCGCCACATCATAGAAGCGGTTCATCAGACGGCTGAACTCGGAGGGAGTCACCCGCTCTGCCAGCGTGGTGGAGCCCCGCACGTCCACAAACAGCAACGTGAGTTCAACCTCGGCCCCGCCACGATAAATTCGGGCAATCGTCTCACAATAGTTGCAGAACCGCGGGTTCTTCCGCGACCGCTGCCTTCCCAGGATGGCAGCAATCGGGCGCCCGAGGCCATGGAACGGTGCGTTGCAGAGCTTGCAACGGGGTTCACTGGGAAGCAGCTTGAGCCAAAGTCGCAGATGGCGCAACCTCGGGCTCTTCCCCGTCAGCTCCGCCCGCCACATCTCCTCCGCGTCTGGATGTGTTTCCATGGCAATATTAGAGTTGATTCAATGGAGAATGTTCGTGTCCTTGGGACACTCTCGGGCATGGGGAAGGTATGATGTCCGCATCGGATCTGGTGAAGCACGTGGTCATCATCGTGAAGGAGAACCACACGTTCGATAACTACTTTGGGAGGTTCCCCGGCGTCAATGGCGCACAATTCCCGCAGGCCGGCGATCCCACCCCCGACCCGCCGCACGACCATCGCGCCTGGCTGAAGCGCAACGGTCCGACGGGCGCCGTCCGCTTACAGTACACGCAGCGCGATATCCCTCTCTACTGGACTTATGCGCGGAAGTACACTCTGTGCGATCACTATTTTACGGACGTTGCCAGCCAGTCGGAACCTAACCACTTAATGCTCATCGCCGCTGACTCGCCGATCATCGATAATGCCAGTCCTCATCGAGCGTATCAGCCCCAACCTCCCTATGACCTGCCGTCTCTGCCGGCGGCCCTGGGTGCAGGAGGGCATGACTGGCGAAACTATGCCGACCAGAATGCGTCATACTTTCGTCATATCGCTCACCTGGTTGATCATCCCTCAAACGTTCCCTCGGATCAGTTCGATAGAGATGTGGGCAATGGCTACCTGCCAGCGGTGTGCTGGTTGTACGCCCCGGAGGGTCAGAGCGAGCATCCTCCCCGAAACCCAGGGGCAGGGCCGGTAGTCGGACCGGGGATGCAGTGGACGGTTGACCGCGTCACCAAGGTCGGCAACAGCCCGCTCTGGGGCAGTACGGTCATCTTCATTACGTGGGATGATTGGGGCGGGTGGCACGACCACGTCGATCCCCCGAACGACTCATCGTGGGCTGGCGGTGGTCCGAAGGGTTACACGGGCTCGCAGTTTCGCTATGGGCCCCGGGTGCCGTGTCTCGTCGTGAGCCCATATGCCAGGTCTGGATATATCTCCAAAGTGCGGCACTCCCACGTCAGTCTGGTGAAGTTCTGTTGTGCGCAGTTCGGCGTGCCGCTGTGGAATGACCGGCTGAAGAGCGCGGATGACATGTTGGACTGCTTTGACTTCAGCCGACAGGGTTGACAGATTTCCAATTCAGCACGAATGGGAGGAGACGATGGCTTCGGTTGTCGATGGGCGACGTGAGTTTCTTCGTCACACGGTCGCGACGCTTGCCTACCGCGGAGGCAAGGTCACACGCGACGCACCCGAAGGATTCGCCACAGTCCGGGCCTGCGCAACCTGCCGGTCCGCCGGAGAGATCCTCAGGCACATCGGAGATCTTCTGGAGTGGGCGCTGTGGCTGGCGAAAGGCGAACACCGATGGCGCGACGCCGCACCGCAGTCGTGGGATGGCGACGTCGATCGATTCTTTGAGGGGCTTCGGCGGCTCGATGAGTACCTGGCCGCAGAGACGCCACTAGGGCACCCTGCCGAGAAGATCTTCCAGGGACCCATCGCCGATGCCATCAACCATGTGGGTCAGATCGCGACCCTGCGCCGTCTCGCCGGGTCGCCGATCCGCGGCGAAAACTACTTCAAGGCTGAAATCGTCGTGGGGCGAGTCGGCGCGGAACAGTCGTCCAAGCGGGTCGAGTTCGATTGATCGGAGAAAGGTGAGGAAGGGCCGCGATGCGCGGCCCTTCTCTCTATTTGTCCGCAAAGATGCTGATGAGCGGACAGTTCACGATGAAACCCGTGGCCTGGAAGGTGTTGCTGGCAGTGCCATCTGGCGTGATGCTCTGGGCCTGCGTGCCAACCAATGCCTCCGCCGTGGCGAAGTCCGTCTGTCGCAGCCGGTTGGCCACCGGCACCGAGTCCTTCCACTGGACCAGGTGGATGTCCCACATCGGGCTGTAGTTGAACTGGCCCCCGTTGTTGGGTACGTCCTCCAGGATGTTGAGCGGCGACTCCCCGTCGAGGAGTGCGGCATTCAAACCCTGGCGCTGAATGTTATCCTTGCCCGTTTGGCCGTTGATGAACGCGATCAGGCTCTCGCGGGCGCACCCGGGATTGATAAACGGCCCTTCGACGTTGATGTCGTTCGTTCCGCATTCGACGAAAGGCACGCTGCCGAGAGCGGGCGCATAGGTCACGTCCTCGACGGCCGCGGGACCAAAAGCGGACGAGTCGAACGAGGCGTAATGGACGCTCATGTCCTCATAGCAGCCGTTTGTCTCCTCGTAGCTCACGGTGTTGTTCACCGCATCGACGCTCTTGACTTTGTCCGCCCAGTGCGCCTTGTCCCCGGCGTCGGTGTTGACGCCGTCGCCGATTTGCGGGGCGTTGAGGACGACCCGTGTCGATCTCGCGCCGCGCCCCCCGGGCAATTCGACCAGAGGGCTATACCCTGTGTTGCCGACCGCTCCAGGCGCAGCGGCCGAAGGCGGGAATCCAGTCGCGCTGGCCACCAGCGCGTGCTCTGGGGAGAAATCGACTCCAGCCGGCACGTCAATGGAGGTGGGATCGCTCGACGACGAGCGTTGGACGGCCGACGTTCCCGCAGCATTGGCCAGCTTCGGCGTGTAGTTCACGCCGAGATCCTGCGCAACAGTCAGGTCGGAGGCGTCGGTGATGACGTAATAGACAAGATGGCCGGCGGCGGCTCCTCGATGTAGGGGCAGAATCACAACGGGTTTGGAGGTCGGCGGACCCTCCTGGAAGCTTGTCGGCCCCTGCTGAGTCTCATTGAGGAAGAAGCTGATCGGGCCGAACGTCTGGTGGAACGTGTTCCCGGTGTTGAAGCACATGAACGGCAGCTGGTTGGGGAATCCCGCGTTTGCCCCCGTTGGATGAAGCGAGCCCAGGCCAATTGAGGCGCTGAGGACGGCGCCCAGCGCCAACGCTGCGACGCGAAGCAGAGTAAGGGCACGGGTCCGCGTCGTCGTGCTCATACATGGCTCCTTTCTCTGTCAACCTATCCTACTTGAAGTTGTCGATGGAGAGCTGAATGATTGCCTTCGCGGCCGCTGCGGCTGCTTTGGCCCGGCCGAGATCCTTTGCCATCGTCTGCTGAATCCCCCAGTTCGCCACCTGATCGGCAATCTCCGCGTAGGGGGCCGCATGGGCTCCGGCCATGCCTGAGTCCTTGAGGTCGGCAAAAATCCCG
>VBAI01000188.1 GCA_005882295.1 Candidatus Segetimicrobium genomatis | reverse complement strand
CGAGGAACTTGCCGGCCGCGCCGACAAAGGGCTGGCCCGAGAGATCCTCCTGCCGGCCGGGCGCCTCGCCGACGAACATGATCCGCGCGGACGCTGGACCGGCCCCGGGCACGGCCTGGGTGCGCGTGCGGTGCAGCGGGCAGCGGTCGCAATGCCGAATCTGCTCATGAAGGCGGGCGAGGGCCTGTTCTTTGGCGGAAACTTTTCGATGCGGCATTGCGACCCGGGAACGCGGGAACAAACCTTTCGCCAGAGTGTTCGCGTTCCCGCGTTGCCGCGTTCCCCCGTTCCCGTTAATCAGACCGCAACGAGCGCCAGTTCCCTCAGCACGACCTGGATCTGCTCTTTCTCCTTCGCCGTCGCCTCCACCAGCGGCAAGCGAGGCTTCCCCACGCGGAACCCGCTCATGTTGAGGGCCGCTTTGACCGGAACGGGATTCGTGGTGATGAACAGTACCTTGAACAGCGGGAACAGCCGCAGGTGAATCTGCAATGCCTTCCGGAGGTCCCCTCGTTCGTGCGCGCGCACCATCTCCTGAATATCCGGTCCCACCAGGTGGGAGGCCACGCTGACGATCCCGCCTCCGCCGACGGAGAGAATCGGCAGGGTCAGGCTATCGTCGCCGCTGTAGATCTCAAAGGTCTGTGGAGTTTTGCGGCGGATCTCCGAGGCCTGATCCAGGCTGCCGCTGGCTTCCTTCACTGCGACGATATTGCGCACCTCGGCGAGTCTGGCAATCGTCTCCGGCGTGCAGTTGACGCCGGTCCGCCCGGGGATGTTGTACAGCATGCACGGCCGGCCGGTGGATTCGGCAATGGCCACGAAGTGCGCGTACAGACCGTCTTGAGAGGGGCGGTTATAGTAGGGGTTGACGAGGAGGAACGCGTCGGCGCCAGCCCGCCCTGCCTCTTTGGTGAGATGGATCGAATGCCGGGTGTCGTTGGTGCCCGTGCCGGCCACCACGACTGCCCGACCGGCCACAGCCTCCTTTACCGTCCCCACCAGCCGGATCTTCTCGTCGTCCGTCAGCGTCGGAGACTCTCCAGTGGTGCCCGCGACGACAATCCCGTCTGAGCCGCTGTCCGCGAGCCGCCTGGCCAGCGCCGCGGCCTGAGGAAAGTCGACGTTCCCCGCCTCATCCAACGGCGTCACCATTGCGGTGAGCACGCGACCAAAGAACGACATTTTCTTCTCCTCCTTAGCCTTCCGCCTCGCGCTCCGACGCGACCTCTGCCCCCAGCCCGAACTCATCATGGAGCGCGGCGAGGGCCCGCTGCAGCTGTTCCCGCCACACCAGGCAGGAGATGGTCGTATGTGAGTCCGCGGTCTGCAGAATCTCTGTCCCGGCGTCGTGCAGCGCTTTCACCACACGCGCCATCACACCGGGCCGGCCGCGCATCCCGGCGCCGATAATTGACACTTTCGCGCACGGGCCGCTCACCTGGACCTCGTACCCGAGTGTGGAGAGAAGGTTGGCCGCCTGCGGAACGGCCTCCTCCTTCACGGTGAACGCTAGCATCTCCGGCAACAGGGTGATCAGATCGATGCTGATGCCATGTTCGGCTAGAGCCGCCAGCGCGCCCAGCGGGCGCGCGAGGTCCTCTCCCCTTTTGCGCGCGATCTTCAATTGTACGACGTCAGGCAAATGCGCGAGCGCGATGACCGGCCGTCCGTCGATGATCGGGACACCGAGTTCCGTTCCTTTCACGATCAGCGTCCCTCCATTCCGGTTGCCCATCCGCCGGATGATCAACTTGACGTTATGCTCACGCCCGATGTCCGCCGCGCGCGGATGCAGCACCCGCGCGCCCAGGGCCGCCAGCTGTGACATCTCATCGTAGGTGATCCGCCGGATCGGCCGGGCCCCGGGCACCAGTTTGGGATCGGCGGTCATGATCCCTTCGACGTCCTTGTAGATCTCCACCACCTCGGCGTCCAGCGCCGCCCCCATGGCCACGGCGGTGGTATCGCTGCCCCCGCGGCCCAGCGTCGTCACCTCGCCGTCGGGCGTGACACCCTGGAAGCCGGCCACAACCACGACCCGGTCGCGCTCGAGGTGCGCCCGCGCGCGGGTAGGATCGATTCTCAGGATGCGGGCGTCGTTGAACTCGTCGCTCGTGAGGATCCCGGCCTGCGCGCCGGTGAGTGCGATGGCCGGGCAGCCGGCCCGCACTAGGGTGTGGGCGAGGACCGCCGTGGAGATGATCTCTCCCGTCGACAATAGCAGGTCGAGCGTGCGCGGGTCGATGTCGCTGCCGATCTCCCGCATCAATCCCATCAGCGTATCGGTGGCGTAGGGGTTGCCTTCGCGGCCGATGGCAGAGACCACGGCGACGATGGCGCGGCCTCGCCTGCGGGTCGCCGTGATGAGCTCGGCGACCTGCAGCCGTCCCCCTGGACTTTCCAGGAGTGAGCCGCCAAATTTCTGGACGACGACTCTCATGATAAGTCTTCCCGGTCTCCCCGGTCTTCCCAGTCTTCACGGTCTCCAGACTCTCCGTCTCGGTAGGTGCGGTGGACTGGGGAGACTGGGTAGACCGGGAAGACTGGGTAGACTAGAAGGTTGCTTTCGATGTCAGCAGTCCCATCTCGATTACCCGTTCCGCGATCTGGATGGCGTTGAGCGCGGCGCCTTTGCGAAGGTTGTCGGCCACGGCAAAGAAGGCCAGGCACCCGGCTTCGTCGAGGCGGATCCTGCCCACCAGGCACGGGTCGCGGCCGGCGGCGAGCAGCGTCGTGGGCACGCGTCCCGCAACGGGATCGTCGACCAGTTCGACGCCGGGGGCCGCGGCCAGCAGCTCGCGCGCGCGCGCAGCATCGAGCGGCCGCTCGAACTCCGCGTGGACCGCCACTCCGTGGGCGACCAGCGTCGGCACGCGCACGCAGGTCACGCCGGCCGCCAGACGCGGCGCCGACAGCAGCTTCCGCAGCTCGGCCGCAACCTTAATTTCCTCGCTGAAGGCCCCCCCGCGCAGTGAGCCGACTGCGGGAATGAGATTCATAGCGATCGGTGCGGCGAAGGCCGAGCCCCGAGGGCGGTCTGGGGGCTGGCGTGAGGCGCCGGCCTCCTGCACTTCCGCCCAGAGCTGATCCACGCCGCGCTGGCCGGCTCCTGAGACCGACTGGTAGGAGCAGGCGATGAGCCGCCGCACCCCCGCCGCCCGGTGCAGCGGTGCGAGCGGCACGGCGATGGTGGCGGTGGTGCAGTTGGGGTTGGCGATGATGCGGCGCGGGATCTGCCGCAGGGCGTCGGCGTTCACCTCCGGGATGACGAGCGGGACATCGGGTTCCATGCGAAAGGCCGCAGAGTTATCGATGACCAGCGCGCCGGCCGCTGCGGCGGAGGGGACGAGCTCTCTGGCAACCTCATCGGGCGTGTCGAAGATGATCAGGTCGAGATCGTGGAAGGCTGCGCGCGACGCCGCTTCGACCACGAGAGACCCGATGCGCATGCCCGCGGAGCGGGCCGAGGCAAAGAGCCGCAGCGCCGACGCCGGGAAGTTGCGCTCCCGCAGCACCCGCAACGCCTCCCGGCCGACGACGCCTGTGGCGCCGACGATGCCGACCCGATAACCGCTCATACTCTCTCCAACTATAGTTCCAGAAGTTTCTCCAGGCCGTAGACCAGTCCTGTCAGCGACCGCACCTTGCGCGCGGCGAGCATCAGGCCGGGCATGAACGATTCTTCGCTGACGGAGTCGTGGCGGATCACCAGCGTTTGCCCCGGACCTCCGAAGATAACTTCTTGATGTGCGGCGAGCCCGGGCAGCCTGACGCTGTGCACGCGAATGCCCTCTGCCCTGCCCCCGCGCGCCCCCGTGATCGTCTCCTCTTCCTTCACGGCCGGCGCGGGCGCCGAGCCACGCGCGGCCGCCACCACCGCCGCCGTCCGCAGCGCTGTCCCCGACGGCGCATCGCGTTTGCGATCGTGGTGGAGTTCGATGATCTCGACGTTGGGGAAGTGCCGGGCTGCCTGCCGGGCGAACTCGATCATCAAGATGGCCCCTACCGCAAAGTTGGGCGCCACGACCGCACCGACCCGCTTCGCGCCACACAGGGCCGCGAGGCCGTCCAGGTCCTGCTGGCCGATGCCCGTGGCGCCGATGACCGGCCGGACGCCTGCAGGAATGGCCACCCGGGCATGTTCCGCCGCGGCCGCGCCGGGGGAGAACTCGATGAGGACATCCGGCTTCGCGTCGAGGATGTCGGCCAGCTCGGCGGTCAGCGTGACGCCAAGAGGAGCCGTGCCCGCCACCGTACCGGCGTCCTGCCCTACCCCGCGCTCGCGGCCCAGCGCTGCGGCCAGCGTCATATCCGGCGCCGCGGCGACCGCTCGCACAGCGGCTCTTCCCATGCGGCCGGCGGCGCCGGCGACCGCAACCCGAATTTTGTCGGCCATCAGGCTTTCGCCTCCACGTAACCCTCAAACGCCTTCCGCATCGAGGTGGCCAGCTGGCCGTCGGAGCGGAACGGACCGATGGCCGCCATCGACAGCCGCCCGGCCGGGAAGAGGTCGGCGGCCATACGCTGGATCTCCTCGGCGGTCACCGCGTCGACTTTGGCAATCAGTTCGTCGAGTGAAATCTGCCGGCCATGGTAGACTTCCGACCGGGCCAGCATCGACATCCGGCTTCCGGTGCTCTCCAGTCCCAGCATGAGACCGCCCTTCAAGGATTCCTTGGCCCGGTGCAGCTCGGCGTCGTCGACGCGATGCCGCGCGATCTTCTCGATCTCCACGAGCGTCAGGCGGATGACCTCCGGACCGGCGTCGGGGCTCATGCCCGCGTAGACCACGAACAGGCCGCCGTCGCGGTATGACGCGGCATATGAGGAGATGCTGTAGACCAGTCCTCGCCGTTCGCGGATTTCCTGGAACAGCCGGGAGCTCATCCCCCCACCCAGGAGGTGGTCGAGGACCGAGAGCGCGTAGCGGCGCTCGTCGGCCTGGGCCAGTCCTTGCGTCCCCAGGCAGAGGTGAACCTGCTCGGTCTCCTTTGTGCGTGTGGCAATGTCGGCTTGCGGCTGCGGCGCAGGCTGCCGGACCGGATCGGTGGCACCTTCCCAGGCCCCGAAATGGCGGCCGACCAGCGCGGCGACCTGATCATGTTCCAGGTCACCCGCTGCGGCCAGCACGACGTTGTTCGGCCGGTAGAAACGCCGGATGTGCTCGACGAAATCGTCTCGGGTGAGACGGTTCACCGTCGGGAGCGTCCCGATCACCGGCCGGCCCAGCGGATGGCTGTTCCACACCGTCTGCGCGAACAGGTCCTGCACGAGCTCGTCAGGCGAGTCCTCGTAGCTCTTGATCTCCTCGGCGATCACCTGGCGCTCGCGCTCGATGGACTCTGCGGCCAATGTGGAGTGCAGCAGCATGTCGGCGTAGATCTCCAGCGCCCGGTCCAGGTGGGATGACAGGACCTTCACATAGAAGACGGTCTGCTCGCGGTCGGTGAAGGCGTTCATCTGCCCGCCGATATCGTCCACGGCCTGGGCAATTTCCAGGGCCGAGCGGGTCGCCGTGCCTTTGAAGAAAAGATGTTCCAGGAAGTGGGAGATCCCGTGCTGCTCAACGGGTTCGTAGCGGGAGCCGACCCCGACCCAGATCCCCACCGCGACGGTGCGCACGTGGGGAATCCGCTCGGTGAGCAGCCGGATTCCGCTGGGCAGCACGCTTCTCGTGACGGTGCCGCTCGTCGGCGGCGACTGGGGCTGGTTCATGATGTGCCTACTGCATTACCTGCCCTGAAAACGAATCCCTGCGCGGTCAGAATATCGAGGTCCGGGCTCCGATCTCCGGGCTCCGTGGAGGACGTCGCGGTGGGCTACGGATCCCGGACCCCGCCCGGCATTGAGGTTAGGGCGAGTGTTTGTTTGGGTCCGGCCGGGGCCCGCGGCCAGAGCCGCCGCCATCAGGGCGGCCTCTGCGGTGGCGATCCCGGTCTCTGCCGTGTCCGTGGCTCTGTGGTGGTCGCTGTCCAGGACCGCCGCCCGACTCAGACGCCGGGGGCGCGTCGGCAGGGAGACCGCCGGCCGACGTCTCAGCCGGCGCCTGGCCGCCCTCGCCTGGGGCAGTCACGCCGCGGCGGGTCAGGTTGATGCGGCCCAAGTTGTCGATCTCTTTCACCCGGACCAGCAGCTCATCACCGATCTTCACCACATCTTCGACCCGGTTGACCCGGTTGTCCGACAGCTCCGAGATGTGGACGAGCCCTTCCTTGCCCGGAAGCACTTCGACGAAGGCGCCAAAGTTCATCAGCCGCGTCACCCGGCCCAGATAGATCTCGCCAACTTTGACCTCGCGGACGATGGCCTCGATCATGGCGGTGGCCTTTTGGGCGGCCTTCTCGTCGACGGAGGCAATCAGCACGCGTCCGTCCTGCTCGATGTCGATCTTGACGCCGGTCTCGGCCGTGATCTTGTTGATGACCTTGCCGCCTGGACCGATGACCTCTCGAATCTTTTCGGGGTTGATCTCGATGGTAATGATCCGCGGCGCAAAGGGCGACAGCTGGGTCCGCGGCTCAGCGATCACGCGGGCCATGGCGTCCAGGATCACCACGCGGGCCTGCCGGGCCTGTTCCAGCGCCTGTGCCAGAATCTCCCGCGACAGCCCTTTGATTTTGATATCCATCTGCAGCGCGGTGACACCCATCCGCGTGCCGGCCACCTTGAAGTCCATGTCGCCCATCGCATCTTCGAGGCCCTGGATGTCGGTCAGCACGGCGACCTTCCCATCCTGGCCGGTGACCAGGCCCATGGCGATGCCGCCGACCGGCGCCTTGATGGGCACGCCCGCATCCATCAGGGCGAGTGTCGACCCGCACACGGAGGCCATGGAGGTCGAGCCGTTGGACTCCAGGACTTCGGACACGAGCCGGATGGTATACGGGAAGGCTGTTTCGTCGGGGATCATCGGCCGCAGCGCCCGCTCAACCAGCAATCCGTGGCCGACCTCCCGCCGGCCTGGACCGCGCAGCGGCCGCACCTCGCCCACTGAGAACGGCGGGAAGGAATAATGGTGCATGAAGCGCTTGGAGGTGCGGAGGCTGATGTCGTCGATGATCTGCTCGTCTTCCCCCGTCCCCAGCGTGGCCACCGTCAGGACCTGCGTCTGTCCGCGCTGGAACAATCCCGAACCATGAGCGCGCGGCAGGAGCCCGACGGCGATGGAGAGTTCCCGGATGTCCGTATGGGTGCGCCCGTCCGGGCGGCGCCCCTCGGCGACGATGCGGCGGCGGACCTCATCTTTGATCGCGGTCTGCACGATCTCGCCGATTTCTTTGCCCCGCTCTGGGTATTGCTCCAGGAGCGCGGCGGCGACTTCTTCGGTCACCCCGCGCAGGGCGTCCTCGCGGGCCAGCTTCTCCGGGGCCGCGAGGGCCGCCTGGATGAGCGGCAGCGCGCGGGCGCGCACGGCGCGATCGAGGTCGGGGTCTGGGGCCGCCAGCTGAACCTCGGCCTTGGGTTTGCCCGCCTTGGCGACCAGTTCGCGCTGCGCGGCGATGATCCGCCGGATCTCCTGATGCGCCAGATCGAGCGCGTCGAGAATGCGGGGTTCCCCCACCTCGCTGGCCCCCGCCTCGACCATGATGATCGCGCTCTCCGAGGCGGCGACGACCAGGTCCAGGTCGCTCTCCTTCTCGAGTTGCTGCCAGGTGGGATTGACGACCAGGCTGCCGTTGACCTGGCCGATCCGCACGGCACCGATCGGGCCCTCAAACGGGATATCGGAGATGGAGAGGGCCGCGGAGGCCCCGGCGATCGCCAGGATCACCGGGTCGTTTTCGTGATCGATGGACAGCACCGTGGCGATGACCTGCACATCGTTGCGAAATCCCCTGGGGAAGAGCGGCCGGATTGGCCGGTCCATCAGACGGGAGGCCTGGACCGCGGCCTCGCCCGGGCGCCCTTCGCGCTTGAAAAAGCCGCCGGGGATCTTTCCCGCGGCGTACATCCTCTCTTCGAAGTCGCAGGTCAGCGGGAAAAAGTCGATGCCCTCGCGCGGTTGGGCCGAGGTGGCCGTCACCAGGACCATCGTATCGCCGCCGCGCACCGTCACGGACCCATTGGCCTGCCTGGCCAGCGAGCCGGTTTCGAACACGATCGGCCGTCCCCCGACGTCTGCCGCTACGCGTTGCACAGATGCTGCCATCCTAGCCTCCATCGTTCATGTTCGCCCCGCCATAGACACGCCGATGGGAGCGGAATGCCCGCTCCCATCCGCAACACAGCAGACCTGTCCGTGATGTCGTGGTGCAATCTGATTATCGGCGGAGTCCAAGGGAATCAACAATCTGGCGGTACCGCTCCACATCGGTATGGCTGAGGTAGGTGAGCAATTGCCGGCGCTGGCCGACCATCTTCAACAGCCCCCGCCGGGAGTGCATGTCCTTCTTGTGCGCGGTGAGGTGCTCGGTGAGCTGAGTGATGCGCTGCGAGAGCAACGCAATCTGGACTTCCGGCGAGCCGGTATCCCCGTCGTGCCGCTTAAACTTGCCCATGATCTCTCGTTTCATATCCTTTGCCAACGCCACACCCTCTACCCCCATCTCACCGTCACGCATAAAAATCGGATAGCCGAGGGGCCGCCGGAGGCACGGACCTCCCAGCTATCGACTCCTTCTTTACCATGCTAACACACCCCGCTGTCGGCAGCAACGACGGGGACTGGGGCGAGTGAATTACCGGGTTTCGCGCTTCGGGCTCCGGGTCTGCGACCTCCCCGCGGTCGTCTGCTCCACGGAGCCCGATGCCGGAGGCCCAAGCCCAGTGAGTTGCTCCGCTTCCGCTAGCGCTTGCGGCACCGCCGCGACGTCGGCATCAATCTGCCTGATGAGATCGCCCACCGAGGAAAACGTCAACTCATCATGCAGCCGGGCGGCCAGGTAAACCTGGAGGGGTGTGGCGTACAGGTTTCCGGTAAAGCGCAGCAGGAACGCCTCCACCACCAGCGGGCCCCGGCCAAACGTGGGGCGGACACCGATACTGATCGCGGTCTGATACTCGCCCGCTTCTCCCCGTGCATACCCGGCGTAGATCCCGATGGCCGGGATCAATTTGCCAGACGGGATGGACAGATTCGCGGTGGGGTAGCCTAACACGCGCCCCCTGCCGTCTCCACGCACGACCAAGCCTCGCAGGGTGTACCACCGGCCCAACAGCCGGCCGGCGTCTGTGACCCGGCCGGCGCGCAGCGCGTCCCGGACCCGCGTGCTGCTGACCGGTGCGCCATCCACCCCGACCGGATCCGCCGTCCAGACCTGAAATCCATGTTGACCTCCCAGCCGCCGCAGCAGCGCGGCGTTGCCGCGGCGATCATGGCCGAAGACGTAGTTAGCGCCGCAGACGACCTCCGCCATCATGGTTCTTCTGACGAGTTCGGTCACCCATGCTTCGGCTGAGGTACGGCGAAAGGTATCATTAAACTGCACCACCACGGCCAGATCCGCCCCCAGCGCGCGGAACAACTCCAGTCGCTCATCCAGCGTGGTCAACAGGAAGCCGTCGGGTGATGCGCCGAGCACGCTGCGTGGATGGGGGTCGAAGGTGAAGACCGCGCACCGGCCCTGCACCGCCCGCGCCCGCTCCACCGCCAGAGCCAGCAGCGCCTGATGGCCGAGGTGCAGCCCGTCGAAGGTGCCCAGCGCCACGACGACGGGGACGCGCTGTTTTGGGAAAGCCTCCAGTCCGTGGATGACTTCCATCAGTCTCGCAGCACCTTGAACGGTTTTAAGAGCCCCTCTTCTACCTTCGCCAGGGCGATCAGCCGTCCCGCGTCGCGCAGCCGGACCACCTGCGCGCCAACCAGTCGCTGCCAGTGGGCGACCCGGAACAGGGGAATGGGCTGCCCGTGGATCGCGGCCTGGCGCTGCGGGGGCAGTAGATCGACCGCCGGAAACTCGGTCAGCGCGTCATCCATCGGGAGCACCGCTTCGCGAAGCCGGTCCTGCTCGGCCAGGGCCTGGAGTTCTTCCAGGGTGGCCGACGAGGCCACCTCGTACCGCCCCACGCGCATCCTGACCATGAAAGAGGCGTAGGCGCCGCACCCCACCGCGTCGCCCACGTCGGAGCACAGCCTGCGGATATAGGTGCCCTTAGAACAGGCCACGTGCAGCATCGCCCGTGGCGGCGATGCGGGGATGAACTCGCGGAGTTCCAATGCGTAGATATGGACGGTGCGGGGCGGCACCTGGACCTCCGCACCCTGGCGCGACAGTTCGTATAGCCGGCGCCCGCCGACATGGACCGCGGAGGCCATCGGGGGGATCTGCTGGATCTCTCCGGCGAATCGAGGTAACACCGCAGTGACCTGCTGGGCTGTCAGCAGGACGGATGGTGTCTCATGAACGGTCCGGCCGTAAGCATCGCCGCTGTCTGTGGACCGCCCGAAGGTGATCTCCACCCGGTATTCTTTGTCGGCGTTCGCCAGGAACTCCGCGATGCGTGTGGCGTGCTCCAGGGCCAGCACCAGGACGCCACTGGCGCCGGGATCGAGGGTCCCGGCATGTCCCACGCGGCGAGTGTGTGCCAGACGGCGTACGGCGTCGACCACATCGTGGGACGTCATCCCCACGGGTTTGCACACGTTGAGGACGCCGTCCAGCGAGGCCGGAGGCGCAGCCGCTTTCATGCGGGGGTGTTCGCGGGTGACATGGGTCTATGGCCGGGACGGCGGGGATGGCTGCGCGGCCCGCTGCAGTTCTTTCTCGGCTGCGGCGAGGGTGGCGGCGATCACGGTGTCCAGCGCCCCTGAGGCGGTGAATCCCGCCGCCTCCTGATGGCCGCCGCCCCCGAAGGCCTCGGCGATGACATGGGACCTGGCGCCCTCGCGGGAGCGGATGCCCACCCGCACCCCCTGCGGCGTGACCTCGAAGAGCAACGCAATCCGCACGCCGCGGATCTGCCGGAGCATTCCCACGATGCCGGTCACGTCGTCCGGCATGGCGCCGGCGGAGGTCAGCATCTGGGGGGTGATCTGTGTCCACACAATCCGCCCGTCCGCGGTCAGCGTGAGCCCGGCGAGTGCCAGCCCGAGCAGGCGCAGGTTGCCCGCGCTCCGCGTCTCGTACACCCGCTCGACGATCTGATGCACCGAGGCGCCGGCGTCGACCAGTTCCGCTGCCAGGCGAAGACTGCGAGCGGTGGTATTGCGATACCGGAAGCTGCCGGTATCGGTGACCACAGCGGTGAGCAGGCACTCGGCGATCTCCCGGTCGATCGGCACCCGCAGGGCCGCGACGACGTCGGCGACTTGCTCGCCGACTGCCGCCGCGGAGGTGTCCCAGTACACGAGGTGACCATAGCCGGCATTGCTGACGTGGTGGTCGATGTTGATCAGCGTCGCCGCGTCCAGGAGGGCCTGGGCAAACGTCCCCGCGCGATCCACTGTGCTACACTCCACTGCCACCGCCACATCGGCGGGGGGCGCGGGAGGTGCGGTGAGCACGCGCCCGGCGCCGGGGAGCACGCGAAATGGCTCGGGGACGCCGTCCGCGCTGCCCACTTGCGCCGTGCGGCCGATCCTGGCCAGCGCGAGTTGCAGCGCCAGCGCCGAGCCCAGGCAATCCCCGTCGGGCGCGACGTGGCAGGCGATAAAGACGCTACGGCTTTTTCGGAGGGCTGCCGCGATCTGGTAGGGGAGGTCGGTCATCGCCCGAACCTTTCGTGACTTTGCGAATCAGCGTCACGATGCGCGTACCCCGCTCAATCGACTCGTCGAGTCGAAAGCTGATTTCCGGCGTGAAGCGCATCTGCAGGCGCTTGCCCAGTTCGCTCCGCACATACCCCTGGGCGCTCTGCAGCCCGGCCATGGTATCCGTCTTGGCCTGGGCGTCCCCGAGCACACTAATGAACACCTTCGCGTGGCGCAGGTCCATGCTCACCTCGACATCGGTCACCGAGGCGAAGCCAATCCGCGGGTCCTTGAGCTGGTGCTGGATGATCTCGCCGACCTGCTCCTTAATGAATGTCCTGACTCGTTCGGGTCGGTAGGGCATTAGGATCACCAAACTCCCGTTACCCAATTCCCGTTTCCGTCATTTTATGTTCAGCGTAGTTCCATTTCGTACCGCACGACCACCATCTCTGCCTCCCGCTCGACCGCGGACATGATGTGCGAGAGGATCTGGTTGGCGTGCCGAGATTCGCTGCTGACGCAGGTGACCGCCAGGTGCGCATGCCGGTGATTGTCTTGCGCATCGATTTCCGCCGCGGCCACGTTAAATTGATTGTGCAGCCGGTCCAGCAGGCTCTTCACCAGCCGGCGCTTGTCCTTCAGGCTGTGGCTGCCCGGGAG
>VBAI01000238.1 GCA_005882295.1 Candidatus Segetimicrobium genomatis | reverse complement strand
CAGGCATTCGTGACGTTGTGGAGTTCGTTCGCTGTGGTAAGTAACGCCTTGATCTCGACGGGCGTCCATTAACGGTAGGCCGGGTCGGCTAGGTCGACCCGGTCTACTCCTTGACAGGATCTTCGATTGGTTGTGCGCTCTGGGTAAGACCGGACGCGCCTGCCGTCTCCAAGCGCACGAGCGCATTGTAATCTGGAATCCCCGCCTGTGGCGAGCGGCGGCGCCGGTCGATGAGGACCTGTCCTTCGGGCCAGTGCACTTGAAGAGTGCGAGGCTTAACTGGCGCGATGAGGATACGGCCGCGAAATTCTCCAGCATCACTGTGGAGGATGATAGGGTCTCCGTCGCGCAGCGTGAGCCGCTGGGCATCTTCTCCGCTGATCATGACCGCATCTCGGACGGCCCCGGTCAGCGCATCCTTCCGCTCATAGACCATGCTGTTGAACTGCTTGCCGCGGCGGGTCGCCAGCAGGAACATCCCATCGGGCAGCTCGAGTCGCGGTAGGCCAACCGCCGAGAAATGGGCCTTGCCGTTCGGCGTGGGGAACTTCCATCCCCAGCAAAGGTGAGGTCCGCCATATTGGAACTGGTCTCCCGCGTGCTGAAGGCGCTGAATGCCATCGTAGAAGGGGATGGCGCGGGCGATATCGGCTCGAATCGCCGCAGTACTCTCGAAGCCCAACCGGCCGGCCAGGTCGGGGCGTACCCGGCGCGCCAAGTCCATGAAGACGTCCCACTCGGGCCGCGCCTCCGAGATCCGCCGCCCGGGAATCTCCGGGCTGAAGATGACGCGCCGCTCCGTGCTCGTTTCTGTAACACCACCCGGCGTCTCGTAGCGCGTCGCGGCGGGAAGGATGATGACTGCCTCGCCGGCATCAAGGAGCATCTGGGTACTCGGCACAATGTCCATGTGGACGCGCAGCGGGACGCGTTCCATCGCCTCGCGCACATACGCTGGATCTGGCAGGATCTCCAGGAAGTTCCCCCCGACAGAGACGAGCACGTCCAGACGCCGCTCGTACGCGGCATCGATCATCTCGGGCGCGGTGAGCCCTCTGGTCGCCGGCACAGGGAATCCCCAGAGCTCTGAGAATCGTGCGGCGTGCTCGGGCGTGACGGGGAGGCCCCCGGGAAAGACTGTGGCGTAGGCACCCATCTCGGCGCCCCCCTGGACGCCGGAGTGCCCCCGAATCGGCATCAGGCCGCAGCGCTCACGCCCCACCCACCCCTTGCTCAACCCGAGGTTGACGATTGAGCGGACGTTATCCTCACCAAACTCGTGCTGTGTGACGCCCATCGCCCAGACGATGATGCCGGTCTCCGCCTCACCCACCATCCGGGCGAACTCGAGCATTTCCTGCCGGGACGTGCCGCTTAGCCGTTCCAGCTCCTCCCAGGACTGGCCATGCAACGCCGCCCGCAGGTCGTCGAAACCCGCGGTGTGCTGGTCGATGAATTCCTGGTGGACCCAGCCTCGCTCGATCATCCACTTCAGGGCACCGTTGAGAAAGGGGATATCGCCTCCGACGTTCACCAGGAAAAACCGGTCGGTCATCTTCGTCCCAAAGAACGCGCTCTCCAGAACCGAGGGGACCCAGTACCGCTCCATCCCAGGTTCGCGGTAGCTGTTGATCGTCACCACCCGGGTCCCGGCCTTGCGGGCATAGTACAGGTATTTCATCATCACCGGCTGGTTGTTGGCGACGTTGGCACCTACGAAGACGACCAGATCAGATCCAATGAGGTCGGAATACGAGCAGGTCGTCGCCGCCACACCGAGGCCTTGCTTGAGGGCGAAGGTGCTCGGGGAGTGGCAGACGCGGGCGGCGTTGTCGATGGAGTTGGTGCCGATGGCGCGCACCGCCTTCTGGGCGGCGTAATACGCCTCGTTGGGCATGCCACGGCTGGTGAGGTAGAAGCCGAGGCGGTCCGGTGAGGCGGCGCGGATGCGCGAGGCGATGAGGTCGAGCGCCTCGTCCCAGCTGATCCGGCGGAATCCCGCCTGCCCCCGCTGCCGCACCATGGGATACGGCAGGCGACCCAGCGCGCGCAGCTCGTCGCTTCGCTTGCCGCGCAAGCCGGAGAGATCCTCCAAGGCCTTTGTGTTCAGAGCCGGCATGGTGTTCAGCCGGAGAAGCCGCAGCCTGAGATTACACAGGTGGACGCCCCGCAGCGTCCAGTCCGTCATCCCCGCGGTCCCCAGCGAGCATCCGTCGCAGACGCCTTGCTGTAAGATCCGCCAGGCGAAGGGGAGCTGATCTTTGTTCTCCCACAGCGCCTTCCAGATCTCCAGGTAGTTGTTGGGACGCTGCTCGCCAATGCCGAAGGGTTTCCGGCTCACCCACAGCGACGGATCCCATGCCTTTACCCGATAACGTTTGGCCAAGGATTCACCTCGCTTCATACGTAAGAGTTTCTCCATGAGCCCCCGGATGCCCACGCCGGTCGAGCTGGGCAGCGTCGTCAGCAAGCCCTTCCGCATCACCTGGTCCGACGGGCACCGCTCCACATACTCCTGGAAGGCGCTCCGCGTGGCCTGTCCCTGCGCCCACTGCCGGGGCGAGTGGCCGGTCCGGCGCTCCGTGGACCCTGCCTCGATCCGCGAGGACGTCCATCCGATGCGCATCGACCGCGTCGGCGCCTACGCCCTGCAACTGACGTGGTGGGACGGGCACAATACGGGGTTGTACCCGTTTCCCATGCTGCGGTTCGAGCTGTGTGAGTGCGAGGAGTGCCGCGCAGCCCGATCCACTCCGTCCGCCCGCTGACCCTGTGCTATGATGGAATCACACCGCGACATTGCGCGCCGAGGAATGCATCATGTCCGCTGATCCGCACGTCGTCACCCGCGAGCAGGTGTTGGACGCGCTGCGAAGCGTCGAAGACCCTGAGCTGCACAAGAGCATCGTGGATCTGGACATGGTGCGCGACATTCAGGTCGGTGATGGGCGCGTCAGCGTCAATGCCCTCCTGACCATCAGCGCCTGCCCGCTGCGCGAGACCATCGTCAACAGCATTCGTGAGCGCGTGCGCACCATTCCTGGCGTACGGGAAGTGGACGTCACCCTGGGCGAGATGGCGCCCAACGAGCGTCAGGCGCTGATCGCCAAGCTGCGCGGCGGCGAGGTCAGCACTACCCGCCGCTCCTCCTTCATCACCCCCGAGTCTCCCGTCCGCGTCCTCACCATCGCCAGCGGGAAGGGCGGCGTGGGGAAGTCCACGGTCACGGTGAACCTGGCGGTCGCGCTGCGGCAGCTGGGCCACCGGGTCGGCATCATCGACGCGGATGTGTACGGGTTCTCTATTCCCCGGATGCTCGGGGTGCGGGGCCGTCCGACCATGATCGATCAGATGGTCGTCCCGCTGGAGAAGGACGGCATCCGGGTGATGTCCATCGGCTTCATGCTCCCGGACGAAACCGATGCGGTGGTCTGGCGTGGCCCGATGCTGCACAAGGCGCTGACCACATTCATCAACGAGGTGCACTGGGGCGACGACATGGACTACCTGCTGCTGGACCTGCCGCCCGGCACCGGCGACGTGTCCATCACGATCGCCCAGACGCTGCCGCAGACCCACATGGTCATTGTTACGACCCCGCAGGCGGCCGCCGTCAGCGTGGCGCAGCGCGCCGCCCGGATGGCCGAAAAGGTGAACATCGAGGTACTCGGCATCATCGAGAATATGTCCTACTATCAGGCCGCGCCCGATCAGCCGCCGGTCTATATCTTCGGACGGGGAGGCGGGCAGCGACTGGCAGAGGCCCAGAGTGTGCCGCTGCTGGGCGAAATTCCCCTCGACCCGGCGGTGCGTGAGGGAGGCGACAACGGCGTCCCGGTAATCCTTTCTGCGCCGGAGAGCCCGGCGGCAAAGGCCTTCCGCGCAACAGCCGAGCGGCTCGTCCGACGCCTGCCGATACCGGTCGCCTGACGCAACCTACACAAGCTACACAATCTCAAGATCTCTCTTGATCAGTTGATTGTGTAGGTTGTGTAGTTTGTGTAGGTTGTGTAGGTTCTCTACATTCCGATAAGATTGAGCTCCAGCTTGCGGTAGCCGCGCTCCACGGCCACGACGTCCAGCGGCATCGTGGCGATCTCATCGACCACGGGGACAGCCGCTAGCTCCTTGACTAGGTCCACTTCTTTGAAATAGGTATGGCAGGTGTCGCAGGCGTTGATCCGCACGTGCCGGAACTCCTCGGTGGTGAGAAAGACCAGGCGCTCAAATTCTTCCTCCCCGCACGCCACACAGCGAACCCGCTTGAACCGCCACTCCGTCGCGCACAGCGAGCAGACCAGGGATCGTGAAGATCCGTGTCCTTCTGGGCGCAGGACA
>VBAI01000237.1 GCA_005882295.1 Candidatus Segetimicrobium genomatis | reverse complement strand
ACATTGTACGATCCGGTGGTGTACCCGGTGACCAGCCTCGCAGGAATGCCGGCGGCGCGCACCAGCACAGCCAGCGCGCTGGCGAACAGCTCACACGATCCCTGATGAGTGACAAACAGAAACTCATCCACGGCATCGGCACGATCTGGCAGGAGCGGCGCCTGCAGCGTATACGTGAAGCCGTGCTGCAAGTAGCGGCGGATCGCCTCCGCCTGCTGGTAGGGACTCTCCACCCCGGCTGTCAAGTCGGTCGCCAGGTGCCGGACGCGCGGTGAGATCGCCGGCAGCTGCAGGTACCGTGCGCGAATGTGCGGCGGGATGTCCCCGTGCCCGCGCGCCAGAAGGGCCGCCGTAGGGACCGGAACCCGGCTGACCACGCTGTAGACCATTCCCGGCTCCAGGCGGAGCGGGCTCCGCATCCCGGCGTAACGATCCACGCCAATCGTCCCGGTCGGGAAGAAAACCTCAAAGGGCCGGTACGCGGCGAAGATCACGTTGGGCTGCTCTGTTTCCACGTAGAAGGTCTGAATGCTCTGTTCCGATCCCGCGGGCCACGGCTCGTCCGGCCCCAGCCGGGGCACGATGCGCGACTGCTCGGAGGAGCCAAACTCCTCCACGGCGTGATCGCTCATCCGCCAGCCACGTCCTCCGTAGGAATCAAAGGCGAGCCCGCGCCAGTAGCCGGGCCGCGTGGCGCGCACACGCAGGACCAGCGTATCGTCGAGCACGCCGCGCAAACGCAGGTCCACGTAGGTCGAGAACCCGACATACCCCTGTGGATTGAATACGGGCGGCGCCTGCTCCGGGTCGGTTCCGGGGTCCTCTGGATAGGCCGGATTCATGATTCGGGTGTGCAGGCGGGACACCCACAGCAGTCTGGCCGACACGGGCAATCCGCGCAGGCGCAAGCCCTGACCGCGGGGCACGAGCATGAACGCCAGCGCGCCGCAGAGCAGCACCGCGACGCTCAGCCGCGCCCCGAGCCTCACGAGCGACCACCAGGAGGCGTGCTCGCGGTCGGCCTGCATGGCCACCAGTGCGATCCCGGCGGCCACCGTGAACGGGACCAGCAACAGGCCGAAAGACGTCTCCCGCGTGTAGACAGCGCCCACCGCCATGAGCACGACCGCGCTGGCCAGCGAGTACTTGAGGTCTTTGCGGGCCGGCAAATCAAAACTGTGCAAGACCTGCAGCCAGAGAAATAACCGGACGAGCGGGATTCGGGGATCGTACGGATTGGCGACCAGGGCGACGAAGAAATCTCGCGCGACGGCAAAGATCAGCCCCGCGATGGCCAGCTTCATCCACCAGTTGGGGGAGCGGCGGCGGAGGTAGCTCACGCAATGGGCGACAATGATTGCGAACGCGGCCAGGACAGCCTGTGCTGTAAACTCCTCCTGCACCCCGACCGCGGCCACGGCCACCAGGACGGCCAGCAACACGGCCGCACGCACGGCCAGGGAGTCTTCTGCGGGTCGCCGGAACCGGCGTGTTATCGACTGAGTGAGGCCAGACACGCCCCCACCTCCGCCCCGCGGCGCAGCAAGGCCAGCGGAATCCCGAGCGCCTCCAGCACCATCTCTCCGCTCGAATCTCCCGAATCTCCTCGATCTCCATACGACGCCGCATCGACGAGCACGGCCGCGACGGGAATGCCACGTTGCGCGAATGCCGCCGGGACATCCGTATCGGCGGAGCAGACCACCACCGGCGTGCCGGGCGCGACGGCCGACCGGTATGCCTCAAGCGGTGACAGCGCACCGTGAAGTTGCACGCGGGCCAGCCAGTGCAGCGCCTGCGACCATCCGGCCTCGGTCGTGCTGACCTGCGTCCCGCGCGCGCCGATGAGCTGAACCGGGCGGCCTGACCGCGTCACCGCATGCGCGATCGACGCCGCCGCCCGTACGAGATCCTCGAACGCCAGTCCACTCGGATCGGCCCCATACGGCTCGATCCGTGTGTCGATCAGCAGCGCAACCGCTTCCGCCGCCTCATGCTCAAACTCACGGACCACCAGCGTGCCGCGACGTGCGGTGCTGCGCCAGTGCACGTGGCGCAGGCTGTCACCGTCGCGGAACTCGCGCACGCCCGCGACCTCCAGCCCCGCGCGGTCCGGCCGGGGAACCGACGCGGCATCTGGTCCGGTGCGTCCCGGAACCCTGAACTCCTCGAGCACTGCGTACCGGGGAAACACCGTGAGGGCACCCGGCGCCCTCACACGCCGGCGGAAGATAAACAATCCCGCCAGACCGGACGAGTGCGCTTCAACCGTCTGTGCGGTGAAGACACCACGACGCAGCGCGACGGTCTGATAGGACTGCGCGGCCGGGGAGCGGGCGTCACAGACGGGGAAGCGAGCCGTTCCCGGTCTCAGACCTGGGAACGCATCATGGAGGGTGATGAAATAACGGCGGCCGCGGCGCAGCAGAATCCGAAAAGTCACGGGAACCGCATCGCCCTCAAACGCCTCATGGGGCATGGTCCGTTCCACCGTCAGCCCGCGGATGCCCAGACCGGCCGACAGGCTGGCGACGGCGAGTAATCCAATCAGCAACGCATCGACCGCGTACACCCAGCCGGCCTGCAGGTTGACGGCGATAAACAGCAGCAGTGCGGCCAGGACGGCGACAGCGACGGCGTCACCCGTTAGTCTCATCAACGTCTCCCACGTCTTCCCAGTCTACTCAGTCTTCCCGTCTACCCAGTCTACGACGTGCCCAGCATCATCAGGCAGCTGGTTTGAGACCGTGGAGACTGAGAAGACTGGGGAGACTGGGTAGACCATTTTGTTCAGGGCGAGAACACCGGCACCGGCGTCCCCGCAAGGATGTCTTCGACCAGGGCCGGGGGCGAGCCGTTTGACGTCATCAGGCAGGACAAACTCCCGGCCGTCACGCACCGCCCACGCCTGGGCCAGCCGCACCAACCCAACCGACGCGCGGGGGCTGGCGCCGAGCATGACCTCTGGGTGGGTCCGTGTTGCGGCCACGATCTCCGCCGCATACGACATTAATGAGCGGTCCACGCGCGCCGCCCGCACCTCCTGTTGCCAGTGGAGCACAGTCCAGCGGGTGGGCCACCTGCTGGCGCGCGATGACCTCGACCTCGTCTTCGAGCCGTGGGTAGCCCAAGGACATGGAAGCCAGAAAGCGGTCGAGTTGACCCTCCGGCAACGGATAGGTGCCATGGTGTTCGAGGGGATTCAGCGTGGCAATCAGGAAGAACGGTTGCGGCAGCGGATACGCCGTGCCCTCCACGCTGACCTGCGCCTCCCCCATCGCTTCCAGAAATGCGGACTGGGTGCGCGGCGTCGCCCGGTTCAGTTCATCAGCCAGGACGACGTTGGCGAACACGGGACCAGCCACAAACCGCAGCGTGCCGCGTCCGCCGTCATACACCATGCCGCCGGTGATGTCGGACGGCAGCAGGTCGGGCGTGGCCTGGACCCGCTTGAAGGTCCCCCCGATGGATCGCGCCATCGCGCGGGCCAGCACTGTCTTGCCCACTCCGGGCACATCCTGCAGGAGCAGATGACCGCCGGCAAGCAGCACCGCGACGGCCCGTTCGAGCTCAGGGCGCTTGCCCACAATCACGCGCTCCAGGTTTCCGGTCAGGGCGTCGATCCCGCGCGCAACCAGGGCTACGGACGAGGGCGTGCCGTGTTCAGAGATACTCACGGCGAGATGGCACGTGCGACGAACTCCTCGATCTGGCCGATGAACCGCTGCCGGGAGAACTGCACTGCATGCCGGCGGATCGCGGCGGCGTCGAATGTCATCGCCTCCGCCGCTTGCACGCCCGCACTCAGCGCGTCAGGCGTCTGAGCGGCAATGAACATCCCGGTCACCCCCTGCACAACGCTCTCTAACGCCCCGCCGCGTCCGTACGCGATCACCGGGCGTCCACAGGCCTGGGCCTCGACCGGGACGAGACCAAAATCCTCCTCGCCGGGAAATACGACCGCCCGGCACCGACGGTAATAGCGGCGCACGGCTAGGTCCGTAAGCTCTCCGACGAAGCGGATATGCGGGCGCGCCACCGCCTGCAACCGCCGCCGCTCTGGACCATCGCCGACGATCACCAGCGGCCGGCCGAGTCGATTGAATGCTTCCACGGCCACATCCACGCGCTTGTACGGGACCAACCGTGAGACGACGAGATAGAAATCCCCCCGCTCTCGTGACTCGTCCGCATCTGATTGTGTAGGTTGTGTAGATTGTGTGGATTCGGAGGGCGTGAAGAAGTCTGTGTCGACGGGCGGGTAGATGACGGTCGACTCGCGGCCGTAGTGGCGACGGATGCGCGAGGCGACATAGTGCGAGTTGGCGATGAACTCATCCACATGGGCCGCTGCCGCGCTGTCACGCCGCCGCAGCCAGGCCAGCATCATACGCGCCGCCGGGCGCGTCACACCTGGCAGCGCTGCCAGGTACTCGTCCCGCAGGTCCCACGCGTACCGCATCGGCGTATGGCAATAGCAGATGTGCCGCGCCCCTGGTGTGGACACGCTGTGGGAGCAGGCGTGGCTGCTGCTGATGACCACATCGTATCCGCGCAGGACGAGACGGCTGAACGCGAGCGGCATCAGCGGCACCAGCAGGCGGTGGCGCCGCGCGGCGCCCGGGATCTGTTGCAGCCACGTCGCGCGGACGTCGAGCTGGCGGAACGCCTCGGGCAGACCGCGCAGGTCGTGCACCCCGACGAAGACGGGGGCCTGCGGAAATACGTGGTGGAGCGCGAGGAGCACTCGATCGGCACCGCCCAGCGTCACCAGCCAGTCGTGGACGAGGGCGACACGTAAATGCCGGAAACGGGAAACGGGAAGCGGGAAACGGGATTCCGTTGACAGTTCTGCTAGCTCAGACGTCGCCACTGTCAGTACGCTCCCCGTCCGGCAATCACCGAGGGCAGCGTTCGCAGCAGGATCTTCAGATCCAGCCCCACCGACCAGTGGTCAATATAGTACATGTCCAGGCTGACGCGCTGCGCGTAGTCGGGCTGGTGGTGCCGCAGCACCTGCCACATCCCGGTCAGTCCGGGCCGGACACAGAGGAGCCGGCGTTCCCATGCCCCGTACTTGCGCAACTCTTCTTCCACGATGGGCCGCGGGCCGACCAGGCTCATCTCACCACGCAGGACGTTGATGAGCTGGGGGAGTTCGTCAAGGCTGGTGCGCCGCAGCCAGCGACCCATCCGGGTCACGCGTGGGTCGTCGACAAGTTTGTACGTAGCCGCAAAACGTTCCCGCAGCCTGCGATCTCGCGCCAGGCGCTGATCCGCGCCGACGACCATGGTGCGGAACTTCCAGGCGTAGAATGGCAC
>VBAI01000236.1 GCA_005882295.1 Candidatus Segetimicrobium genomatis | reverse complement strand
ATCCGCGCCGGGTCTTCGAGCAGATGCCGGTGCCTGACGTCGCCCAGCGGGTAGAGCGCAGGAAGACCCAGCGTGGTGAGGGGAACGACTTTCGGATAGACGAGCAGGTGATCCACCTGTTCGGCGTCTGCGCCTCGCACGGTGAAGCCGAAGATATCCCCCGATCGCAGCCTGGCCGGCCCCAGCGGGAAGTACCCACGGGCGTCACAGCGCAGCGTGGTGTGCCGGCGCACGCGCTGGTACCAGCGGATGCTGAAGAGATTCACCAGATGATGGCGGCGCTGGCGGAGGCTGGGAATCACACGGCCGTGCAGCGGCACCAGTTGTTGCGGGAGCTCATCCACGACCTCCAGCCAGGCCAGCGGCAGCGGCTTGCGGTTCGTGACCTCCATGGTGAAGGTGACGGTTTCGCCGTAGAAGGCCCGGCGCGGCGTAAACGTGCGGCGGTATTCCACCCGGGCCAGACAGTACCGGTCCCATAGGTACGATGCCGCCGCGCTGCCCAGCACCACCAGCCCCAGCAGGAACGCGAAGGCGTGCCGGGTGGCCACGCCGACAGCGAGGAGGAACCAGGCCAGCAAGAGCCAGCCCTGGGTGAACATATGAACTACCGGGAACGGGGGAACGCGGGAACAGGGGAACGCGGAATGATTCTCCCGCGTCCGACAATGCGGCGCGATCCCGCGTTCCCGCGATCCCGCGTTCCCGTCATTCGGCTTCTACCGGCGCCGGCACTGATTTCAGAATTTCCGCAGCGATTTCGCGCGCGCCCCGCTCGCGCAGCCGGGCCTGCGACGTGGTGATGAGCCGGTGCGGCAGCACGTACGGCACGAGCATCTTCACATCGTCGGGAAGGACAAATGACCGGCTCCGGATCGCGGCCAGGGCCTGGGCGGTGCGGTGCAGGCCCAGGCTGCCGCGCGGGCTGGCTCCCAGCTCGATCTCCGGGTGAGATCTGGTCGCCCGCACGATGGCCACGATGTACTCTTCCACGGCGCTACTGACGTGGATGTCCCGCACCGCCCGCTCCATGGCCACCAGCTCCTCGGCCGACGTCACCGGCTGCAGATCCTCCAGTGGGTTGGAGGCGCGGAAACGGCGCAGAATCGCAGTCTCTTCGTCTGTGGACGGATAGCCGATCGGGAGCTGGATCAAGAACCGGTCGAGCTGTGCCTCGGGCAGCGGGAAGGTGCCCTGCAGTTCAATCGGGTTCTGCGTCGCGATCACCAGGAACGGCCGCGCCAGGGGCACTGTCCCAGTCTCCAGGGTGACCTGGCGTTCCTCCATGCATTCCAGCAGGGCGGCCTGCGTGCGGGGCGTGGCACGATTGATCTCGTCGGCCAGCAACACGCTGGTGAAGATGGGCCCGGGCCGGAACTCGAATTGCTGGGTCTGCTGATTGAAGTAGTAGAGGCCGGTGACATCGGTCGGCAGCAGGTCCGGGGTGCACTGCAGCCGGCGGAACTTACACCCCAGCGACCTGGCCAGAGCTTTCGCCAGCATCGTCTTCCCAATGCCCGGCACGTCCTCGATCAACAGGTGGCCTTCGCATAACAGCGTCACCAGCGCCAGATCGATCACCTGGCTCTTGCCCACGATCACGCGCTCGATGCTGGCGCGGATGCGGCCGGCTACCTCAGCCACCATCGGTGGAGATGTCACCCTTCTACTCCCTCCTGCTGGACTCGTGATTCGTGACTCGTGATTCGTGATTCGCAACTCCGTGCATTCTGAAAACCTCGAGGGTTCGGAGATTGCAGCTGTTCCGAATCACTAATCACAAATCACGGCTTATCTTCTGTCCCGTAACCTCCTGAAGAACCCTCCCGAACTCTGGAAACGAGACCTTAATTGATTCCGCGCCCTCTACCGTGACCGGCCCGCCGGCCAGCAGCCCGGCCACGGCAAATGCCATCGCGATGCGATGGTCTCCGGCGCTTCCGACGCGCCCGCCGTGCAGGCGGCTGCCGTACACCGTCAGCCCGTCCGGACGCTCTTCCACTTCGCCGCCCAGCGCGCGCAGCCCCCGGGCAATCACAGCAATCCGATCCGACTCCTTCACCCTCAGCTCTGCCGCATCGCTGATCACCGTCTCGCCTTCGGCGGCGGTCGCGATCACGCACAGGACCGGCAGCTCGTCGATCACCCGCGGGATCAGGCTGCCGCCGATGCGGACGCCGCGCAGCCGCTGCCCGCGCACGGTCACCGCTCCCACCGGCTCTCCCGCATCCTCGCCGGTCTGACGGACGTCCACCTCCGCACCCAACGCGCGCA
>VBAI01000235.1 GCA_005882295.1 Candidatus Segetimicrobium genomatis | reverse complement strand
CGACAAGATCGACCCCAAGACGATGAAGGTGGTCGCCATCTATTCGGTCACCGATTGTCAGCCTGCGGGGTTGGTCCTCGGCCCCTCGGAACATCTGCTGCTCGGCTGCAGCGGCGACGCAATTGCTGGAGGAGCCAAGGCGAAAGCGATTATCATGGACGCGAAAGATGGGTACATTATCGCGACGATCACCCAGGTAGGCGGCTCGGACCAGGTGGCATATAACTCCGGCGACAACCGGTTCTATCTTGCCGCCAGAAGTATGACCTCCACCGGTATGAAGGACGGCGCGCCGACCCCTGTCCTGGGCGTCGTTGACGCCGCGACGAATGAGTGGGTCGCGAACGTCCCGACGGGCACGGGAGCCCACTCTGTCGCGGCAGATCCGGGAAATAATCGGATCTACGTGCCCATCCCGTCAGGCATCGCTGTCTTCTCGCGATAAACCGCAAATCGTCACCGGGCGGAGACATCGGTGTCTCCGCCCGGTGGGTTATGGCAACCCCTCCATACTTACGCCGTCATCGCGAGACGCGTTCCTATTCTGTCATTGCGAGGGCCGTAGGCTGGTTGTAGGACGCAAGGCGTCCAACCCATATTTCCCTCTCCCTGGGGAGAGGGTAGGGTGAGGGGTCAGTCATTGCTAGGCTGTAGGCCCGAAGCAATCTCCTGTCCAAAACGAGATTGCTTCGCCCTTCGGGCTCGCAATGACTATGGTTTTGGTGCTATGAGGGCTTGCGTCCCCAGACCTGCGTCACCGTAAAGGTCAGAGAGAATCTATCCGGATCGTTGACAATCTTTTCGCACTCAGCCAGGAGCTTGTCCAACTCCGCCTCCGTCGCCAGTTTCCCCTCGACGATCCTCTTCCGCAGCGAGGTCGCGAACTGAACCGGCGATCGCATGTAGGGATGTTTATCCTGGAGCGCGATTACCGCGGCCCTGATCCGGACGTCACCTAGGCCGGCTCGTCGCAGCATGCCAAACGTCCGCGCGCCGGCGTTGAAATCGCCTCCGCCGGCCGAGAACGCCGCAAGGATGATCTCTTTGACCTTCTTCCACGAAGGGTGTGGAGGGTACGAGTTCCAAGAAGCGGCGTCGGGCTCTTGGATCGCGATGGTTCCCCCTGGACGGGTTAGCGCAATCATCTCCCGCAGCAGGTCCGCCTCACGACCCACGGGAGCAAAGACGAACCGGACGTGGGTGAGGTCAAAGGATTCGCGAGGAAGCCTGGTATTGTAAGCGTCCAGCTCGAGCACTTTGACGTTCTTCAGATCCTCAGCGGCGACATATGCCCGCGCCGCGGCAAGTTGCTTGGCGTCCATGTCGACGCCTGTCACCTCACCCTTCGGACCTGCCCGGCGGCTCATAGGCCCGAGGAGGCCTAGGGCGCCGCAGCCGAGGTCAATACACCGCCATCCAGAGGCAACACCGATCATGTCGAGCATAACCTCGGCCTCGGGTTCCCACACCCGTGCCTGAAGCTGCAGCCGCTCCAACTCCGCAGCTCCGCCCGCAAGCAAGTATTCCTTTGGTTCTGGCATCACGTGATCACCTGGCCGATCCCTTGGGCGGCACCAGTAACGCGGGGAGCGGGAGCTTTGCGCTGATCTTCCTCCACCCTCCCATCGATCTCCACAGCGTTAGCCCCAGCGCGCCGGCTCCCAGCACCATCGCCGCCAGCCGGACCAGCCAGCCGAAGGGAATCGCAAACAGCAGGGCCAGAATCACCGTCCCGATACCGACCGTCAGATGGGTCGAGACAGGGCGAACTTTCTTTCGCCCAAACGGGACAAGAAGGATCCTCCCGATAGCCGCGGCCACAAACATCTGCGATGGATAGACAACCGCCGCAAGCAAGAACATCACGGCGACGGCGAGGGGAATGCCGATGATCGTGATCGACAGCGCGATCGCGACCAGCGGAACGACGACCAGCAAGATGAAGCCTGCCAGGAGGCTGAGCGGAAACCGCCGCAGCACGCTCGTCGCGACCTCACGCGAGCCCTGGGGCGCCAGGGTCGCGACCACGAGCCCGATCAACAGGAGTCCAAGGGCTTCCCAGAACCGCAGAACGA
>VBAI01000187.1 GCA_005882295.1 Candidatus Segetimicrobium genomatis | reverse complement strand
GCATCGGGCGATGGACTGCCGAAATGTTCCTAATTTTCCAGCTTCGCCGGCTCGACGTATGGCCGGTCAGCGACTACGGGGTGCGCAAGGGCTACTCACTGGCCTATGGCCTGCGGGATCTGTTGACGCCGAAGGAGCTCCAGGGCGAGGGCGAGCGGTTCCGGCCTTATCGCACGGTCGCGGCATGGTACTGCTGGCGGGCCGTCCACGAAGCACGGAGGGCTGGCAATAATGCTAGATAGGACCTGACGGAGCGAGCCACCGCTGCATCTGCTCCGCGGTCACGTAGCCTCCGGTCAGGATTGCGCCGACCAGTTGCCCCTCGAACCGCGAATGGTGAGTCAGCACCGCCGCCAGGCTTGCCGCGCCAGAAGGCTCCAGTACAAGTCCGAGTTCATGAAGTGAGAGCCGCATCGCCTCCAGCATCGTGGCATCGTCGACGAGCAACATATCGTCCACCAGGCCGGTGAGATCGGCGAGTGCCTCAGGATACGGCTCTTTCGACGCAAGACCGTCTGCGATCGTGTCCGCCCGCTCCAGTTCTACAACCCGGCCCGACCTCCACGAGCGCTCCATGGCCGGCGCGCCCCGGGCGCCCACGCCGATCATCTGGGTGGCCGGATGGTGCGCCTTGACCCAGCGCGCCACCCCCGCCAGCAGGGAGCCATCCCCCACGGGGGCCAGAATGGCATCAAACGGGTCCGGCCAGCGGAGCAGCTCTACCCCAATCGTGCCGGCGCCCTCGCCGATGGCGGGATCGCGGCCATCCGTGACCAGCAGGGCCCGGTGCTGCGTGGCGAATGCCTCCGCCGCCGCGTGCGCCGCATCCACGTCATCCGCAAGCTGCACGTCGGCGCCGAGGGCACGCATCCGCGCGATTTTCAATGGATTCGCGTTCTTGGACGCAAAGACGGTGAGTGAGAGCCCTCGCTTCCGCGCCGCGTAGGCCATGCCTTGTCCGAAGTTGCCGGCGGTGGCGCAGACCAGGTGGGGCCGTCCCTCCAGCGACGCGACACGGTAGTCTGCACCGCGCCCCTTGAACGACCGGATCGGGTTCAGCGTTTCCACTTTGACGACGAGCCGGCACCCGAAACGTTGGCCGAGCGATTCTGCCAGATATTGTGGAGAATTGAGAAACACCGGATCGATGATGGTGGCGGCCTGCGCGATACGTTGGAGAGAAAAACGATGAGCTTCAGGCATGAGCCGGTTTCGTCCGCGGCGGTGGGAAGTTGTCGAGCAGTCCGTCGGCTTCGACCTGGAAGAGTTCTTCGACACGCGTCAGGCCGGGCAAGCGACGCCGGCCCAGGCTGCGGAAGCGGATGCCGGACGGGATCGTCCATCCGACGGCGACCCGTGCCGCGCCGGAGATGACGATTTGCCCCCCATGGGCCGCGGTGCAGATGCGTGCTGCGGTGTGGACGGGTAGACCGATGTACCCATCATCCGTGAGGGTGGGGCGGCCGCTATGGATCCCCACGCGAACCCGGACCTGGAGGTCGTCGGGCCAGGTCCGTGCGCCGAGCGCACGCTGGATGTCCGTGGCCGCCTCGACGGCAGCCCCGGCGCGTTCGAAGGCTGCGAAGAACTCGTCGGCGCGCGCATCGATCTCGCGGCCGCCCGCTTTGGACACCGCCGCGCGGAGGATGCCCCGCACGTCGTTCCGCACGTCGCGATACCGGTCGCCCACGCGATGGAGCAGGGTGGTGGAGCCCTCGATATCGGTCATCAGGAAGGTGACAAATCCGGTGGGGAGCGCCGCCGCACCGACACGGTCTTTCTCCGATCGCAGCTGGCGGGTGAAGAACCCGATGGGTACAATGCCGTACTTCTTCGCGGCATTGAGCAACCGCTTGCGGGCACGCTCCCGGGCCGCCTCGTCCTCGAAGGCCACCTGGCTAAAACGGGCGAGCGCGTTCCGCACGTGCGCCTTGTCGTGAATGGGCAGCCGCCGGCGGCCGTGGGAGTCGATGTAGGCAAAGGCGCGATCTGGCAGGCGGGCCCGTTTGCGGGCTCTGAGGCGGGACATGCCTCCACGATACCCAAAGGGCGCCGGCGGACGCAATGCCGAACGGCGCGCTGAATGGTGAGCCTCCTCGAGGGCTTTCTTTTGTTGCATGTCAAGAGACCAAGGGATCTCCTTGAAGGTAACACGAGAAGAACAGGTCGAACTGGCTTATCGAGGGTATGTCTAATCCGGGAGGTGAGATCATGCGAATTCAGTCAATCGCCCCACGGGATTGGGGCTTGCTCATCCTGCGTCTGGGCTTAGGAATCACGCTCATCTTGCACGGATACCCGAAGTTTGCCGGCGCCGGGCCCATGGCGTTCGCCCGCTACCTGCGCGTGCACCACTTTCCGGCGCCGCTGTTTTCCGCCTGGTTCATGGCGCTCGTAGAGTTCGTTGGCGGCGTTGCCATCGTGGCCGGATTCCAGACCACCTATGTCGGGTATCTGGCGGCGTTCGAACGGCTCATGATCGCCTGGCGTCTGAAGATGGCAGCCGGCGTCGCGTTTATCGCGGCGCGCGGAGTGGGGTGGGAGTTCGACTTTCTGCTGCTCTGCATGGCCGTTGCCGTAGCATTGCTGGGAGCCGGCGCGGTCACGCTGGAGGCGGTCTGGAGATCCCGGCGCACGATGTAACGTCAGGCAGCTGAGGCGCCTTACGGTAGGCCGATCCCGCCGAGGGTGTCCTTGACGTCGTGCACGGCGCCGCCGATGTCAGGCGTGTCGCCGCCAGCGCTGCCGATGGCGTCCTTGACGGGGTCCAGGGCTTTCTCAACTGGCCCCGTCACCGGCTTTACCGCGTTCTCAACAGGGTCTGTGACCGGTGTCAGGGCGTTGTCGGCCGAGTCGACGACGGGATTGACGGCGTTCTGAAGCGGGTCCAGGATCGGCTCGGTCCCGGGCAGCGGCGATGGGGGAGTGACCTGCAAGGAAGCCGCCAGGGCTGACGTCGACACCGGCGGTGCCGTCTGTGCAATGCTAGAGATGCTGGTCGTAATAAGCGCCTGCCGGACGATAGCAATCAGGTCGTTCATCAGAATGATGGGGCTTCGAACGATGAAGCCGAAGATGCCGAAAGGTCCCGCCACCCACAGGGACACCACTACTGACGCAGCCAGCAGAAACGGTATCGCTGCTCTCGGTTTCATCGCACACCCCCGGCAGTTGCGAGTGTAATACGGTGGCCGGACCGCCGGCAAGGCCTATGTAACAGCATTACAGAGCAAGAAACCTGCCACGGCGGGGACTGCCCCCACAAGCTAGGAGGGCATGTTTCCTCCAGTATGGTCCGGGTCTGGAATCGCCTCACGCTCCTGCAGCGCTTCACACTCGCCAGCGCGACCATTGCCGTAGCGCTCGCCGTCGTGCTCTCGAACGCGATCGTCCGGGCGATCGAATCCTTCGCCACCAGAGACGAAGGCCAGGTCGCGGCCGACCTCGTCCTCCGGACCATCGCTCCCCAACTCCGACCGGCAGATTTCAAAGGAACGCTGCCTCCGGAGCGGCGAGCCCTCCTGGACGAGCTTTTCCTCGCGCACGGTGTCTCGTACCGGGCCCTGCGCATCCGGCTCTGGCGCGCGGACGGGGCGCTGCTCTACAGCAATGTCCCCGAGCCCAAGGCCCTGCTGCCCGCCGGGGTAGACCTTTCGACCCAAAACGGCTATGCGGTCTTCGTCGAACGGCAGGGGCGGCTTGAGAGGATCACGCCAAGCGTCCTCCGGTTCTTTGTTCCCGTGCAGGCAGCAGGCAACCCGAAGCCCATCGCTGCATTTGAGATCTTCTACGATCTGACCCATCTCCACCAGCAGTTGCAGCCTGTCCGGCGCATCGTGTGGATCGCCGTGCTCCTGGGCTTTTTCTTCCTGTACACCTCAGTCGATGTCCTCGTCCGCAGGGCGTCCCGGCGCCTGCTGAAGCAGCAGGACGATCTGAAAGCCGCACACCTGGGGACCTATGAAGCGCTAGCCAGCGCCATTGATGCGAAGGATTCCTATACCGGCGATCACTCCGCGCACATGGCCGACCTTGCGGCGTGGGTCGGACGCCTGTTGAGGCTGCCTCCGGATGTGGTGGAGGACGTGCGCGTCGGCGCCAGGTTGCACGACCTGGGGAAGATTGGGGTGCCCGATGCCATCTTGAACAAACCCGGCCCACTGAATCCCGACGAGCTGGTGATCATGCGCCGGCATGCCGAGCGGGGCTTTGAGATTCTACAGAAGGCACCGGTGTCCGAGGCAGCCAAGCTGGCTGTGCGGCACAGTCACGAGCGATGGGATGGGAAGGGTTATCCTGCCGGTCTCGCCGGCGAGGCGATTCCTCTGGTCGCGAGGATTGTGACGGTGGTAGACGCCTACGAGGCGATGACCAGCGATCGGCCGTACCGCAAAGCGCTGCCGGTACAGGAAGCGTTGGCGCGACTGGAGCGGGATGCTGGGTCTCACTTCGATCCGCATATCGCCCGCACGTTTGTTCAACTGATCCGCAAGGAAAAAGCACTACCCGGCCCGGCTGCTGCCCCCGCCCCCGCCGCTAAATCCGCCACCGGTACCGGTTGAGGACGACAGCGCGCGAGACAGGTTGTGGAAATTCTCCAGGGACTTCGTCAGAAACTCCAGTGATACCAGCGGCATACGCGCCGGACCTGGTATTTGGGCGCTAGGGCGACGTCCCGACTGAGATTGATTTGACTTCCATATATTCCTCGATGCCCTGTTTTCCGCCCTCGCGCCCGAGCCCGCTCTCTTTGTATCCGCCGAACGGGATCTCGTGCGTATATCCCGTGGCATCGTTCACACCGACCATGCCGTACTCGAGGGCTTCCGCCACGCGGATGGCCCGGCGGAGATCGCGCGTGTAGAAGTACGCGGCCAGTCCAAAGGTGGTGTTGTTGGACCGCTGGATGACCTCCGCCTCGTCGTTGAAGGTCATCACCGGCGCGACCGGGCCGAAAATTTCTTCCCTGGCGACAGCCATCTCCTCGCGCACCTGCGTGAGGACCGTCGGCGCGTAGAACAGCCCCTTGCTGTAGACGCCGTTCGTCAGCCGGCGCCCGCCGGTGTCCAACCGTGCGCCGGAGTGGACCGCGCTCTGCACGAGCCCGTCCACTTTGGAGAGGATCTCCGCGTTGATCAGCGGTCCGATCTGCGCGCCGGCTTCAAATCCCGGCGCCACCTTGAGCGCGTTGACGCGCTCGATGAACATGGGGATAAACTTCGCGGCGATGCTCTCCTGAACGTAAAGCCGGTTGGCGCAGATGCACGACTGGCCGGCCACCCGCAGGAACTTGATCCCCACCGCGCCGTCGGCGGCCGGCGCCAGGTCCGCATCGTCGAACACGATGAAGGGCGCGTTCCCGCCCAGTTCAAACGAGACGCGCTTGAGCTGCTGGCTGGCCCCGGCCATGAGGCGTTTGCCGACTTCAGTCGAACCCGTGAACGCGATCTTGCGCAAGGCGGGGTGATCCAGAAATACCTGCCCGATCACGCCGCTGTTTTTGCTGGTGAGCACGTTAAAGACACCTGAGGGCAGTCCCGCCGCTTCACAGATGCGGGCCAGCGCGAGCGCCGTCAGCGGGGTGGCGCTGGCGGGTTTGAGCACCACCGTGCAACCGGCCGCCAGCGCCGGTGCGATTTTGCGGGTGACCATCGTCGCCGGAAAGTTCCAGGGGGTAATCGCCCCGACCACGCCGAGCGGCTGACGCAGCACCCACAACCGCTTGCCAGACACTGGGGGCGGCACGATCTCCCCGTACACGCGGCGCGCCTCTTCCGCAAACCAGCTGAAATACCCGGTGGCAAACGCGACCTCGCGCCTGGCCTCGTCAAACGGTTTCCCGTTCTCCTCGGTCACCAGCCGCGCCAGGTCATCGCGCTGCTCGGTCATCAGCTCGAAGATCCGGCGGAGGATCTTGCCTCGTTCCAGCCCCGGCGTGGCCGCCCACGCGGCGAAGGCTTTGGCGGCCTCGTCGACGGCCTTCCACGCGTCGTCCCGCCCGGCATCGGGAAGCTCGGCCAGCGCTTCGCCCGTGGCGGGATTGGTGACGCGCATCGTCTTGCCGCTCGCTGCGCCGACCCACGCCCCGCCCACATACATCTGCGAACGTTCACCGACGACACTCATGCTGTGTCACCTCTTCGCCGTCCAGGGTAATTCCGTTGGTTCGCGTCGTGGTGCTGCGTACCCTGTCGGCTTGTGGTGCTGTCAGATTGTCCAGGTTGTGTAGGTTGTGTAGATTGAGTAGATTGAGAAGGTGGCATCCGGCGTTGGACGATTTCAAGTGATGGCAACCCTCCAGGCCGCGCGGGCGAAGGCACTGGGTCTCCCAGTGGCCAGCGCCAAGTCGTGGGGGCTCAACCGCGCCATCTACTACGCTGCCGCCAAGCGCGGTTTCAAGGGTGGCAAGGGTCCGGCGAAGCCGAAGAAATACACTGCTTCCTTCGGCGAGTTCTATCTGGGCGACGACAAAGCGTTCCAGATCAAAGCCGGCCGGGTCACGCTGTTCACGATCGGCGGCGAGATCCAGCGGCCGGAAGATTTTCGCCGGCAGATCGAGCAGCGGTTCGCCGGGACCTTCAAAGACGCGTGGGCTGAGGCGCTGCGCATCGTCATGGCGGTCCCCAAGCCGGTCCTGGAGGCCCAGCAGCAGTTCTACATGCAGCTGTACCGCCCGCGCCGGGACGTGCTGGCTGCGAAGTGGACGGAGCGAGCGGCGAAGAGACAGGAGTAGGGTGTTCCCGTCATCGCGAGCCCCGAAGGGGCGTGGCGATCTCCGTATGAACGAACTAGCAATCGAAACGCGGGACCTGGTTCGTACCTACCGGATCAGAAAGTCCCCCACGAACCCATCCGGCGCGCCGGTGGTGGCGCTGGACGGTGTGACCCTGGACATCCCGCGCGGGGAGTTCTTCGGGCTCCTGGGACCGAACGGCGCGGGGAAGACCACGTTTATCAAGGTGCTGGTGACGCTCCTGCTGCCCACGTCCGGGTCGGCCCACGTGGCGGGACTTGACGTGGTCGGACAGGCGCAGCAGGTGCGCGAGCGCATCTCGATGGTGTCGGGCGGGGAGCATTCCGGCTACGGGTTGCTGACCGTCCGCGAGCAGTTGTGGATGTTCAGCCAGTTCTACGGACTGCCGACCCGCCCGGCCCTGGCCCGGATCGACGAGCTGCTCCGGATCGTCGGCCTGTATGAGGAGCGCAGCCGGCGTGTCAGCGCGCTCTCGACGGGCATGCGCCAGAAAATGAACATGGTGCGAGGGCTGCTGCCGGATCCGGACATCCTGTTCCTCGACGAGCCCACGGTGGGGCTCGATGTCGAGGCGGCCCGCGACGTCCGCGCGTACATTAAGGAATGGATCCACGCCAATTCGCGCCGCACCATTCTGCTCACGACGCATTACATGCACGAGGCGGAGGAACTCTGCGACCGGGTGGCGATCATCCACAAGGGCCGCATCGTGGCCTGCGATACCCCCGCGGCGCTGCGCCGGCGCACGGCCGGGGGCACATACTTCGTGCTGACCACCGAGCCGCTGGACGGAATTGCCTGGGTGAGCGGGGTGCCCGGCGTGCAGCGGGCGGACGCGCGCGTCACAGACGGCAGGACGGAATTGCGCCTGCAGGTGGCCGACGACGGCGCGATTGCTGGCGTAGTGAAAGCGCTGGCCGATCGGGAGCGGAGGATCTTCTCGCTGCAGAAGATCGAGCCCAGCCTGGAAGATGTCTTCGTGCAGATCGTGGGCCGGAGGCTGGAGGAAGCAGACGAAGGGGGCCGGCCGTGAGCGAGATCGCCCGCGCCCGCGGGTTGCGCCGGGTTGTGCGTGCTACGCTGGGCCGCGCGTATCCGCGCATCATCGGGGCCAACCGCGAGCGGTCGTGGCTGTTCTACGATACGGTGCTGCCCCTGCTGGGGACGATCGCGTTTGTGTACGTGTATAAGGCGCTGGGCGCGCCGGACCGGTTTGTCGGTTACGTGATCATGGGCGGCGCGACGATGGCATTCTGGATGAATGTGATGTGGAACATGGCCGCGCAGTTCTACTGGGACAAGCAGGGCGGGAATCTGGAACTGTACATGGTCCTGCCCTGCGGCATCGTCCCCATCTTGCTGGGGATGTCCATCGGCGGTTTCGTGGGCACGCTGGTGCGGGCGGCGGCGATCATTGTCATCGGATCGGTGCTCTTTCACGTCACGTACGCGATCACGCAGCTCCCGCTCTTCCTGCTGATCTTTGCTGTGGGCATCATCGCGCTGTACGGCCTGGGCGTGACGTTTGCCAGCGTGTTCCTGATGTGGGGGCGGGAAGCGTGGCACATGGCGGAGCTGTTCATGGAGCCGGTGTTCCTGGCTTCAGGGTTCTACTTTCCGGTGCGGGCGCTGGGGTTCTGGGTGGGCATGGGAACGTCGATCATCCCGCTGACCCTAGCGCTGGATGCGATGCGCCAGCTGTTGTTCCCCGGGAGTCACCCGGCGCTCCTGCCGGTGCGGGCAGAACTCGGGGCGCTGGTCGGCCTGGCCGTGATGTTCATGCTAGTGGCACGCTGGTCACTGCGCAAAATGGAGTATCTGGCCCGGCGGGAAGGGCGGTTGAGCCTACGATTCTGATGCTAGTTTGTCCTCGCGGGACCCGACGTATCTTCTGTCATTGCGAGGCCCGAAGGGCCGAAGCAATCTCCTCGCGTGTGGAGATTGCTTCGTCGCTACGCTCCTCGCAATGACGATCTCAGGGTAGCATGCCGACCCAGGTGTCCGTTCGTTCACAATCTAGCCTCTCGCGCTGGTGGCGGACTCTTCGGGTCGGGTACTGGTTGGGTTGGCAGATCGAGAGCAACTGGACAGACCCGCTGCTGTTCTTCATCTATTCTATCGCCCGGCCGCTGGGCGGCGTGCTCATCCTCGTCTTCATGTACCACGTAGTGGCCCGGGCCGGTGGCGCCGCGATGCTGGGGTTCTTCGTGGTGGGCACGGCCTGCTGGCCGTTTGTGGTGCGGGGCATGATGGGCACGGCCTACAGTCTGATCAGCGACCGCGAGCACTGGAGGACGCTGCGCTACGTGTACATCTCTCCCATCTCACTTCGTGCCTACCTGGTGGGCCGCGCGCTGGCGCAGGCCACCTCAGCCGTGGCCGCCGCCGCTGTTACCCTGGTCTTCGGGCGCTGGGTGCTGGGGGTGCCGATGCATCTGGCCACGATAAACGCTCCCTACACAGCGGCGGCGTTCGTCCTGGGGATCGGCGCGGTGATCGCGCTGGGGCTGATTGTGGTGAGCGCGGCCGTCCTCATCTCGGGTGAAGCCTGGCGCATGCCGGAAGGTGTCGGCGCCGCCCTGTATCTGGTATGCGGCGCGATCTTCCCGGTGACCGTGCTCCCGCCGGCGTTGCAGGCGCTGTCTCAGGCGATTCCACTCACCTGGTGGCTGGAGGCGATGCGCCGCGGCCTGCTGGGGCCGGCGGTCGTCCGTTCGCTGCCTCAATTCACGGATCCCACGGTCTTGGGCTTTCTGGCCATGCTGACCGCGCTGTGGGTCGCAGCCGCCCTGGTCGCGTTTACCTTCGCGGAACGGCGGGCCCGGCAGCTCGGGATCCTGGATCGCGAATCGATGTACTGAGGGAATAGACACAGCGCGCCGAACAGGTTCACAATAGGGGACACCGATGGACCTCTCGCTATTCCATCCGTTGATTGCCCGTTGGTTTGTGGGGCGGTTCGGGGAGCCGACCGCACCGCAGGTCCAGGGCTGGGCGCACATCGCCGAGGGTCGAGACACGCTGGTCGCGGCCCCGACCGGGTCCGGCAAGACGCTGGCCGCATTTCTCTGGTCGATCAATCATCTGGTGGCGGCGGCTCACAACGGCACGCTGCGTGACGAGACCGCGGTCGTCTATGTGTCCCCCCTCAAAGCCCTGGGCAACGACATCCAGAAGAACCTGCAGGAACCGCTGGCCGCAATTTCCGCACTGGCGGAGCAGGCCGGCACCCCATTGCCGGAGATCCGGGCCATGGTGCGCTCGGGCGACACGCCCGCGCGCGAGCGGAACCTCATGGTCCGCCGCCCGCCCCACATCCTGATCACCACCCCCGAGTCGCTGTACATCCTCCTGACCGCGCAGCGCAGCCGCGAGTTTCTGCGCACCGCCCGCGTGGTCATCGTGGACGAGATTCATGCCGTCGCCGGCGACAAGCGCGGCAGCCACCTGGCGCTGTCACTGGAACGGCTCGACCTGCTTGCCGGCCGCAACCTCCAACGCATCGGGCTCAGCGCAACGGTCAAACCCATCGACGCGATTGCCCGGCTGCTGGTGGGGGCCGGCCGTACCACACGGGACGGGCAACCGCTCTGCGCGATCGTGGACGTGGGACACCGCCGGGCATGGGAGCTGCGCGTGGATGTGCCTACCCAGCCGCTCAGCCATGTTGCCTCGCACGAGATGTGGGCGGAGGTCTACGACCGGATCGCCGCACTGTCCCGGGACCATCGCACGACTCTGGTGTTCGTGAACACTCGGCGGCTGGCCGAGCGGGTTGCGCATCAACTGACTCAGCGGTTAGGCGAGGGCAAAGTCGCCCCGCACCACGGCAGCCTTTCCAGGCAGATCCGGTTGGACGCCGAGCGGCGGTTGAAATCGGGAGAACTCGCGGTCGTGGTGGCGACGGCGTCGCTGGAGTTGGGGATTGACATCGGCCACGTGGATCTGGTGTGCCATCTGGGCGCGCCGCGGGCGCTGGCGACCCTGCTGCAGCGCGTCGGCCGCTCAGGGCACTGGCTGGGCAGCGTCCCCAAGGGGGTGTTATTCCCGCTCACCCGCGATGAACTGGTCCAGTGCGCGGCGGCGGTCCAGGCGGCTCGCGCCGGTGAGCTGGACCGCATCGTGATGCCGCGCAAACCGCTCGATGTCCTGGCGCAGCAGATGGTCGCGATCGCCGCGAGCGAGGAGATCCGGGAGGACGATCTGTGGGCTCTGATTCGTCGCACGCTGCCCTACCACCACCTCCCCCGCGAGGAGTTCGAGCAAATCGTGCAGATGCTGTCGGAGGGCATCAGCAGCCGCCGCGGTCGGGCCGGCGCGTTTGTGCACCGCGACCAGATCCACGGGGTGCTGCGCGGTCGTCGGGGGGCGCGCCTGGCGGCGATCACGTCGGGCGGTGCGATCCCCGATACGGCAGACTACGACGTCATCGAAGAGCCGCAGGGCACGTTTGTCGGCAAGGTCAATGAGGATTTTGCCATCGAGAGCCAGGGCGGCGACATCTTTCTGTTGGGCAATACCTCCTGGCGCATCCGGCGCGTGGAAGCAGGCAAGGTCCGCGTGGAGAATGCGCATGGCGCGCCGCCGTCGGTTCCCTTCTGGCTCGGCGAGGCCCCGGCGCGCACGGCAGAGCTCTCGCAGGCGGTCTCCGCGCTGCGTCAGACTGTGGCGGACCGGCTGGGCGACCGAGAAAGCGTCACGCAGTGGCTCATCGCCGAGACGGGAGTGGACCGGGCCGGCGCGGAGCAGATCGTCGCGTACGTGGCGGAGACGGTGGCCATCTTGGGGTGCGTGCCGACGGCCCAGACCATCGTCGCCGAACGATTCTTTGATGAAGCGGGCGGCATGCAGCTCATCTTGCACACCCCGTTTGGCGGCCGCATCAATCGCGCGTGGGGCCTGGCGATTCGCAAGCGCTTCTGCCTGACCTTCGATTTCGAGCTGCAGGCCGCGGCAACAGATGATGGCATTGTGCTGTCGCTGGGCGAGCAGCACAGTTTCCCGCTGGACAGCGTCTTCGCCTTTGTGCGGACCGCAACGGCGAAAGAGGATTTGATCCAGGCGTTGCTGGCGTCACCGATGTTTACCAACCGGTGGCGCTGGAACGCCAACCGGGCGCTGGCCGTGTTGCGCTATGCTGGCGGGCGGCGCGTGCCGATGCCGATCCAGCGCATGCGGGCTGAAGACCTGATGGCCGCGGTTTTTCCCGAGCAGGTGGCCTGCCAGGACAACCGCTCCGGCCCCGTCACCCCGCCCGACCATCCGCTGGTCAACGAGACCATCGCCAACTGCCTGTACGAGGCGATGGATCTCGACGGGCTGCTGGAGATCGCCGGGCGTCTTGAGCGAGGCGAGCTGCGCACTGTTGCCGTGGAAACTCCCAGCCCCTCGCCCATGTCCCACGAGATCCTGAACGCCAACCCCTTCGCCTTCCTGGACGATGCCCCGCTGGAAGAGCGGCGGGCCCGCGCGGTGACGCTGCGCCGTACCGACCCGGATCTGGCGCGAGGCCTGGGCGCGCTGGATCAGGCGGCGATCGACGAGGTGCGCCAGCAGGCTCAGCCGGATGTCCGCGACGCCGACGAGCTGCACGATCACCTTCTGTCCGTCGGGCTGCAGCCGGAGGCGGAGGCCGAGGGCTGGAAGCCATACGCCGAAGCTCTGATCGGCACCGGTCGCGCAACGGTGGCCGTCTGGCGTGATGAGTCGTACCGGGAGTACCGCGCCTACGCGGCCGCTGAGCGTCTCACGCTCGTCCGCGCTGCCGTGCCCGACGTGCGCTTCACCCCTGAGATCACCCTCGCGCTTCCGCGCGCCGGGCAGGCTGAGCTGACGCAGGATGACGCGATCCGTCAGATCGTACTGGGATGGCTCGTCGTGACCGGTCCGGTGATGTCCCAGGTTTTAGCGGCCCGCCTTGGGGTGCGCCAGGCCGACATCGAGATCGCACTGGCCGCCCTGGAGGGGATGGGCACGGTGCTGCGCGGCCGGTTCACGCCGGGGATTGTGGAAGAAGAGTGGTGTGAGCGCAGGCTGCTGGCCCGCATTCACCGGCTGACGCTGGGCCGGCTCCGCCGGGAGATCGAGGCAGTGCCTGCGGCGGACTTCATGCGTTTCCTGTTCCGCTGGCAGCACATCCAGCCGGGTTCGCAGCTCCACGGCCGCGACGGCGTGCTCCAGATCATCGGCCAGTTGCAGGGGATGGAGCTTCCGGCGCCGGCGTGGGAAGAGCACGTGATTCCCGCGCGCGTCCGCCTCTACGATCCGGCGGATCTCGAGCATCTCTGTTTGTCTGGCACTGTGACCTGGGGCCGGCTCAGCGCTGGCGCTGCCCTGAACCGCGAACCGGTTCAGGGGGCGGCGATGACTGAGGAACCGTCGGGGGCCAGCAAGCGCCGTCAAGGACCGGGCCGCAACTCCCCCATCGCGTTTGTCCTGCGCGAGGACCTGCCGGTCTTCTTGCGCGACCAGCGTGATCTCGATGCCGCGCTGGCCCGCCTCTCTTCGGCTGCGGGTGATGTCGCCCGGTACCTCCAGCAGCGCGGCGCGTCATTCATGCCCGATATCGTGAAGGGGACCCGCCGCCTGCCCGCGGAGGTTGAGGACGCGCTATGGGAACTGGTCGCTCACGGCGTGGTAAGCGGTGATGGTGTGGCCGGGCTGCGGCAACTGCTGCATGGGGGCGGGCGGCATCGCGACCGGCGGCGCTTCCGAGCGTACGGCGGCGCCCGATCCGGACCGTATGGTGGAGGACTCCGCACACACGGGCGGTCGCTGCCGGTGGGGCGGTGGTCGTTGTGGCAGGGGGCGGCCGACGTCGAATCCCATGGCCGTGATGAAGCCATCGCCCGCCAGTTGCTGCGGAGATATGGCGTGGTGTTCCGCGATCTCGTGGCCCGGGAGCCGCTGGCGCCCGGCTGGCGCGTCCTGCTGGGAGTCTACCGCCGCTGGGAGGCTGCGGGTGAGATCCGCGGGGGCCGTTTCGTGGTGGGATTTGTCGGCGAGCAGTTCGCGCTGCCGGAAGCCGTTGAGTCGCTCCGAGCGGTCCGGCGCGCTCCAGAAGACCGCGAAGTGGTTGTGGTGTCCGCCGCCGATCCGCTGAATCTGGTGGGCATTATCCTGCCAGGCGGGAAAGTGTCCTCCGTCTCCGGGCTGGCGGTCGCGTACCGGAACGGCGTGCCTGTTGACGTGGCCCCCATGGGAGCGTTGCTGGCGAAGCTGCACCAGATGGGCGCCGGCGTGAGGTAGATCTACTTACCCCATACGAGGGCGCACGCCGCGTAGGTAAACCCGCCGCCGAAGGCTGCGAGCACGATCCGGTCGTCGTCGTGAATCCGGCCGCCCTGCACCGCCTCGAATAGCGCCAGCGGCACGCTGGCCGCAGACGTGTTCCCGTACTCTTGGATGTTCACGACAAACTTTTCCATGGGCAGGTGCAGCTGCGAGGCCATCGCCTCGATGATCCGTAGGTTGGCCTGGTGCGGCACGATGAGGTCCACGTGCTCCATCGTCCACCCGGCCCGCGCGACCGTTTCGCGAATCAATCCGGGAACCGTCCGCACGGCCAGCTTGAACACCGCCTGCCCATCCATGTATCCGCGGTGAAGTTTGCGGTCGATCGCCTCGCGCGTCATGGGCATGCGCGAGCCGCCGGCGGGCACTTTCAGGACATTCCCGGCCGACCCGTCTGCGCCCACCATGCCTGCGTAGATCCCGCGGCCGGTGTCCGATGCGCCAAGCACGGCGGCGCCCGCGCCGTCGCCGATCAACACGCACGTGGTCCGGTCTTTCCAGTCGACGAGCCGGCTCAGCGTCTCCGCACCGACGACCAGCGCCGTGCGGGCGAGGCCCGACGTGAGCATCTGCCCGGCCGAGATCAGGCCATAGACGAAACTCGAGCATGCGGCGAGCAGGTCAAACGCACCGGCCTGCGGGGCGCCCAGCCGCTCCTGCAGCAGGCAGGCGGTCGCGGGAAAGAGCATGTCCGGCGTGGCCGTCCCCACCAGGATCAGGTCGAGGTCCTGCGCGCGGACGGCGGCGGCGTCCAGGGCCTGCTGCGCGGCGATGACTGCGAGGTCCGAGGTCGCCTGGTCGGGGCCGGCGACATGCCGGCGCTTGATCCCAGTCCGCGTCGTGATCCACTCGTCGCTGGTGTCAACCAGGCGCGCCAGGTCGTCGTTGGTCAGCACCTTCGGAGGTGCATAGGCGCCCAGACCCAGGACGGCCGCGCGCGTCTGAGCGACTCCGTGGACGGCCATGGGGGACAGTTCGGCGGCCGCCGGAGGACTCCTCATCGCACGGGTCGAACGTTCGCCCCGTGAACCAGACGACGGCGCCAATCGCGGCGATTACCCAGATTCCCCCGTTTACGGAGTTCTCCGAAGCGGAGATGGCGGAACTCCTCCCGCGGGTGCAGCGCCGCAGCTACCGCGCGGACGAGACGATCTTCCGGGAAGGCGATCCGCCCGCGTTCATTTACTATGTCGTCAGCGGCGAGATCAATCTGACCCTGACGTCCGAAGAACGGCGCATCAGCGTGGGCAAGTTCTCTGCCGGCCGCCTGCTGGGGATCCAGACGATCTTCGACGACGGGCCGCACTTTCTGTCGGCTACCGCGCTGACGCCGACCACGGTGCTGGCGGTTCCGCGCGCGGATCTCGTCGCGGTCCTGCGGCGGCATCCGGATGCGGTGTTGAAGATGGCGGCGATCTTTGCCACACAGATTCGCGCTGCCGCTCTGCTCGTTGCGGAGATGCAGTTCCTGGATCTGCCGGTCCGCCTGGCCAAGCGCATCCTCGAGCTGGCGGAAGCGGCAGGCCCGGGGCGCTCTGCCGCGGCGGTCAAGGTCACGCAGAAAGAACTCTCCGAGCTCGCCGGCGCCACGCGCGGCGGGGTGAATCGCGCCTTGAAACGATTGGAGCACCTTGGTCTCG